>NZ_JBEZHM010000066.1:0-39488 GCF_040650575.1 Streptomyces sp. NPDC048659 | reverse complement strand
CGGGGGGCTGTCGTCCGGCCGAGCATTACCCCTCGACCCCCGCGTTCACGCGAACACCGGAATAGTCATATGAACGCCACGGGGCGCCGGTCGGGAGGCCGCTCGTCACGCCCACGGTAACCACCGCCACCACCGGCACCACCACGGTTGTCGTCACGACGGAAGCCGCCGCCGCGCCGGCTAGCGCCGGCCGGGTGGGTCCGTCGCCTCGTCGGCGAGTTCCTCCAGGGCGCGCCATATCTCCGTCGTCACCCGCACCGCCTCCTCCGTGTCGCCCGCCTCGCACGCGTCGATCAGGCGCGCGTGGAGCTCGGCGGAGCCGCAGCTCCCGGCGTCACCGAAGAGGCGGCGCTCGACCCGGCGGATCAGGGGCGTGTAGCGGTCGATGGTGGCGGCCACCGCGTGGTTGCCGCTCGCGCCGACGAGCACGTCGTGGAGCTCGTCGTCGGCGCGCAGCGCGCCCTCGACGTCCGAGGAGCGCACGGCCTCGGCGAAGCGCGCGTTGGCCTCGCGCATCGCCCGGATGCCCTCGGGGCCGAGCAGCGGCACGGCGGTGCGGGCGGCGAGTTCGTGCATCACCCGCACCACGGAGGCGGCGTCCCGCACCACCCGGCTGACCAGCCGGGTGACCCGGGTGTAGCTCTGCGGCTTGGTCTCCACGAGGCCCTCGTCGCCGAGCCGCACCAGGGCCTCGCGCACGGGCGCGCGCGAGAGGCCCAGGCGGTCGGCGAGGTCGGCGTCCTTGACCACGGAGCCGGGCGCGAGCTCACCGCGGACGATGGCCTCGCGCAGCGCCTCGTACGCGCGGTCGCGCAGCAGGGTCCGGCCCACCGGCCGTAAAGCGTCCATGGGCTGACATGTTAGGTGTCAGCCCATGGGGGCACCAGGTCCTCAGGCGTCAGCGACGGGGCTGCCGACGCCACGGTCCGGTGATGGCGAGCATGATGCCCGGCTCCTGGATGTTGGCGAAGAGGGTGTCGCCGTCGGGCGAGAAGCAGACGCCGGTGAACTCGCTGTCGTTCAGGTCGTTGCGGGCGATCGGGTAGGTCCGGCCGCTCTCGGTCGCGCCGAAGAGGTGCTGGACACCCTCGCCGTCCTCGGCGATGACGACGCCGCCGTACGGGGAGACGGTGATGTTGTCGGGGCCGTCGAAGGCGCCGTCCTCGTCGGGGGCCGCGTTGACGCCGAGCAGCACCTGGAGGGTGAGGGTGCGGCGCTTGGGGTCGTAGAACCAGACCTGGCCGTCGTGCGCGGCGCCGGGGCTCTCCGCACGGGCGTACGAGGAGACGATGTAGGTGCCGCCGTCGGCCCACCACATGCCCTCCAGCTTGCGGGCGCGGGTCACCTCCCCGGCGCCGAACTGCTTGCGGACGGGGGTCTTGCGGGCGTCGCGGTCGGGCACGTCGACCCAGTCCACGCCGTAGACCGTGCCGATCTTCGTGGCGCGGGAGAGGTCGTCGACGAACCGGCCGGCCGAGTCGAAGCACTTGAACGCCTGGAGGACACCGGCGTCGTCGGCGAGGGTGGCGAGGCGGCCCCGGCCGTGCTCGAAGCCCTTCGGCGGGACCCAGCGGAAGAACAGGCCGTTGGGGCCGGAGGCGTCCTCGGTGAGGTAGGCGTGGCCGCGCTTGGGGTCGATGACGACGGCCTCGTGGGCGTACCGGCCGAGGGCCTTGACCGGCTTCGGGTTCCGGTTGGCGCGGTGGTCCTGCGGGTCGACCTCGAAGACGTAGCCGTGGTCCTTGGTCATGCCGTTCTTGCCGGCCAGGTCCTCGGTCTCCTCGCAGGTCAGCCAGGTGCCCCAGGGGGTGCGCCCGCCCGCGCAGTTGGTGGAGGTGCCGGCGATGCCGACCCACTCGGCGACGGTGCCGTCGCGGTGCACCTCGACGACCGTGCAGCCGCCGGCCGCCGCCGGGTCGTAGACCAGGCCCTCGGTGAGCGGCACCGGGTGGTCCCAGCCGGAGCGGGGGCCCTTGAGCTCGTGGTTGTTGACCAGGTACGTGGTGCCCCGGCGGCCCGCGAAGGTGGCGGTGCCGTCGTGGTTGGAGGGCGTGAACTCGCCGGACTCCAGGCGGGTGACGCCGCTGTGGGTGAGGACGCGGTACGTGAAGCCCTTGGGCAGGGCGAGCACGCCGGCCGGGTCCGCGACCAGCTCGCCGTAGCCGAGCCGGTGGCCGTGGCCGTGCCCGTGGTCGTGGCCGTGGCCCTCGCCGTGGCCGCCGAACTCCTGCGGGTCGTCGGCGGCGAGCGCCTCCGGCGCCGTGGCGAGCGCGCCGACCGAGCCGGTGAGCGCGAGGCCGGCGCCGGTGGCGGCGGACTTCTTGGCGAACTCTCTGCGGTTGAGAGACATGACGGTTCTTCTCCCTGTCGTCACCCGGTGTCGCGGCACACGGTCGCGCCCCCGTATAAACGGCGGTTGAACAGAAAGGCGATCCTTCATGAACCTGCCACAGAGCGGCCGGCGCGTTCTGGTCAGCGGTGCCTCGCGCGGCCTGGGCCGCGCGGTGGCCCGCGCCTTCGCGGCCAACGGCGACCGGGTGGCCGTGCACTACGGCTCGCGCGCGGAGGAAGCCCGCGCGACCCTCGACTCCCTGGAGGGCACCGGGCACGCGCTGGTCGGCGGCGACGTGTCCGATCCGGCCGCCGCGGCGCGGCTCGTGGACGAGGCGGCGGAGGCGCTGGGCGGCCTCGACGTGCTGGTGAACAACGCGGCCGTCAACCTGCCGCACCCGCCCGCGAGCACCCCGTACGAGGAGTGGGTGGAGCTCTGGCAGCGGCACGTCTCGGTGAACCTGCTGGGCACCGCGTATCTGAGCCAGCGGGCGGCCCGGCGGATGATCGACACGGGGGTGCCCGGCCGGATCGTCAACATCGGCTCGCGCGGCGCCTTCAAGGGCGAGCCCGACCATCCCGCCTACGGTGCCACCAAGGCGGCCGTGCACGCCCTGGGCCAGTCGCTGGCCGTGGCCCTCGGCCCGCACGGGATCGGGGTGGCCTCGGTCGCCCCGGGCTTCTTCGCGACCGAGCGGGTGGCGCCCCGGCTCGCGGGCCCGGAGGGCGGGGCGATCCTGGCGCAGAGCCCCTTCGGCCGGGTCGGCACCGCGGCGGAGGTCGCGGCGGCCGTCCGCTGGCTCGCCTCCCCCGAGGCCCAGTGGGCCTCGGGGACGGTGCTGGACCTCAACGGGGCCTCGTATCTGAGGACGTGAGGGGCGGGACGGCTCCCTTCGGCCCGCCGGTCAGCCCTTCGAGCGGGCCTTGAAGGCCGCCTTGCGGGCCTCCTTCGCCGTGGGCTTGTCGCGGTGGAGGCGGCCCATGGCCTCCAGGACCTCGGCCGTCGCCGGGTGCTCGACCCGCCAGGCCGCCTCGAAGAAGCCGCCGTGCCGGCTGGTCAGGCCCTCGATGAGGTCCTGAAGCTCGGTCAGGTCGCCGTCGGAGTCGAGGTGCGCCGCGATGGTGTCGATGGCCAGCCAGAAGATCATCGACTCCGGCGGGGCCGGGATGTCCGCCGCGCCGTGCTCGGCGAGCCAGACCCGGGCGAGCCCGCCGAGCTGCGCGTCGTCCAGGACCTCCCGGACGGCCGGCTCGGCCTCGGCGCCGACCAGCGACAGGGCCTGCTGCGCGTGCAGCCGGCGCAGCGGGGAGGCCGGGTCGGCGCCCCGGGCCGCGGCGAGCAGGTCACGGGCGGCGGTGCCGGGCTCGCGGGCGGCGAGCCAGCCGACGGTCTCGGCGCGGGCGGCGTCCTGCGGGTAGCCGGCGATGCCGTCGAGGAGGACGTCGGCGCTCTGGTCGGCGAGCTCGCCGACCGCGGGGACGGCCAGCCCGGCCTCCAGCATCCGGGCGCGCACCCCGTACAGGCCGAGCGGGGTGAGCCGGACCATGCCGTAGCGGCTGACGTCCTCGTCGTCGAGGTTCGGGGCGGGCGGGGCGGGCTCCTCGCCCTCCTCGACCATCAGGGCCTCGTCGACGGGGTCGTACTCGACCAGCCCGATCGGTTCGAGCACGCGGAACTGCTCGTCGAGCCGCATCATCGCGTCGGAGACCTGCTCCAGGACGTCGTCGGTGGGCTCGCCCATGTCGTCGGGGACGACCATCGAGGCGGCGAGCGCGGGCAGCGGCACCGGGCCCTCGCCCGCGCCGCCCTCGCTGACGGTCAGCAGGTAGAGGTTGCCGAGCACGCCCTCCAGGAACTCGGCCTCGCCCTCCGGGTCCCAGTCCAGCGCCTCGAAGTCGATCCGCCCGTCCTCGCCGACGAGCGCGTCCAGGTCGTCGAGGTCGTCGAAGAAGGGCGCGGCGGCGTCGGCGAAGACGGTGTCGAAGCCCTCCAGCCAGATCGCCAGGACGTCCTGCGGGGAGCCGCCGGTGAGCAGCGCCAGGTTCTCGCCGGGGGTGACGGTGCCGTCGGCGGCGCCCGGGTCCTCGGCGGCGCCGTCCGCGTCCTCGGCGGACCCGTCCTCGGCGGCGCCGTCCTCGACGTCCACGAGGCCGGTGTCCACGGCGAGCCGCCACGCCTCGCTCGCGTACGCCTCGGCGTCCGGGTCGCCGGTCAGGCCGAGGACCTCGGCGGCGGCGGGCAGCTGCTCGTCGACGAGCTCGCCGCCCGCCCCGACCCGGGTCTCCGGTCCGGCCCAGCGGGCGAGCCGCACGGCGCGCGCGAGGAGGGGGGTGGCCAGGGCGTCCCGCGCCAACTCCGCGTCCGAGTGCAGGCGGACGGGTGGAAGGGTCTGGCGGTCGGGTGCCATCTGGGGTGTTCTCCTCGACGAGAGCGGGGGCCTGCGCGGCGCTGTGAGCGCCTTTCAGCGTAGACGCATTCGGAGGGCGGTCCGGCGGTTCACGGACGCGTCAGCCTTCGTACACCCGTCGACCACCCGCCGACCCTTGACAAGTGGAAGGGTCTGGAACGAAATTGACGCGCGTAGAACGTTTCGATCGTTTCTCCAAGCCCTCACGGAGCTCCCTGATGTCTTCCTCCATACCGAGATCGGCCGCCGTCGCCGCCGTCGTCTCCGCCGCGCTCGCCGCCGGCCTGCTGGGCGGCGCGTCCGCCTCGGCCGACGACGTGACGTCCGGCGCGGCCCCCGTACGCATCCACGACATCCAGGGCACGACCCGGGTCTCGCCGCTGGCCGGCAAGCCGGTCGCGGGTGTCACCGGCATCGTCACCGGCGTGCGCACGTACGGCTCGCGCGGCTTCTGGATGCAGGACCCGCAGGCCGACGACAACCCCGCGACCAGCGAGGGCATCTTCGTCTTCACGAGCTCCGTGCCGACGGTCGCCGTCGGCGACGCGGTCAGCGTCAACGGCTCGGTGACCGAGTACGTGCCGGGCGGCCTGACCTCGGGCAACCAGTCGCTGACCCAGATCTCCAAGCCGGTCGTCACGGTCCTGTCGAAGGGCAACGAGGTCCCGGCGCCCGTCACCATCTGGCCCTGGTCCGTGCCGTCCGCGTACACCCCGGAGGGCGACCCGGCGGCCGGCGGCTCCATCAACGGCCTCACCCTGGAGCCGAAGAAGTACGCCCTGGACTACTACGAGTCCCTGGAGGGCACCAACGTCCGCATCGGCTCCTCGCGGGTGGTCGGCGCCACCGACCCGTACTCCGAGCTGTGGGTGTCGGTGAAGCCGTTCGAGAACCCCAACCTGCGCGGCGGCACGGTCTACGGCTCGTACGACTCCCAGAACACCGGCCGCCTCCAGATCCAGCAGCTCGCGCCGATCGCGCAGCAGCCCTTCCCCAAGGCGAACGTGGGCGACTGGCTGGTCGGCCCCACCGAGGGCCCGCTGGACTTCAACCAGTTCGGCGGCTACACCCTGGTCGCGAACACCCTGGGCAAGCACGTGGGCCTCGGCCTGAAGCGCGAGGTGACCCAGAAGCAGCACAAGAACGAGCTGGCGGTCGCCACGTACAACGTCGAGAACCTCGACCCGACCGACCCGCAGGAGAAGTTCGACGCGCTCGCCAAGGCGGTCGTCGAGAACCTGGCCTCGCCCGACATCGTCGCCCTGGAGGAGATCCAGGACGACAACGGCGCCAAGAACGACGGCACGGTGACGGCCGGCGAGACGGTGAAGAAGTTCACCGACGCGATCGTCGCGGCCGGCGGCCCGGCGTACGAGTGGCGCTCGGTCGACCCGCAGAACAACAAGGACGGCGGCGAGCCCGGCGGCAACATCCGTCAGGTCTTCCTCTTCAACCCGGAGCGGGTCTCCTTCGTGGACCGCGCGGGCGGCGACGCGACGACCGCGACCGGCGTCACGGGCACCAAGGGCGACACCCACCTGACCCTGTCCCCCGGCCGGATCGACCCGGCGAACACCGCCTGGGAGAACAGCCGCAAGCCGCTCGCGGGCGAGTTCACCTTCCGCGGCCGCACGGTGATCGTGGTCGCCAACCACTTCGGCTCCAAGGGCGGCGACGAGTCCATCGTCTCGCACCACCAGCCCCCGACCCGCTCCTCGGAGGCCAAGCGCCTCCTCCAGGGCCAGGCCGTGAACGCCTTCGTGAAGGACGTCCTCGCCCTGGACAAGCAGGCCGACGTGCTGGTCCTCGGCGACATCAACGACTTCGAGTTCTCCGGCACCACGAAGGCGCTGACCGACGGCGGCGCGCTGTACCCGGCGATCACGTCGCTGCCGCGCAGCGAGCGCTACTCGTACGTCTACCAGGGCAACAGCCAGGTCCTGGACCAGATCCTGACCAGCCCCGGCGTGCGCCACTTCGCGTACGACAGCGTGCACATCAACGCCGAGTTCGCGGACCAGAACAGCGACCACGACCCGCAGGTCCTGCGCTTCCGCCCGTAACACCCCAGGCACGGGTGTGCGAAGCTGCGGGCCATGATCCTGCGCCCCGCCACCCGTGCCGACCTGCCCGCCGTCCTCGCGCTGCTCGCCGACGAGGAGCGGGTGGTGGACCCGGCCTCGGTGCCCGTGACCCCCGCGTACGA
The DNA here is from genome assembly GCF_040650575.1 of Streptomyces sp. NPDC048659. NCBI lineage: Bacteria > Bacillati > Actinomycetota > Actinomycetes > Kitasatosporales > Streptomycetaceae > Streptomyces > Streptomyces sp. NPDC048659. The sequence continues at coordinate 32,543 of NZ_JBEZHM010000066.1, read as the reverse complement.
GCGGGCGTTCGCGGACATCGAGGCCGACCCGCGCAACGAGGTCCTCGTCCTGGCGGACGGTCCGCTGATCGTCGGCTGCCTCCAGGCCACGTACATCCCCGGGCTCGGCAAGGGCGGCGCCGAGCGGGCCCTGATCGAGGCGGTCCGGATCCGGGCCGACCGGCGCGGCGGCGGGCTGGGCCGGGAGCTGATGGAACGCGCGGTGGCCCGGGCCCGCGCCCGGGGCTGCGCGCTGGTCCAGCTGACGAGCAACAAGGAGCGCACGGAGGCCCACCGCTTCTACGCCTCGCTGGGCTTCGCCCGCAGCCACGACGGCTTCAAGCTGTCCCTCTAACGCTTGTCGGGCGATAAACCGCCTTTATGGGTCGATCAACCGGGATGATCTACCTAGGGAGGCCGGTGCGGCTCAGGGTGGGATGGTGCCCATGCCCCCGGCGAAACGACGAATCCCTTGAAATCCACGCGCATTGCCCTCCTCGCGGCCGTCTCGGTCCTGGCCCCCCTGAGTGGGGCGGCCACCCCCGCGCTGGCGAGCGAGGCGGGCCCGCCGGCCGTGTCGTCCTCCGACGTGCCGGGCGAACGGAAGACGGCCCCCGCCCTGGTCTTTCCCGTAGTGACCGGCATTCCGGAACGCTTCGTGGCGGGCGGCGACTGGCAGGAGTTCGCGCTCACCCTGGACAACACCGGGAGCGAGGTGGTGACGGATCTCGTGAGTGACCTGGAGTGGTACTTCGACGACAACGATCCCGGCATGCTGCCGAGCCAGGTGCACGTCCAGATCATGGTCGACGGGGTGTGGCGGACGCCGGGAACGGTGCCGTGGGAGCAGAGTCCCCACCTCGTGGCCTCGGCGCCGGCGCTGGTGCACTATCCCCTCCCGCCCGGGAAGAGCAGCTTCCCGCTGCGCATGAAGTTCACCGAGGACATCGCGACGCAGAAGTTCAAGTTCCACGGGGCGGTGTCGGATCACCACAGCCCCGGGACGGACGACTGGGTGGATTCCGAGATCGTACGCCCGGACCCCGGCCCGGACCCTGAGCCGACCCCGGACCCGGAACCGACCCCGGACCCGGAACCGACACCGGACCCGGAACCGACACCCGATCCGACGCCTACCCCGGATCCCACACCCACCCCCACGCCCACGCCCGATCCGACGCCGACTCCCGACCCGACGGGTTCCCCGTCCCCGGACCCCGGCTCCGGCGCGGCGAGCGGGGGCGACGGGGACACTCAGGGCGCGACCGCCGGATCCGCCGGGACGGCCGGGGCGGCCGGGGCGGAGAGCGAGGCGGGCGGCGAGCTGGCCCGGACCGGCGGCTACACCGCTTCCTGGCCCCTCGCCGCGGGCGCGACGGCGGTCACCCTCGGCACCACCCTGAGCCTGCTCGCCCGCGCTCGCCGGCGCCGCTCGGAAGGCTGACGGCCCGGCCGGCTAGCCGAGCAGGTGCCCGCCGCCGTCCACGAGGAGGACCTCGCCCGTGATGTACGAGGCCCTGGCCAGGTCGTGGACGGCCTCGGCGATGTCCTCGGGGCGGCCCACCCGGCGCAGCGGCACCACGGAGGCGACGTGCTCCTTGGCCGCGTCGGCGCCCTCGACGCCGTCGAACCAGGGGGTGTCGATGAGGCCGGGCGCGACGGCGTTGACGCGGACTTCGGGGCCGAGGGTCTTGGCGAGCAGCAGGGTCATGTGGTTGACGGCCGCCTTGGTCACCGCGTACGGGATGGAGCTGCCGCCGGGCCGGACACCCGCCTGCGAGGAGATGTTCACGATGGCGCCGCGCGCCGCGCGCAGGTGGGGCACGGCGGCGGTGACGGTCTGCCAGACGCCGATGACGTTGACGTCGTAGAGGTGGCGCCAGACGTCGGGCGAGGCGGCCTCGAAGTCGTCGTGGGGGATGAACCGGGTGGTCCCGGCGCTGTTGACGAGCAGGTCCAGGCGGCCGAAGTGCGCCACCGTGTCCGCGACGAGCCGGGTGGCCTGGGCCTGGTCGGAGACGTCGGCCCGGAGGTAGTGGGCGCCGGGGAGTTCGGCGGCGAGCTTCTCGCCCGCCTCGACGGAGCGGGCGGAGTTGACGGCGACCCGGTAGCCCGCGGCGGCGAGCCTGCGGGCGACGGCGGCCCCGATCCCGGAGGAGGAGCCGGTGACGAGGGCGACGGGCTGCTGTTCGGTCATGGTGCGGGTCCTTGTCTCGTGGCCTCCTGTCGCGCAGGGGGATCATGCCAGAGACGCGCGACGGCCCGCCGTCCCGGGAGGGGCGGCGGGCCGTGCGGTGGTGCCGGGGTCAGGCGGCGCCGGGGTCAGGCGGAGTCGGTCGTGCGGGTGCTGCCGAGGATGGCGGCGTGCTCCAGGACGTCCTCCAGCGGGTCGTCGATCTGCCCGGTGGAGATGAGGGCGACCTTCGGGCCGTTGTGCGAGTGGCTGTGCGTCTCGTCGGCCTCGGCGGCGCCCGCCGGGAGCACCACCGCCGCGACGGCGAACGCGCCGGTGAGCACCGACCGGGCCCTGAGCGTCTCGCCGATCCCGCTGATCGCGCTGATCCTCGCCATGGTCATCATGTCGACCTTCCCCTCGCCTGTATGACTGTCGTACGGCCCCCGCGCTCTGTTAACGCGGGGACCCACGGGTCAGTTGTGGCTGTGGAGGATCTCGTTGAGGCCGCCCCAGTTCGCCTTGTACGGGCGGGCCTCGACGGCGCCGGTGACCGAGTTGCGGCGGAACAGGATGTTGTCGGCGCCGGACAGCTCCAGGGCCTTGACGATCTGGCCGTCGGGCATGGTGACGCGGGTGCCCGCGGTGACGTACAGGCCGGCCTCGACGACGCACTCGTCGCCGAGCGCGATGCCGATGCCCGCCTCGGCGCCGACCAGGGTGCGCTCGCCGATCGAGATGATCTGCTTGCCGCCGCCGGAGAGAGTGCCCATGGTGGAGGCGCCGCCGCCGATGTCGGAGCCGTCGCCGACGACGACACCGGCGGAGATGCGGCCCTCGACCATGGAGGTGCCGAGGGTGCCGGCGTTGAAGTTGACGAAGCCCTCGTGCATGACGGTGGTGCCGGCGGCGAGGTGGGCGCCGAGGCGGACCCGGTCGGCGTCGGCGATGCGGACGCCGGCGGGCACGACGTAGTCGGTCATGCGGGGGAACTTGTCGATCGAGGTGACCTGGAGGTGCAGGCCCTCGGCGCGCGCGTTGAGGCGGACCTTCTCGATGTCGTCGACGGCGACCGGGCCGAGCGAGGTCCAGGCGACGTTGGCGAGCAGGCCGAAGACGCCGTCCAGGCTCTGGCCGTGCGGCTTGACCAGCCGGTGGCTGAGCAGGTGGAGGCGCAGGTAGGCGTCGTGCGCGTCGAGCGGCTTGTCGAAGAGCGAGGCGATGACGGTGCGGACGGCGACCACCTCGACACCGCGGCGGGCGTCCACGCCGAGGGCCTTGGCGGCGCCGTCGCCGAGGGCGTCGACGGCCTCGTCGGGGCCGAGCCGCTCGGTGCCCGCGGGGCCGGGGTCGGCGGTCAGCTCGGGGGCGGGGAACCAGGTGTCGAGAACGGTGCCGTCGCCGGCGATGGTGGCGAGGCCGGCGGCGACGGCGCCGGTGGAGCGAGGAGCAGTGGTCATGCGGAAAACCTAACCGGCGGGCCCCCGCGCGGGCCAACCGGTCTCAGGTGTCGGTCCCGCTCCTGGCGGTTCGGACGAGCCGGGCCCCGGCCGCTTGGGCGCTTCGTTCAGGCCCGCCCCAGCACCCGGCCGAGCATCTCGCGGGTGTACTCCTCGTCGTACCGGCCGCCGGTGAGCAGGACCTGGAGGCAGATGCCGTCCAGGAGCGCGATGACGGCGCGGGCGGTGGCCGGGTCGGTGCGCGGGGCGAGGCAGGCGGTGACGTCCTCGGCCCATTCGTCGGCGACGGGCCGCAGGGCGGGGCGGCGCAGGGCGGCGAGGTAGAGCTCGTACTCCAGCTCGACGCCGGTCCGGTCGCCGCCGATCCAGACGCCGACGAGCCGGGCGAGGGCGGCGGCGAGGTCGCTGCCGGGGTCGGCGACGCCGGGGTCCTCGCGCAGGGCGCGCCCGAGGTTGTCGTTGGCGCGGCGCAGGGCGGCGACGAGGAGTTCGTCGAGGGAGCCGAAGTGGTACGTGGTGGAGCCGAGCGGCACGTCGGCCTCGGCGGCGACGGTGCGGTGGCTGAGCCCGGCGATGCCGGCGCGGCCGACGACGCGCAGGGCGGCGTCGACGATGCGCTCGCGCCGGTCGGGGTCGTGGCGCCTGGGCCGGGCCATCAGTGGGCGCCGCCCATGTTGAGGACGGCGACCCCGGCGATGATCAGGACGATGCCGGCGATCTTGGCGAGGTTCATGGACTCGCCGAGGAAGAGCGCGCCGATGGCGGCGACGGCGGCGGTGCCGACGCCGGACCAGATGGCGTAGGCGGTGCCGACCTGGAGGGTCTTGAGCGCCTGGGCGAGCAGGGCGAAGGCGATCAGGTACCCGGCGCCGGTGACGAGCGAGGGCACCAGCCTGGAGAAGCCGTCGCTGTACTTCATGGACGTGGTGGCGACGATCTCGGCCACGATGGCGCCCGCGAGCAGTCCGTATCCCATGTGTACGAGCGTACACATGGGCGGACGCTACCGTGTGGCCATGACACATCCCTCGGGGCAGCCCGGATACGAGCACGGGTACGGGCACGGATACGGCTACGGATATCCGCCCCCTCCCCCACCGCCGAAGCCCGGCGTCATACCCCTGGCGCCGATGACCTTCGGCCAGATCCTGACGGGCGCGTTCAGCGCCTTCGGGCGCTACTGGAAGCCGCTGCTGGGGGTCGCCGGCATCGCCTACGCGGGCGCCACCGCGCTCGTCGTCGGCGCCCTCCTGATCGGCTGGTCCGCCGTGTCGGACAACGTCGACCGCCTCTCGAACCTGCCGCACGGCCAGGAACCCGACGTCGCCGACATCCAGGGCCTGTTCGTCGCCTTCGGCTGCGCCTGGCTGACCGGCGCGGTCGCCCTCGTGCTGGCCAACGCCCTGGTCTACGCCGCCGTCCCGGTCGTCGCGCAGGAGGCGGTCCTGGGCCGCCCCGTCGGCTTCGGCGCCGTCTGGCGCCGCGCCTGGTCGCGGCTGGGCGCGGTGCTGAGCTCGGTCCTCCTGTCGATGCTGGCCATGTTCGTACCGGCGCTGTTCTTCCTGGTCGGCGGCGGCGTCATGCTGTTCGGCATGGTCGCGCGCCTCGACGCGTCCGACGGCGAGCACGTCGCCCCCGACTCGGGCTTCGTCGTCGCCTTCCTGCTGCTGGTCCTCGTCGGGATGGCGACGATCCCGGTCGGCCTGTGGCTCTGGGTGAAGTTCGCCCTGGCCCCCTCGGTCGCCGTGATCGAGGGCGCGGCCGCCATGGCCTCCCTGCGCCGCTCGGCCGCCCTGGTCCGCGGCTCCTGGTGGCGGATCTTCGGCTGCATGATCGCGGCGGGGGCGATGGTGGCCGTGGCCAGCTGGGCGATCCAGCAGGTGTTCTCGCTGCTGGCCTGGTTCCCGATGGCGACCATGCCCTTCGACGCCGAGGCGGCCCCCACCGAGGTCCTCACCTCGATGTCCGTGATGCTGGCCGTCCTCCTGGTCGGCAGCATCGCCTGCCAGGCCGTCCTGGCCCCCTTCCAGCCCCTGGTCTCCACCCTGCTCTACGTGGACCAGCGCATCCGCAAGGAGAACCTGGCCCCGACCCTGGCGCGGGCCGCGGGCGTGGCCTGACCGGTCCGGGACACGCGTGAGGGCCGCACCCTCGAAGGGATGCGGCCCTCGTCGCGTACCGCCGTGGCGATGTCGATCAGACGTTGAACCCGAGCGCGCGGAGCTGCTCGCGGCCGTCGTCGGTGATCTTGTCGGGGCCCCACGGGGGCATCCAGACCCAGTTGATCTTGAGCTCGTTGACGATGCCGTCGGTCGCGGACTTCGCCTGGTCCTCGATCACGTCGGTCAGCGGGCAGGCCGCCGACGTCAGCGTCATGTCCAGCGTCGCGACGTTCGACTCGTCGATGTGGATGCCGTAGATGAGGCCCAGGTTGACGACGTCGATGCCCAGTTCGGGGTCGACGACGTCGTACAGCGCCTCGCGGACTTCTTCCTCGGAGGCCGGCTTCATCGTGGCCTCGGCGTTCTCGGTCATGCCGACTTCCTCTCAGCGTCGGAGCCCAGTGCCTGGGCCGTCGCGTCCTTCCACGCCATCCAGCTGAGCAGCGCGCACTTCACCCGGGCGGGATACTTCGAGACCCCGGCGAACGCGACCGCGTCCTCCAGGATCTCCTCCATCGCGTCGTCCGGCTCGATCTGGCCCTTGGACTGCATCAGCTCCAGGAACGTGCCCTGGATCCGCTGCGCCTCGGCCAGCTCCTTGCCGACGAGCAGATCGTTGAGGACGGACGCCGACGCCTGGCTGATGGAGCAGCCCTGGCCCTCGTACGACACGTCCTCGATCCGCGAGCCGTCGTACTTCACACGGAGCGTGATCTCGTCACCACAGGTCGGGTTGACGTGGTGCACCTCGGCGTCGCCGTCCCGCAGACCGCGCCCGTGCGGGTGCTTGTAGTGGTCCAGGATGACGTCCTGGTACATCGAATCCAGCTTCACGAGGCGTCCCCTAGCCGAAGAAGTTCCGTACGTGCTCCAGACCCGCGACGAGGGCGTCGACCTCGCCGGGGGTGGAGTACAGATAGAACGACGCTCGCGTGGTCGCCGGAATTCCGTAGCGCAGGCAGACCGGGCGCGCGCAGTGGTGGCCGACGCGGACGGCGATGCCCTGCTCGTCGAGGACCTGGCCCACGTCGTGCGGGTGGATGTCGCCGAGCGTGAAGGAGATCGCCGCGCCGCGGTCCTCGGCCGTGGTGGGGCCGATGATCCGCAGGTCCGGGACCTCCTGGAGGCGGCGGACGGCGTATTCGGTGATCGCGTGCTCGTGGCGCGCGATGTTCTCCATGCCGATCGCCGACAGGTAGTCCACGGCCGCGCCGAGGCCGACGGCCTGGGCGATCGGGGGCGTACCCGCCTCGAACTTGTGCGGGGCCGGAGCGTAGGTGGAGGAGTGCATCGAGACGGTCTCGATCATCTCGCCGCCACCGAGGAACGGCGGCAGGTCCTCCAGCAGCTCCTGGCGGCCCCAGAGCACGCCGATGCCGGTCGGGCCGCACATCTTGTGGCCGGTGAAGGCCACGAAGTCGGCCTGCAGCGCCTGCACATCGAGCACCATGTGCGGGGCGGCCTGGGAGGCGTCGATGCAGACGAGCGCACCGACCTGCTGGGCCCGGCGGATGATCGTCTCGACCGGGTTGACCGTGCCGAGGAGGTTGGAGACCAGGGTGAAGGAGACCACCTTGGTCTTCTCCGTGATCAGCTCCTCTATGTTCGACAGGTCGAGCCGGCCGTCGTCGGTGAGGCCGAACCACTTCAGCTTCGCGCCGGTGCGCTGCGCGAGCAGCTGCCACGGGACGATGTTGGAGTGGTGCTCCATCTCCGTGATGACGATCTCGGTCTCGTGGTCCACGCGGTAGGGCTCGTCGGCCCAGCCCAGCATGTTGGCCACGAGGTTGAGCGACTCGGAGGCGTTCTTGGTGAAGATCACCTCGTCGCGGCTCGGCGCGTTGATGAAGGCGGCGACCTTGTCGCGGGCGCCCTCGTACAGCGCGGTGGCCTCCTCGGCGACCGTGTAGACGCCGCGGTGGACGTTGGCGTTGTGCCGCTCGTAGTACGCGTTCAGAGCGTCGAGGACCTGGCGCGGCTTCTGCGAGGTGGCCGCGGAGTCCAGGTAGACGATCTTCTTGTCGTCGTGGACCAGACGATCCAGGAGCGGGAAGTCCTTGCGGATCGCCTCGGTGTCGAGGAGGCCGGTCAGCCCCTGATGGGCGGAAGTCACGCGGATGCGCCACCCTTCACGTACTTGTCGTAGCCCTCGTTCTCCAGCTGGTCGGCGAGCTCGGCGCCACCGGACTCGACGATGCGGCCGTTCGCGAAGACGTGCACGAAGTCGGGCTTGATGTAGCGGAGGATCCGCGTGTAGTGCGTGATCAGCAGGGTGCCGACCTCGCCGGTCTCGCGGACGCGGTTGACGCCCTCGGAGACGATGCGCAGGGCGTCGACGTCGAGGCCGGAGTCGGTCTCGTCGAGGATCGCGATCTTCGGCTTGAGCAGTTCGAGCTGGAGGATCTCGTGGCGCTTCTTCTCGCCGCCGGAGAAGCCCTCGTTGACGTTGCGCTCGGCGAAGGCCGGGTCCATGGAGAGCTGCTCCATCGCGGACTTGACCTCCTTCACCCAGGTGCGCAGCTTGGGGGCCTCGCCGCGGACGGCGGTGGCGGAGGTGCGCAGGAAGTTGGAGACCGAGACGCCGGGGACCTCGACCGGGTACTGCATGGCCAGGAAGACGCCGGCGCGGGCGCGCTCGTCGACCGACATCTCCAGGACGTCCTCGCCGTCGAGGGTGACGGTGCCGCCGGTGATCGTGTACTTCGGGTGGCCGGCCAGCGAGTACGCCAGGGTCGACTTGCCGGAGCCGTTCGGGCCCATGACGGCGTGGGTCTCGCCCTGCTTGATGGTCAGGTCGACACCCTTGAGGATCTCGCGCGGACCGTTCTCGGCCTCGACGGAGACGTGCAGGTCGTGGATTTCAAGCGTTGCCATGGGTGACTCAGGACTCCTGGGTGACGGAGACGAGCACATCGTCCCCTTCGATCTGTACGGGGTATACGGGGACGGGGCGCGTCGCGGGAAGGCCGGACGGCTTGCCGGTGCGGAGGTCGAACGCGGAGCCGTGCAGCCAGCACTCGATCTGGCAGTCCTCCACCTCGCCCTCGGAGAGGGAGACGTTCGCGTGCGAGCAGATGTCGTGGATCGCGTACACCTCGCCCTCGGTGCGGACGACGGAGACCGGCGTGCCGTCGAGTTCCACCCGCTTCGGGGTGTCCTCCTCCAGCTCGCTCAGCGCACAGGCGCGGACGAAGGCCATCAGACGGACGCCTCCAGCTCCGTCTCGATCTTGGCGAGCAGGCGCTCCTGGACGTCCGGGAGGCCGATCTGCTGGACCAGCTCGGCGAAGAAGCCGCGGACGACGAGGCGGCGGGCCTCGGCCTCCGGGATGCCCCGGGACATCAGGTAGAAGAGCTGCTCGTCGTCGAAGCGGCCGGTGGCGGAGGCGTGGCCGGCGCCGGCGATCTCGCCGGTCTCGATCTCCAGGTTCGGCACCGAGTCGACCCGGGCGCCGTCCGTGAGGACCAGGTTCCGGTTGAGCTCGTACGTGTCGGTGCCCTCGGCCGCGGCCTCGATGAGGACGTCGCCGATCCAGACCGCGTGGGCGGCCTCGCCCTGGAGCGCGCCCTTGTAGGCCACGTTGGACTTGCAGTGCGGGACGTTGTGCGTGACCAGGAGGCGGTGCTCCTGGTGCTGCCCGGCGTCCGTGAAGTACAGGCCGAAGAGCTCGGCCTCGCCGCCGGGGGCCGTGTAGGTGACCCGGGGGTGGATGCGGACCAGGTCGCCGCCGAAGGTGACGACGACGGACTTGAAGGAGGCGTCGCGGCCGATCAGCGCGTTGTGCTGGGCGACGTGGACGGCCTTCTCGTCCCAGTCCTGGACGGAGACCACGGTGAGCTTGGCGCCGTCGCCGAGGACGTAGTCCACGTTGGCGGCGAGCACCGCGTCACCGGTGTGGTCGATGACCACGACGGCCTCGGCGAAGGCGCCGAGCTCGATGACCTGGTGGCCGAAGGCGACCCCGCCCCGGCCGTGCACCGCGATGCGGATCGGCTCGGTGAGGACGGCCTCCTTGGCGACGGTGACGACCGACGCCTTCTCGAAGGAGGTGTACGCCTGGGCGGCGACCCGGTCGACCGGCTTGCCGGCCTTGCCGAGGCGCGCGTCGTCGCGGCCCACGGTCTCCACGGTGACCCCTTCGGGGGCCTCGACCTCGACGGTGACGCCCTCGCCGGAGACGACGGCGGTGCCGTCGTGCAGGCCGCGCAGGCGCTCCAGGGGAGTGAAGCGCCACTCCTCCTCGCGGCCGTGCGGGACGGGGAAGTCCGCCACGTCGAAGGACGGCGGGGCGCTCATGCGCGTGGCGACGGTGGACTCGGCGGCCACCGCGATGGAGCCCGCGGTGGTGGAGCCCGCGGGGATGTTCTGACCCTCAGCCATGGCTGTCGTCTTGCTCTCTTCCTGCGTACGTAAAGAAAATCGGTCGCTGCGGGGCGGTGCGGTGGGCCTTAGCCGACCGAACCCTCCATCTGCAGCTCGATCAGCCGGTTGAGCTCCAGCGCGTACTCCATCGGCAGCTCCTTCGCGATGGGCTCGACGAAGCCGCGGACGATCATGGCCATCGCCTCGAACTCGGTCAGACCGCGGCTCATCAGGTAGAAGAGCTGGTCCTCGGAGACCTTGGAGACGGTGGCCTCGTGGCCCATGGAGACGTCGTCCTCGCGCACGTCCACGTAGGGGTACGTGTCGGAGCGGGAGATGGTGTCGACGAGCAGCGCGTCGCACAGGACGTTCGACTTGGAGCCCGGGGCGCCCTCGCCGATCTCGATGAGACCGCGGTAGGAGGTGCGGCCGCCGCCTCGCGCCACCGACTTGGAGACGATGTTCGAGGAGGTGTTCGGCGCCATGTGGACCATCTTGGCGCCGGCGTCCTGGTGCTGGCCCTCGCCCGCGAAGGCGATGGAGAGGGTCTCGCCCTTGGCGTGCTCGCCCATCAGGTAGACGGCCGGGTACTTCATGGTGACCTTGGAGCCGATGTTGCCGTCGACCCACTCCATGGTCGCGCCCTCGTAGGCGACGGCGCGCTTGGTCACCAGGTTGTAGACGTTGTTCGACCAGTTCTGGATGGTCGTGTAGCGGCAGCGGCCGCCCTTCTTCACGATGATCTCGACGACCGCGGAGTGCAGCGAGTCCGAGGAGTAGATCGGGGCGGTGCAGCCCTCGACGTAGTGGACGTAGGCGTCCTCGTCGACGATGATCAGCGTCCGCTCGAACTGGCCCATGTTCTCCGTGTTGATACGGAAGTACGCCTGGAGCGGGATCTCGACGTGCACGCCCTTCGGCACGTAGATGAAGGAGCCGCCGGACCACACGGCCGTGTTCAGCGAGGCGAACTTGTTGTCGCCGACCGGGATGACGGTGCCGAAGTACTCCTTGAAGAGCTCCTCGTGCTCCTTCAGGGCCGTGTCGGTGTCGACGAAGATGACGCCCTGCTCCTCCAGGTCCTCGCGGATCTGGTGGTAGACGACCTCGGACTCGTACTGCGCGGCGACACCGGCGACGAGGCGCTGCTTCTCCGCCTCCGGGATGCCGAGCTTGTCGTACGTGTTCTTGATGTCCTCCGGCAGGTCCTCCCAGGACTCGGCCTGCTTCTCGGTGGACCGCACGAAGTACTTGATGTTGTCGAAGTCGATGCCGGAGAGGTCGGAGCCCCAGGTCGGCATGGGCTTCTTGCCGAAGAGCCGCAGACCCTTGAGGCGCAGCTTCAGCATCCACTCGGGCTCGTTCTTCTTGGAGGAGATGTCGCGGACGACGTCCTCGTTGAGACCGCGCTTGGCGGTGGCGCCGGCCGCGTCCGAGTCGGCCCAGCCGTACTCGTACCGACCCAGGCCCTCGAGCTCGGGGTGGCTGATCTCGGTGGTCATGCGGGGTTCCTCCCGGCCGTGCTTGCGGATGCAGGTGATGAACTGGTCTGTGGGCCCTGGTGGGGGCCGCTGTGCGGGATGAAGGTCGTGCAGACGCCGTCACCGTGGGCGATGGTGGCCAGGCGCTGGACGTGGGTCCCGAGGAGGCGGGAGAAGATCTCCGTCTCCGCCTCGCACAGCTGGGGGTACTGCTCGGCGACGTGGGCGACCGGGCAGTGGTGCTGGCAGAGCTGCTCGCCGACCGGCGCGTGACGCGCAGTGGCAGCGTACCCGTCGGCGGTGAGCGCCTTGGCGAGGGCCTCGGTGCGGTCCCGCGGGTCGGCCGACTCGACGGCCTCGCGGTACGACTCGGCCTGGGCCTCGACGCGGTCGCGGGCGAAGGCGGCGACGGCCGCCTCTCCCCCGGCGTTGCGCTCGATCCAGCGGAGCGCCTCGACGGCCAGGGAGTCGTACGACTGGTCGAAGGCGTCGCGACCGCAGTCGGTCAGCGCGAAGACCTTCGCGGGACGGCCCCGGGTGCGGGTGCCGTAGACGCGCTTCTCGCGGGCCTCGACGACGGAGTCGGCGACCAGCGAGTCGAGGTGGCGGCGGACGGCGGCCTGGGTGAGGCCGAGCCGCTCGGCCAGGTCGGCCACGGTCGAGGGTCCGTGATCCAGGATCGACCGCGCGACCCGGTTGCGCGTGGAACGCTCCCGGGTCGCGAGTTCCTCCACCGGAGCCGCGCCAACGTTTTTCACAACGCCATTGTTGCGTAATTAATCGGGGAGTGACAAGCCGCCCCGTCGGCGGTGACGATGTCGTACATCACTCAGGTAAGGCTTACCTGACCTGCGGAAATGATCATTCGTGGGATGTTTCCGGCCGTCCGGTGAACCAGTACGAGCCGCCCACCAGCAGCCCTCCGCCCACGATGTTGCCCGGCACCGTGAAGAGCAGGTTGCGCAGCAGATCGCCGAAACCGGCCGTCCCGTCGAGGATCGCGAGCGAGAACAGCGCCATGTTCGCGACACAGTGCTCGAAGCCCACCGCCACGAACACCAGCACCGGCAGCCACAGCACGACCAGCTTCGCCCCGTCCCCCTTGGCCCGGTAGAACATCCAGATCGCCAGGCACACGAGCATGTTGCAGAGCACCGCCCGCCAGAAGAGCTGCCCGCCCCCGAGCGCCTCCTTGCCCGCCACCATCTCCGCCAGCATCGCCTTCGCCGAAGGTGTCGACACCACCCCGGAGGCGTGCACCATCGCCCCGAAGAGGAAGGCGCCCAGGAAGTTGCCGCCCAGCGACAGGCCCCAGCCGGCGGCCAGATCACGCCAGCCCGTACGGCCCGAGAGCGCGCCCAGCAGCATCACCATCACGTTGCTCGTGAACAGCTGCGCCCCGGCGAACATCACGATCGTCAGCGCGATCGGGAAGACCGCGCCCTCCAGCAGCTTCACCGCCGGCGAGTGCCCGGCCACGAACGGCGAGATCGCGACCAGCAGCAGCACCTCGCCGATCCCGATGTACGCGCCGGCCAGCACGGCCGAGAAGGTGTACCGGCCGGGGCGCGCCAGCTCGTGCGCCTTGTGCTCGGCCTGACCGACCGTCTCCCGCAGGTTCTCCGCCACACTGATCACCCTGTCGACGCTAGCCCCGCCCCGGCCGGTGAAGCGCGCGTAAAGGTCCCGACTCAAGGGACCCGGGCCCCGCGCCGGAGGGACCTTCGCCCCCTCTCTAGACTTCCGGCATGCGAAACGAGTCCGACGCGCCCGCCGTCCGGGTCCGGGGCCTGGTCAAGCGGTACGGCACCAAGACCGCCGTCGACGGCCTCGACCTCGACGTCCGGACCGGCACCGTCACCGCCGTCCTCGGGCCCAACGGCGCCGGCAAGACCACCACCGTCGAGACCTGCGAGGGGTACCGCCGTCCGGACGGCGGCACCGTGCGGGTCCTCGGCCTCGACCCGGTCGCCGACGCCGCCGCGCTGCGCCCCCGGGTCGGCGTGATGCTCCAGTCCGGCGGCGTCTACTCCGGCGCCCGCGCCGACGAGATGCTCCGCCACATGGCGAAGCTGCACGCCCACCCGCTGGACGTCGACGCCCTCGTCGAGCGCCTCGGCCTCGGCTCCTGCGGCCGGACCGGCTACCGGCGCCTCTCCGGCGGCCAGCAGCAGCGCCTGTCGCTCGCCATGGCCGTGGTCGGCCGCCCCGAGCTGGTCTTCCTCGACGAGCCGACCGCCGGCCTCGACCCGCAGGCCCGCCGCGCCACCTGGGAGCTGGTCCGCGAGCTGCGCGCCGACGGCGTCACCGTCGTGCTCACCACCCACTTCATGGACGAGGCCGAGGAGCTCGCCGACGACGTCGCCATCATCGACGCGGGCCGGGTCGTCGCCCAGGGCAGCCCCGAGGAGCTGTGCCGCGGCGGCGCCGAGAACACCCTGCGCTTCACCGGCCGCCCCGGGCTCGACCTCGGCTCGCTGCTCAAGGCGCTGCCGGACGGCACCGCCGCCGCGGAGCCCACCCCCGGCGCGTACCGGCTCACCGGCACGGTCGACCCCCAGCTGCTCGCCACCGTCACCAGCTGGTGCGCGCAGCACGGCGTGATGCCCGAGCGGATCTCCGTCGAGCGGCACACCCTCGAAGACGTCTTCCTCGAACTGACCGGCAAGGAGCTGCGCGGATGAGCACGGGTACGTACGCGCCGAAGCCGGGGGCCGCGCCCGTCGGCCGCATGATCGCCGCGCAGACCGCGCTGGAGACCCGGATGCTGCTGCGCAACGGCGAGCAGCTGCTCCTCACGGTGATCATCCCCTCGCTGCTGCTCGTGCTGTTCTCGACGGTGGACATCGTCGACACCGGCACGGACAAGGCCGTCGACTTCCTCGCCCCCGGCGTCCTCGCGCTCGCCGTGATGTCCACCGCCTTCACCGGGCAGGCCATCGCGACCGGCTTCGAGCGCCGGTACGGGGTGCTCAAGCGACTGGCCGCCTCGCCGCTGCCGCGCTGGGCGCTGATGACCGCCAAGACGCTGTCGGTGCTGGTCACCGAGGTGCTCCAGGTGCTGCTCCTGACCGCGATCGCGCTCGGGCTCGGCTGGTCGCCGCAGGGCGACCCGTTCTCCGTCCTGGTGCTGCTCGTCCTCGGCACCGCCGCCTTCTCCGGGCTCGGCCTGCTGATGGCCGGCACCCTCAAGGCGGAGGCGACGCTGGCCGCCGCCAACCTGGTCTTCCTGCTGCTTCTGGTGGGCGGCGGGGTGATGGTGCCGCTGGAGAAGTTCGGCGCCGCCGGCGACGTGCTGGCCTACCTGCCGATCTCGGCGCTCTCGGACGGGCTGCGGGACGTGCTCCAGCACGGCGCCTCGCTGCCCTGGGGCGACGCGGCGATCCTCGCGGTGTGGGCGGTGCTGGGCCTGGGCGCGGCGGCCCGGTTCTTCCGCTGGGAGTAGGGCCCGCCCCGGGGGGCGCCGGGTCCTGCCGGGTCCGGAGGGTGACCGCGCGGTGACGTTTCGCGGCACAAACGCCCGGAACACACCCCTCGTGAAAACGCGCACAAGCCCGCGCCTACGATAGGGCCCGTGCAGACCCCCCTCGCCTTCATCGCCCAGCGCTGGACCCCGTCCCCCCGGACGCTCCGGCGCGCCGCGCTCTCCGCCGTCGTGATGAGCGTCGTCATCATCGTCACCGGCGGCGCGGTCCGGCTGACCGGCTCCGGTCTCGGCTGCGACACCTGGCCCAAGTGCACGGACGACAGCCTGATCGTCACCTCCGAGCAGGGCATCCACGGCGCCATCGAGTTCGGCAACCGGATGCTGACGTACGTCCTGTCGGCGGCCGTCGGCTGGGCGATCGTCGCCGCCCGCTCGGTCAAGCCGCGCCGGCGCAGCCTGAGCCGGCTCGGCTGGGCACAGTTCTGGATCGTGATGAGCAACGCCGTCCTCGGCGGCATCACGGTGTGGATGGGCCTGAACCCCTGGACCGTCGCCGGGCACTTCCTCGCCGCCAACGCGCTCCTCACCGTGGCCGTGATCACCTGGCACCGCACCGGCGAGGGCGACGGCACCCCCAAGCCCCGCGTCCCGCGCCCCGTGCGCAAGCTGTCCTGGGCGATCGTCCTGGTCACCGTCCTGCTCATCGCGCTCGGCACCACCGTGACGGGCGCCGGCAAGCACGCGGGCGACTCCAGCGACGTGCCCCGGATGCCGTGGGACTGGACGGACGCGGCGCACATCCACGCGATCGCCGCCTGGGTGGTCTGCGCCCTCGCGGTCGCCATGTGGCTGGTGCTGCGCGTGGTGGACGCCCCCGACGACACCCGGGCCCGCGCCCGGGACCTGCTGATCGTGCTGCTCGCTCAGGGGGCCATCGGCTACGTCCAGTACTTCACCGGCGTCCCCGAGATCCTGGTCGGCGCCCACATGCTCGGCTCCTCGCTGATGTGGGTCGCGGTGCTGCGGCTGGCCCTGAGCCTGCGCGAGCGGCCGACGGCCACGGCGTCCATCCCGGCCCAGCCGGACCCGGAGCTCGCGACCGCCTGACCGCGCGCACCGCGCCGGACCGCACTCCCGCGCCCCACACCCACACCCGCGCCCCGCACCACCCCACCCGGCCCCGGCCCGAGCCCCCGCTCGCACCGGGGCCGCGTCGCGCACAAGCCCGGGGCGCTCACTCCAGCCCGTACACCCGCCGCGCGTTGTCCGCGGCCAGCATGGCGGCGACGCGCCGCGCGTCCGCGCGGGACCAGGCGCCGTCGCCGACCCAGTCGCCCAGGACCCGGGCCAGCGCGCCCCGGAAGACGCTCGCGGCGACCACGTGGAGCTCGGGCAGGCCGCGGGCGCCGCTGGAGAACAGCAGCTTGCCGAAGGGGGCGAGCTCCAGGAACTCGGCGAGCACCCCGGCCGCGCGGGCCCCGGTGCGCGCGACGACCGGGCCGAGGTCCGCGTAGACGTGCGGGAAGTGCGCGGCGAGCCGGGCGGCCTGGCGGTGGTGCGGATAGCCGTGCAGCAGCACGAGGTCCGCGCCGAGGCCGCCGCCCGCCTCCGCGAAGGCGGCCAGGGCGCCGGGGTCGCGCTCCCCCACGTACAGCTGGAGGGGCCGTCCGGTGCCGAGCGCGATCCACAGCAGGTGGCGCAGCAGCACCGGGTCGTCGAGGGCCTCGCCCGCCCGGCGGCGGGCCAGCCAGCGGCCCGCGGCCCCGCGGACCTCGCCCGGCCAGGGCGGCTCGGGCGCGGCGACGAGCCCGCCGTGCGCGGCGGCGACGGAGAGGAAGGCGACGGCGCCCGCGGCGGCGGCCCCGTGGACGGCCTCGGCGAGGTTGGCGAGGAGGGCCTCGACGGTGCCGGAGGTGTCGGCGACCTGCTGGGCGAGGAGCTCCAGGCGGACGATCTCGTGCGCGGCGGCGGCGCCGGTGGCGGCGAGCTCGGCGGGTCCGGTGAGGTCGCCGGGGAGTCCGGTGTCGACCAGGTAGGCGCCGATGCCGGAGGCGCGCAGCAGCCGGCGGCCCGACTCGGCGGCGCCGAGCTCCCGGCGGCGGGCGAGGTAGCGCGCGGGCGGGCAGTGGGGTTCGAGGCCGAGCAGCGGGGGGCACCAGCGGCGGACGGCGAAGCCGGTCTGGGTGTCGAAGAAGGTGGTGCCGGCGGCCGGGAGCCCGGCGGCCGGGGCGAGGTGCGTCTCGAAGCTGCCGAGGCCGAGCTCCGTACGGAGCACCCCGTGGCAGTACTGGTCCACCAGGCTCGGAGTGTCGATCATTCGGGGGGCTCCCACGTGTGGACGGGCTTCCACCCCTCCTAACGGGTGAGCCCCGCGCGAGGTTGTTGCCTTGCCGTGTCAGCTGTTGGCGGGGCCGCCGATCTGGATACCCGCCATCCGGGTCCATTCGTACGGGCCGGTGACGACCTTGGCGGCGAACTCGCCGTCGAACTCGTCGTGCAGGGTGAGGCCGGCCCGCTCGGCCGCCAGCTTCGCGGTGTCGTAGGTGGGGGCCACCAGGTCGCCCCAGCCGCCGTCCTCGCCGACGAGGACGATCCGGGTGCCGGCCTGGCCGATGTGGGCGAGCTGCCCCTCGGCGCCGCCGTGCTTCCCGGCGAACGCCCGGATCTCCTTGGCCAGCTTGGCCGCCCTGCGCTCCGCCTGCTTCGTCGTGTCTGCCATGGCAAGGATGCTACTCGCGGGTAGATCGACTGGCGACGGCCGGGGCACGTGGCGTGGGCCACGCGCCCCGGCCGTCGGCGGGGTCCGAGGGGGACGGAGTGCTAGCGCAGGAAGGGGTCCACGGCGACCGCCACGAAGAGCAGCGACACATAGGTGATGGACCAGTGGAAGAGGCGCATCTCCTTGAGCTTGGCGCCGGTGGCGCCCGCCTTGGCGCGGTTGAGCAGCGCGTGCGCCTCCCAGAGCCACCAGCCGCCGGTGGCCAGCGCCACGGCCGTGTAGAACCAGCCGGTGTAGCCCAGCGGGGTGAGCAGCAGGGAGACCGCGACCATGATCCAGCTGTAGAGCACGATCTGCTTGGCGACGACCTTGTTGGAGGCCAGCACCGGCAGCATCGGCACACCGGCGCGGGCGTAGTCGTCCTTCACCTTCATGGACAGCGGCCAGTAGTGCGGCGGCGTCCAGAAGAAGATGACGAGGAAGAGGATGACCGCGGCCCAGGACATCGAGTTGGTGACGGCCGACCAGCCGATGAGCACCGGGAGGCAGCCGGCGATGCCGCCCCAGACGATGTTCTGCGCGGTGCGCCGCTTCAGGATCATCGTGTAGACCACGACGTAGAAGAGGAGCGCGCCGAGCGACAGGGCGGCGGACAGCCAGTTGACGAGCAGTCCGAACCAAAGCGTGGAGATCACCGCGAGGCTGAGTCCGAAGACCAGGCCCTCACGCGGTGTGAGCACGCCGGTGACCAGCGGACGCTGCGAGGTGCGGTCCATCAGGGCGTCGATGTCGCGGTCGATGTACATGTTCAGCGCATTCGCGCCACCCGCCGACAGATATCCGCCGAAACACGTGGCGAGCACCAGCCACAGATCGGGGACGCCCTGCTCGGCGAGGAACATCACCGGAACGGTGGTGATGAGCAGCAGCTCGATGATCCGCGGCTTGGTCAGCGCCACGTATGCCTTGACGCGGGCCCCGAACGGCCGATGGCCCCCCGGGCTGGGAGTCAAGACGACCCCTGCGGGTCGGGACTCGACGGCCGTCACGCACACCCCTGACAGAGAAATTCCCAGCAAGCTCCCCGGATGAAGACGGGGTGAAGACTTGCGCGTACCACGCCACTGTAGACGTTGCCCATACGCCGATCTTCGCGGGGGTGGGGTCGTGTTGGCGGGACCCACGCGCGGGTGCGCCCGGGGTGCGTCCCACGGTGTGGACACGGCCCGTGTCCGGCTCGGGAGGCGAAGTCGCGCGGGCCCCGGCAGTCTTTGCGGTGAGCGCACATATGAGCGGCATGAACACGAAAAGAGGGACGAATTCCAGGGGTAGGCTCGACACCGCCGGGACACCCTCAGTCACCGGCTACAGACATGCGGAGAGGAGCCCTGACTCAGGGTGAGCACTAAGCCGACGACCACAGACCTCGAGTGGACCGAACTGGACCAGCGGGCCGTGGACACCGCCCGCATCCTTGCCGCCGACGCCGTGCAGAAGGTCGGAAACGGCCATCCCGGTACGGCGATGAGCCTCGCGCCCGCCGCGTACACCCTCTTCCAGAAGGTGATGCGGCACGACCCGGCCGACCCGGAGTGGGTGGGCCGTGACCGCTTCGTGCTCTCCGCCGGGCACTCGTCCCTGACCCTCTACACCCAGCTGTACCTGGGCGGCTTCGGTCTCGAACTCGACGACCTGAAGGCGTTCCGCACCTGGGGCTCCAAGACTCCGGGCCACCCGGAGTACGGCCACACGGCCGGAGTGGAGACGACCACGGGCCCGCTGGGCCAGGGTGTCGCCAACGCCGTGGGCATGGCCATGGCCGCCCGCTACGAGCGCGGTCTGTTCGACCCGGAGGCGGCCCAGGGCACCTCTCCCTTCGATCACCACATCTACGTGATCGCCGGCGACGGCTGCCTCCAGGAGGGCATCTCCGCCGAGGCGTCCTCCCTCGCCGGCCACCAGAAGCTCGGCAACCTGATCCTGCTGTGGGACGACAACCACATCTCGATCGAGGGCGACACCGAGACCGCCGTGTCCGAGGACACGATGAAGCGGTACGAGGCGTACGGCTGGCACGTCCAGCGCGTGGAGCCGCAGGCCAACGGCGACCTGGACCCGGCCGCCCTGTACGCCGCCGTCAAGGCCGCCGAGGCCGAGACCGAGCGCCCCTCGTTCATCGCGATGCGCTCGATCATCGCCTGGCCGGCGCCGAACGCCCAGAACACCGAGGCCGCGCACGGCTCGGCGCTGGGCGACGCGGAGATCGCGGCCACCAAGCGCGTCCTCGGCTTCGACCCGGAGCAGACCTTCGAGGTCACCGACGAGGTCATCGCGCACACCCGCGCCCTCGGCGACCGCGGCCGCGAGGCCCGTGCCGCCTGGGAGAAGTCGCTGGCCGAGTGGCGCACCGCCAACCCGGAGCGCGCGGCCGAGTTCGACCGCATCGAGGCCAACGAGCTGCCGGCCGGCTGGGAGGAGAAGCTCCCGGTCTTCGAGGCGGGCCAGGGCGTCGCGACCCGCGCCGCCTCCGGCAAGGTCCTCCAGGCGCTCGGCGCGGTGATCCCGGAGCTGTGGGGCGGCTCGGCCGACCTCGCCGGCTCCAACAACACCACGATCGACAAGACGTCCTCGTTCCTCCCCGAGGGCAACCCGCTCCCCGAGGCGGACCAGTACGGCCGGACGATCCACTTCGGCATCCGCGAGCACTCCATGGCCGCGGAGATGAACGGCATCGCCCTGCACGGCAACACGCGCATCTACGGCGGCACCTTCCTGGTGTTCTCCGACTACATGCGCAACGCCGTGCGCCTGTCGGCCCTGATGCACCTGCCGGTGACGTACGTGTGGACGCACGACTCGATCGGCCTCGGCGAGGACGGCCCGACCCACCAGCCGGTGGAGCACCTGGCCTCGCTGCGCGCGATCCCGGGCCTCAACGTGGTCCGCCCGGCCGACGCCAACGAGACGGCGATCGCCTGGCGCGAGATCATGAAGCGTCACACCAAGGTGTTCGGCAAGGGCGCCCCGCACGGCCTGGCCCTCACCCGCCAGGGCGTGCCGACCTACGCGCCGAACGAGGACGCGGCCAAGGGCGGCTACGTGCTGTTCGAGGCGGACGGCGGCGAGGCTCAGCTCGTGCTGATCGCCACCGGCTCCGAGGTGCACCTGGCCGTCGAGGCCCGGGAGCAGCTGCAGGCCGCAGGTGTCTCGACCCGCGTGGTCTCGATGCCGTCGGTGGAGTGGTTCGAGGAGCAGGAGCAGGCGTACAAGGACTCGGTCCTGCCGCCGGCCGTGAAGGCGCGCGTCGCCGTCGAGGCCGGGATCGGGCTGACCTGGCACAAGTACGTCGGCGACGCCGGCCGGATCGTCTCGCTGGAGCACTTCGGTGCCTCGGCCGACGCGAAGGTGCTGTTCCGCGAGTTCGGCTTCACGCCGGAGGCGATCGTCGCCGCCGCGCGGGAATCCCTCGCCGCCGCCGCGCGCTGACGCCCATACGTACGACTTAATGGAGATGCAATTCCCATGACAGACGCTCTCAAGCGCCTCTCCGACGAAGGCGTCGCGATCTGGCTGGACGATCTCTCGCGCAAGCGGATCACGTCCGGCAACCTGGCCGAGCTCATCGACCAGAGCCATGTGGTGGGTGTGACCACCAACCCGTCCATCTTCCAGAAGGCCATCACCTCGGGCGACGGTTACGAGCAGCAGCTCGTCGACCTGGCCGTCCGCAAGGTGACGGTGGACGAGGCCATCCGGATGATCACGACGGCCGACGTGCGCGACGCCGCCGACATCCTGCGCCCGGTGTTCGACGCGACCCAGGGCCAGGACGGCCGGGTCTCCATCGAGGTCGACCCCCGGCTGGCCCACCAGACGGCGCCCACCATCGCCGAGGCCAAGCAGCTGGCCTGGCTGGTGGACCGGCCCAACACCCTGATCAAGATCCCGGCCACCCGGGCGGGTCTGCCGGCGATCACCGAGGTCATCGGCCTCGGCATCAGCGTCAACGTGACGCTGATCTTCTCGCTGGAGCGCTACCGCGCGGTCATGGACGCCTACCTGGCGGGCCTGGAGAAGGCCCGCGAGCGCGGCCTGGACCTCTCGAAGATCCACTCCGTGGCGTCCTTCTTCGTGTCCCGCGTGGACACCGAGATCGACAAGCGCCTGGACACCATCGGCACCGACGAGGCCAAGGCCCTCAAGGGCAAGTCGGCGCTGGCCAACGCGCGGCTCGCCTACGAGGCGTACGAGGAGGTCTTCGCCTCCGAGCGCTGGGCCGCCCTCGACAAGGCGCAGGCCAACAAGCAGCGTCCGCTGTGGGCCTCGACCGGCGTCAAGGACCCGGCGTACAAGGACACCCTCTACGTGGACGACCTGGTCGCCCCGGGCACGGTCAACACCATGCCGGAGGCCACCCTGGAGGCCACCGCCGACCACGGCCGGATCGTGGGCGACACCATCCGCGGCACCTACGACGAGTCCCGCCAGGTGCTCGCCGCCGTGGCGAAGCTGGGCATCTCGTACGACGAGGTCGTCCAGCTCCTGGAGGACGAGGGCGTCGACAAGTTCGAGGCGTCCTGGAACGACCTGCTCAAGTCGACCGAGGCGGAGCTCGCCCGCCGCGCACCTTCGGAGGCGTAATCACCTTGAGCGCAGTCACCGGAGCGAACCCGCTCCGTGACGCCGCAGACCGACGGCTCCCGCGCATCGCGGGGCCGTCGGGTCTGGTGATCTTCGGTGTCACGGGCGATCTGTCCCGCAAGAAGCTCATGCCCGCGGTGTACGACCTCGCCAACCGCGGTCTGCTCCCG
The DNA here is from genome assembly GCF_040650575.1 of Streptomyces sp. NPDC048659. NCBI lineage: Bacteria > Bacillati > Actinomycetota > Actinomycetes > Kitasatosporales > Streptomycetaceae > Streptomyces > Streptomyces sp. NPDC048659. The sequence goes on along the minus strand of NZ_JBEZHM010000066.1, from coordinate 9,969 downwards.
CCGGGCTTCTCGCTGATCGGCTTCGCCCGTCGCGAGTGGCAGGACGAGGACTTCGCACAGGAGGTCCACGACGCCGTCAAGCAGCACGCCCGCACGCCGTTCCGCGAGGAGGTGTGGCAGCAGCTGATCCAGGGGATGCGCTTCGTCCAGGGCGACTTCGACGACGACAACGCCTTCGAGCAGCTGAAGGCCACCATCGAGCAGCTGGACAAGGCGCAGGGCACCGGCGGCAACTTCGCCTTCTACCTGTCCGTGCCGCCGAAGTTCTTCCCCCTGGTCGTCCGCCAGCTCAAGAAGCACGGCCTGGCCGACCAGAAGGACGGCTCCTGGCGCCGCGCGGTCATCGAGAAGCCCTTCGGGCACGACCTGACCTCCGCCAAGGAGCTCAACGAGGTCGTCCACGAGGTCTTCCCGCCCGACGCGGTCTTCCGCATCGACCACTACCTCGGCAAGGAGACCGTCCAGAACATCCTGGCGCTCCGCTTCGCCAACACCCTCTTCGAGCCGATCTGGAACCGGTCGTACGTCGACCACGTGCAGATCACCATGGCCGAGGACATCGGCATCGGCGGCCGGGCCGGGTACTACGACGGCATCGGCGCCGCCCGTGACGTCATCCAGAACCACCTGCTCCAGCTGCTCGCGCTGACCGCGATGGAGGAGCCCGCCTCCTTCGACGCCGACGCGCTCGCCGCGGAGAAGACCAAGGTGCTCGGCGCGGTCAAGCTGCCCAAGGACCTGGGCGAGTCCACCGTGCGCGGCCAGTACGCGGCCGGGTGGCAGGGCGGCGAGAAGGCCGTCGGCTACCTGGAGGAAGACGGCATCGACCCCCAGTCGAAGACCGACACCTACGCGGCCATCAAGGTGGAGATCGACAACCGCCGCTGGGCGGGCGTCCCCTTCTACCTGCGCACCGGCAAGCGGCTCGGCCGCCGGGTCACCGAGATCGCGGTGGTCTTCCAGCGCGCCCCGCACTCCCCCTTCGACCAGACGGCGACGGAGGAGCTCGGCCAGAACGCGCTCGTCATCCGCGTGCAGCCCGACGAGGGTGTCACCATGCGCTTCGGCTCCAAGGTGCCGGGCACGCAGATGGAGGTCCGGGACGTGTCGATGGACTTCGCCTACGGCGAGTCCTTCACCGAGTCCAGCCCCGAGGCATACGAGCGGCTCATCCTCGACGTCCTGCTCGGCGACTCCAACCTCTTCCCGCGCGTCGAGGAGGTCGAGCTGTCCTGGCAGATCCTCGACCCGATCGAGCGGTTCTGGGACGAGCACGGCAAGCCCGCGCAGTACCAGTCCGGGACCTGGGGTCCGGTCGAGGCGGACGAGATGCTCGCACGAGACGGCAGGAGCTGGCGCCGGCCATGAAGACCGACCTGACGGACACCACGTCCTCCAAGATCAACAAGGCGCTGGTGCTCGGGCGGCGGGCCATCGGCACTCCGGCCGTCGGCATGGTGCTCACCCTCGTCATCGTCACCGACGAGGAGAACGCCTACGACGCGCTGAAGGCGGCGAACGAGGCGTCCCGCGAGCACCCCTCGCGGACCCTCGTCGTCATCAAGCGGGTCTCGCGCTCCCCGCGGGACCGCGCCAAGGCGCGGCTCGACGCCGAGGTCCGCCTCGGCGCCGACGCCAGCACCGGCGAGACGGTGGTGCTCCGGCTGTACGGCGAGGTCGTCGACCACGCCCAGTCGGTGGTGCTGCCGCTGCTGCTGCCGGACGCGCCCGTCGTCGTCTGGTGGCCGGTGAACTCGCCGGTCGACCCGGCGAACGACCCGCTGGGCGCCCTCGCCCAGCGCCGGGTCACCGACACGTACGCCGCCGAGCAGCCCATCCAGGAGCTGACCGCGCGCGCGGACGCGTACACCCCGGGCGACACCGACCTCTCGTGGACCCGGATCACCCCGTGGCGCTCGATGCTGGCCGCCGCGCTGGACCAGGTCGCCTGCGAGGTCACCTCGGCCGTGGTCGAGGGCGAGGAGTTCAACCCGAGCGTCGAGCTGCTCGCCACGTGGCTGGCCGGCCGCCTGGGCGTGCCCGTGCGGCGCGCCAAGTCGGCCGGGCCCGGCCTCACCTCGGTGCGGATGGAGTCGGACTGCGGCCCCATCGTGCTCGACCGCGCGGACGGCTCGCTCGCCACGCTCTCCATCCACGGGCAGCCGGACCGGGGCGTGGCGCTCAAGCGCCGCGAGACCTCCGAGCTGATCGCGGAGGAGCTGCGCCGCCTCGACCCGGACGACACGTACGCCTCGGCGCTGCGGTTCGGCCTGGAGCGGCTGGACGAGGAGGCGGCCACCACCGCGCCGCCCGTCCCCGCCGAGGAGGCCCCGCAGGCCGCTGCGGAGGAGCCGGCCCCGGCGGCCAAGGCCGCGAAGAAGGCCCCGGCCAAGAAGGCGGCGGCCAAGTGAGCGCCCCTCAGCTCGTCGTCCACCGCGACAAGGAGCTGATGGCGCAGGCCGCGGCGGCCCGGCTCATCACGAAGATCGTGGACGCCCAGTCCTCGCGCGGCTCCGCCTCGGTGGTGCTCACCGGCGGGCGCAACGGCAACGGGCTGCTCGCGGCCCTCGCCGCCGCGCCCGCGCGGGACGCGATCGACTGGTCGCGGCTCGACCTGTGGTGGGGCGACGAGCGCTTCCTGCCCGAGGGCGACCCGGAGCGCAATGTCACCCAGGCCCGCGAGGCGCTGCTGGACAGCGTCCCGCTGGACCCGGCGCGGGTGCACGCGATGCCGGCCTCGGACGGCCCGTACGGCTCCGACGTGGACACGGCCGCGGCGGCCTACGCGGCGGAGCTCGCGGCGGCGGCCGGACCCGGCGACCACGGCGGGGTGCCCACCTTCGACGTGCTGATGCTGGGGGTCGGCCCGGACACCCATGTGGCCTCGCTGTTCCCGGAGCTCCCGGCGGTCCGCGAGACCGAGCGGACCGTGGTGGGCGTGCACGGCGCGCCCAAGCCGCCGCCGACCCGGGTCTCGCTGACCCTGCCGGCGATCCGGGCCGCGAAGGAGGTCTGGCTGCTCGCGGCCGGCGAGGACAAGGCGAAGGCCGCGGCCATCGCGCTGTCCGGCGCGGGCGAGGTGCAGGCCCCGGCGGCCGGCGCCCACGGCCGGGCGCGCACGCTGTGGCTGCTCGACGCGGCGGCGGCCTCGGAGCTGCCGCGCGCGCTGTACCCGCCGCACACGGCCTGAGGACGCGGCACGGAGGCCCGGTTCACCGAGAGGTGGGCCGGGCCTCCGGCGTTCCCGGGGCCGGTACGGGCTCCAGGAAGGGGGCGAGGAGGTCCGGGACCGCGTCCGCCGCGAAGGCCAGGCCCTCGCTCTCGGCCGCGTCGTGGACGGCGTACGCGCCCTCCCCCGCGGCCGTCGTGGCGTTCAGCGTGAGCACGCCCGCGCGCCGCTGGAACCAGGACTGCTTGACGGTCCAGCCGACCACCCCGGCGCGCTGGAGGGCGACGGTGGAGCGGCGCACGGTGCCCGAACGGGTGACGAGGTAGGCGCCGCTGACGCCGTGTCCGAGATTGCGATACGCGTCGAGGGCGAGGGCGACGAGGACCGGGGTCAGCAGGGCGGCCGTCGCGCCCGCCACGTAGAGCAGCACCGGGGTGAGCCAGAGGCCGAGCCCGGCGAGCAGCGCGGCGGGGCCGAGTCCGCCCCACAGCGCCCAGCGGATCCTGCGGCGGCGCGCGGCCCGGGGGTGCCCGGTGAGCGGGGCGCCGGTGGGCGGTTCGGTCTCGCGCAGCACCTGTGCGGCGATCCGGTCGGCGAGCGCGCGGGGCACCGGCGGGGCCAGGTTCTTGAGGTCGCCGTGCTTGTCGTCGTCGCTCTGGGCGAGCCCGGTGGCGACGGCGTCGACGCGGGCGGCGCGGAACAGGCGCACGCCGAGCGGCTCGACCAGCTCGACCCCGCGCAGCCTGCGCTCCTCCAGGGAGATGGAGCGGGCGGTGAACAGGCCCCGGCGGACCCGCAGGGTGCCGCCGGGCTCGCGCTCCAGGCGGTAGCGGTACCACATCTCGACCCACAGCCCGAGGGCGCCGAGGAGCCCGGCGACGACGGCGATCAGGACCAGGTCGACGATCATCCAGGTGAGCGAGACCTCCTCGAAGCGGTCCCCTATCCAGTGGATGACCTCGTCCTGCGCTCCGAACCAGTCGCTGACCTGCATCACGGCCCCGGCCGCCGCGGTGGCGAGCAGCGGGGTCACGAAGGAGACCGGGGCGTAGCGGATCCAGCGCGGGTCGACGGAGGCGAGGACGCCGTCGTGGACGGGGTCCTCGGGGCCCTTGAGGCGGGCGAGCAGGGTGTGGCGGAGCTGTTCGCCCTCGGCGCGGGCGACCAGGTCGAGCTCCAGGGTGGACTCGCTCCCGGCGTGCTCGCCGGTGCCGATGCCGACCTTGACGAGGCCGAGGACGCGTTGCAGGGGGTTCGCGGTGAGGTCGACGCTGCGGATCCGCTCGCGGGCCAGCGAGCGCCGCTTCACCACGACGAGCCCGGTGTGCAGTTCGACGAGCTCCGGGCCGATCCGGTAGCGGGTGCGGCGGAGCCGGATCCAGTCGGCGGCGGTGCCGCCGCCGATGAGCAGGAACGCTCCGGCGAGGACCCAGGCGGCGGCCTGCCAGGCGGGCCGGGAGCCGGCGGAGAGGCTGAGGAAGGCGGGCAGCGCGCCGCCGCCGGCGACGCCGCACAGGACGGCGGCGCCGGCGAGCAGGCTGCGGGGGTGCAGCCGGCGCCAGTCGTGGCCGCCGTGCGCCTCGGGGCCGGGGTGAGCCTCGGGCCCCGGACGCGCCTGGGGGCCCGGATACGTCCCCGGCCCGGCGTCCGCTTCGCTCACGTCGCGTCCCCCGGGGTGATCCGGGTGATCGCGGTGAGCCGCTCCGCGAGCTCGGCGGCGAGCTCGTGGTCGAGGCCCTCGATGCGCAGCGCGCCCTTGGAGGAGGCGGTGGTGACGGTGACCGTGGCCAGCCGGAAGCTCTGCTCCAGCGGGCCGCGCACGGTGTCGACGGTCTGGATGCGGGACATGGGCGCGATCCGCCACTCCTGCCAGAGGGCGCCGGTCCGTACGTACACGGCGTCCTCGGTGACCTCCCAGCGGTGCACCCGGTACCACCAGGCGGGGAGGAGGGCGGCGCAGCCGAGCCCGAGGGCCGCGAGGAGCGCGGCCGGGAGCAGCAGCCAGAAGCGGGCCGGGGTGATCAGCCACCCCAGCACGCCCAGGACGGCCACGGGCACGGCCGTGGTGACGAGCAGCTGGGCCCGCCACCAGGGCACGGCCCGGCGGTCCACGGCGTTCCTCGGCGGGCGCAGCCGGACCGTCTCCTCCCCCGTGGTCATCGTCAGTCCCTGCCGCGCAGCGAGCGGTACGCGGCGACGAGTCCGGCGGTGGAGCTGTCCAGGTTCTCGCCGCCCTCGCCCTCGGTGAGGACCGGCTCGATCTTCTTGGCGAGGACCTTGCCGAGCTCGACGCCCCACTGGTCGAAGGAGTCGATGTTCCAGACCGCGCCCTGGACGAAGACCTTGTGCTCGTAGAGCGCGACGAGCTGGCCCAGTACGGACGGGGTGAGCGCGTCGGCCAGGATGGTGGTGGTCGGGTGGTCGCCTTTGAAGGTCTTGTGCGGGACGAGCTCCTCGGGGACGCCCTCGGCCCGTACCTCCTCGGGGGTCTTGCCGAAGGCCAGCGCCTGGGTCTGGGCGAAGAAGTTCGCCATCAGCAGGTCGTGCTGGGCGACCAGGCCGGGCGCGAGGTCGGCGACGGGCCGGGCGAAGCCGATGAAGTCGGCCGGGATGACCTTGGTGCCCTGGTGGATCAACTGGTAGTAGGCGTGCTGCCCGTTGGTGCCGGGGGTGCCCCAGACGACCGGGCCGGTCTGCCAGTCGACCGGCTGCCCGTCGCGGGTGACGGACTTGCCGTTGGACTCCATGTCGAGCTGCTGGAGGTAGGCGGTGAACTTCGACAGGTAGTGCGAGTACGGGAGCACCGCGTGCGACTGGGCGTCGTGGAAGGCGCCGTACCAGACGCCGAGGAGGCCGAGCAGGAGCGGGGCGTTCTCCTCCGGGGCGGCGGTGCGGAAGTGCTCGTCCATCAGGTGGAAGCCGTCGAGCATCTCGCGGAAGGCGTCCGGGCCGATGGCGATCATGAGGGAGAGGCCGATGGCGGAGTCGTAGGAGTAGCGCCCGCCGACCCAGTCCCAGAACTCGAACATGTTCGCCGTGTCGATGCCGAACTCCTCGACCTTCTCGGCGTTGGTCGACAGGGCCACGAAGTGCTTGGCGACGGCCTCCTGGCCGGCCCCGAGCCCGGCGAGCAGCCAGTCGCGGGCGGAGGTGGCGTTGGTGATCGTCTCGATGGTGGTGAAGGTCTTCGAGGCGACGATGAAGAGGGTCTCGGCCGGGTCCAGGTCGCGGACGGCCTCGTGCAGGTCGGCGCCGTCGACGTTGGAGACGAAACGGAACGTCAGGTCGCGCCGGGTGAAGGAGCGCAGCACCTCGTACGCCATGGCGGGGCCGAGGTCGGAGCCGCCGATGCCGATGTTGACGACGTTCTTGATCGGCCTGCCGGTGTGACCGGTCCACTCGCCGGCGCGGACCCGGTCGGCGAAGGCGCTCATCTTGTCGAGGACGGCGTGCACCTCGGGGACGACGTCCACGCCGTCGACCTCGACCACCGCGCCGCGCGGGGCACGCAGCGCGGTGTGCAGGACGGCCCGGTGCTCGGTGTTGTTGATCTTCTCGCCCCGGAACATGGCGTCGCGCAGCTCGGCCACGCCGGTGGCGGCGGCCAGGTCGCGCAGGAGCGCCAGGGTCTCGTCGGTCACGAGGTGCTTGGAATAGTCCAGATACAGGTCGCCGACGCGCTGCGTATAGGTCGTGCCGCGCTCCGGGTCGGCGGCGAACAGCTCGCGCAGGTGTGTGGCGCCGAACTGCTCGCGGTGCTTGCCGAGGGCCGCCCACTCGGGCAGCTGGTTGAGCCTGGTACGGCCTTCGTTACTCATCTCGGACATCGCCCATTTCTTCGTCTTGCCGCGTCGTGACGCGTGTCTGCCCCGCTGCACCTCCAACCTAATTGATCCGGTGTGCGAAACGCGTTCAGTTGCCGCCGCGGTGCAGCCGTCCCGCGTAGCGGGCTTCGAGGGCGGCGTTGCGCTCGTGGCCGCCGGGGATGTTGGCGGAGACGTAGACCGGGGGCTCGTGGCCCTCGGCGAGCAGCAGCGCGACGGCGTCGGCGACGGCCATCTGGACGAGCAGGGAGGAGGTCAGCGTGGAGATGCCGCAGAGCGCGCCGCCGCCGGGGAGCGGGAGGACGGCGTCGCCGGTCGGGGCGCAGTTGTCGAGGACCGCGTCGGCGAGGTCGGCGAGGCGGTGGCCGCTGGGGTGGAGGGCGGGGACGGCGCGGGTGTGCTCCAGGGAGGTCAGCGCGACGAGGCGGTGGCCGGCGGAGGTGACCGTGAGGGCCATGTCCACGATCGAGTTGTTGACGCCCGAGTTGGAGATGACGACGAAGAGGTCCTGGGGGCGGGGGGTGGCGAGGGCGTAGAGCTTCCCGGCGAGGCCCTCGGAGCGTTCGAGCAGCGGGTCGCGCAGGACGGCGGGGTCCTCGCCGCCGCGCAGGACGAGGTCGGCGAGGGCGATCCGGCTCGTCGGCACGAGCCCTCCGGCGCGCCCGGCGACCTCCAGCGCGGCGGCCTGCGAGTGTCCGGTGCCGAAGGCGTGCACGACGCCGTCGGCGGCCACGCAGTCGGCGATGAGGCGGGCGGCGGCGGGGACGGAGTCCTTGTTGGCGGCCACGGCCCGGTCGAGCGCGGCGCGGGCGAGGTCGGCGAACTGGGCGGCTGTGGGGGCGGGTTGGGACACGGGGGCTCCTCTGGATGGCCGAACCAGGAGTTGCTTCAAGCTTCGGTTCAATCAACCAGCGCCGCCCGGCGCTCGTCAAGGGCGCCGCGTCGGGCCCCGTTGTGGGCAATCGTTCCGCAGGGCGGAACGGGTGGGCACAACGGAACGGCGCCCCTGCCGGGCCCAGGCTTCCGCGCAGGTACGGTCACCAGGACCGCGCCGCCCTCACACCCCCAGCCGCGCCAGCGCCACCGCGCCCGCGAGGCCGTCTCGGACCGGGTCCGGGACCAGGCCGAGCGGGGCGACCCGGGCCCTCAGGCGCGGGAGGAGGGGGCCGCCGGGGCCCAGCAGGCCGCCCGTCACCACCAGGGGCTCGCCCGGCCGGGGGGCCAGGGCCGTGACGGTGGCGGCCAGTTCGGCCGCGGCCTCGTCGAGCAGGGCCGAGGCCACCTCGTCGCCGCCCGCCGCCGCCTCCACCACCAGCGGGCTCAGCGCGGCCAGCCGCACCGGCTCGGCCGCGTACGCGTAGCGCACGACGTGCTCCTTGGTGAGGCCGCCGCAGAGCGCGGCCACCGGGCCGGTGAGGGCGGTCGCCGGGCCCCGGCCGTCCAGCGCCCGCAGCACGGCGCGCAGCGCCTCCCGGCCCAGCCAGAAGCCGCTCCCGGCGTCGCCGAGCAGCCAGCCGTCGCCGTCCGCCGCGCGGACCGCCCGCCGCCCGGCGACCCGGGCCGCCGCCGCGCCCGTGCCGGCGATCAGGACCAGGCCGTCCGCCGGGGTCCCGGTGCCGGCGGCGAAGGCGACGTCCGCGTCGCCCCGGACCTCGACCCGGCCGGCGCGGACGCCGACGAGGTCCAGCGCGGCCGTCAGGGCGGCATGGGCCCGCTCCCGGCCGCCGCCGGGCCCGCCGCCCGCGAAGCCGCCCAGCACGGCCGCGACGCTCCCGCCGCCCGGCGGCAGGGCGCCCCGCAGAGCCTCGGCCAGATGGCGGGCGAGCGCGTCGGGGGGCACCGACAGGGCGTTCCCCGGTCCCCCGGCGCCCTCGCCGAGCACCCGGCCGCCCGCCGCCTCGGCGAGCCGCGCCCTGGTCCGCGTACCGCCCGCGTCGACGCCGACGACCCATTGAATCCCGGATTCGTTCATCAGCCCGCATGGTGATTGATAGATTCATCGGAACACAAGACCCACGAAGGCACCTCATGATCACCGCGCTGATCCGCTCCGAACTCCCCCGGATGTCCGGCTCCTTGCGCAAGGTCGGCGACTGGGTCCTGGAGGACCCCGCCCGGGTCTCCGGGCTCTCCGCCGCCGAGCTGGGGCGGCGTACGGGCACCTCGCAGGCCACCGTCACCCGCTTCTGCCACGCCCTCGGACTCGACTCGTACCAGCGGCTGCTGCTCGAACTCGCCCGGGAGCAGGGGCGGGAGAGCGAGGCCGCCGAACGGACCCCGCTCGGCCCGGAGATCGGGCCCGACGAGCCGCTGGCGCAGGTCGTCGCCGCCGTCGCCCGGGCCGACCTGGCGGCCCTGCGCGCCACCGCCGAGCAGCTCGACCTCGACGCGCTGGAGCGGGCCGCCGGGATCCTCGCGCGGGCCCACCGGATCGACGTCTACGGGGTCGGCGCCTCCGGCGTGCTCGCCCTGGAGACCCAGGCCCGGCTCTTCGGCATCGGCTGCGAGGCCCGCGCCTGGACCGAGGTGCACGCGGCCGAGACCTCGGCGGCGCTGCTGGCCCCCGCCGACGCGGTCGTGGCGGTGTCCCACTCGGGCGCCACCCGCGAGGTGCTGGGGCCGCTGCGGCTGGCCGCCGAGCGGGGCGCGGCGACGGTCGCCGTGACCGGGGACCCGCGCTCCCCGGTGGCCCGCGCGGCCGGCGTCCACCTCACCACGACCACCGCCGGGACCGGCTTCCGGCACGGCGGCTTCGGCACCCGCCACTCGGTGCTGCTGATCCTGGACTGCCTGTACGCGCGCGTGGCCCAGCTGACCTACGCGCGCGCCACCGCCGCCCTGGCGCTCACGGCGCACATCGCCGAGGTGCACCGGTCCTGACACGGGTACGGGCCCCGGCCGGGGCGGGCGGGCCGGGCGGCGGCCCCGGAGTGGTGGTGGCGAGCGAGCAGTCTGAGTAAACCACGCACCAGCAGC
>NZ_JBEZHM010000065.1:0-39713 GCF_040650575.1 Streptomyces sp. NPDC048659 | reverse complement strand
CCTCGGGGTCGGCGACCTTCTTCACGTCCAGCTTGAAGTTGATCGCGGAGATGATGCCGTCGCCGAACTGCTCGTGGACCAGGGCCTTGAGGGTGCTGCCGTAGACCTGGAGCATCTCGTAGAAGCGGTAGATCGTCGGGTCGGTCGGGATGCCGCCGGGGATCGAGCCCCGGGTCGGGATGGTCTGCAGCAGCAGGACCGCGTCCTCGTCCAGGTCGAGGAGCGTGCCGACGGCCTTGGCGGCCTCTTCCGGGAGGGCGTGCTGGCCGAGCACGGCGGCGGTGGTGAAGGCCACCGAGAAGCCGGAGACCTCCGCGATGCGCTCCCAGGTGAGGTCCTTGCGGATCTTCGCCTCGACGGCACGGATGGCGAGCTGCTCGCGGGCGGTGGGGTCGAACTGTGCGTGGACCATGAGGGGTTCCTTCTCTCGTCGTGCGGGGGGTGTGAACGCGGTGGGGTGTTTCGTACGAGTGCCGGGGCAGGCCCTCAGGCGTGGGACGGCGTGCGGTCCGTGGCCGCCAGCTCCTCGACTCGCCCGGTGGCGATGTCGAAGACCCAGCCGTGCAGCCGCACCGAGCCGTCCGCGAGGGCGCGGGCGACCGAGGGGTGCGTGGCCAGGTTGGCGAGCTGGGCGCGTACGTTCTCGCGGACCAGCGTGGGCACGTCCGTGCCGGGGGCCGTCCGGGCCAGCGAGGCGTCGGCGTGCCGCAGCCAGCCCGCGACGGCGGGGGCCGTGCCGAGGTCGTGGCCCTCGGCGAGGGCCGTCATGGCGCCGCAGGCGGAGTGGCCGCACACGACGATCTCGCGGACGCCGAGGACGGCGACGGCGTACTCGATGCTCGCGGCGACGCCGTCGGAGCCGGGGGTGTACGCGGGCACGAGGTTGCCGGCCGTGCGGACGACGAACAACTCGCCCGGCTCGCTGCCGGTGATCAGCTCGGGCCCGACCCGGGCGTCGGAGCAGCCGATGAACAGTGTGTGGGGGGCGTGGTGCGCGGCCAGGTGGGCGAAGAGCTCCGCCCGGGCCGGGAAGACCTCCCGCTGGAACCGCGTGACGCCGTCGGCCAGGTCTCGCATGGTCACTTCCCTTCGATCGTTGCCACCCGGTGGGGGCGACGGGATCAACCATGTCCGACCTTTAGCTATAGAGTCCAATACCTACTAGCCATGACTCTTATAGACCTGCTCTATATTCTGGCCCATGGCCGGATGCTCGGGGTGCAGGTGGCGAACCTGCATGGGGAGGGCAGGCGGACAGGCCGTCAAGGCGCGTCGAACGACACGCCGTCCTCGCTCGTCCGCAGGGCCACGGCCCGGTCGGCCACGGGGATCGTGCAGCCCTGGGTCGTGCTGCAGCTCGCGTAGCCGATCAGGACCTCGGCCTCTCCTGCGGCGGTCGCCCGGATCGGCAGGGTGACCGTGACGGGGCCGTCGGGATAGACGGGCACGGCGCTGCGCACGCCGGGGACACGGATGGTCTTGACCGGCTTGTCCGCCGTCATCTCGCCCGTGGGGGCGACCGCGCCGACGGGACGGACCTGGGTGGGCCGCCCCACCCCGTCGACACCCTGGGCCGGGAGTGCGGTGCTGTAGAGGTGGAAGCCGGCGTCGTCCGGAGTGAACGTGGCGACCAGGGTGCCCGCGGCGGACTGCCATTCGGTCACACTCAACCGGACGGTCACGCCGTTCTCGTTGAACTCGGTCACCGGGGCAGCGTGCCGTGGCGCGGGGCCCTGCCCGCAGGCGGTCAGCGAGACGGTCGCGAGCAGGGCGGTGGCAGCGCCCCGGGCCAGGTGAGCGCGAAAGGGTCGGCGGGGCGCAGCGTGCCAGAGTGTCATGTCCAAGGCCATGTCGTCGTTCGGTGTCTTTCTCGTATCCCGGGGGAGGGCGGCGACCGTCGCGCCACCACCGTGTCGGCGCGGGCGGGCCGCCATCAGGCCCAGGTCCGCAGGAACGCGCCGAGGCCCGCTTCGGTCAGGTCGGGGTTGCCGGTGGAGTGCGTCTCGGTCAGGACCTTCCCGTTGCCGTCGAGGACGACCAGGACCGGCATCTTGTAAGCGCCCTCGCCGGTGCAGTAGTTACCCAGAAGGCTGAAGGCGGCGGAGTCCGACCCGCCGATGTCCACCTTGACCACGTGGTACGAGGCGTCGAGCAGCGCGCCGACACCTCTCGTGGCGAAGACCTCGTCGGCGGCCTTGCAGTTGCCGCACCAGTTGGCACCGAAGTCGATCAGGATCTTCCTGCCGTCGGCCTTGGCGGCGGCAAGCGCGGAGGCGACGGCTTCCCGGGCGTCGCGGCCGGTCGGGTAGCCGGAGGTGAAGCCCGACGACCCGGGTGCCGCACCGCGCTTCCGACCGGTGGGCTTGGCCCGGGCGGCCGGCTTCGTCCTGACCGCTCGTGAGCCTAGGGGCTGAATCCGCCCGCGAAGCCGTCCTGAAGCCACCCATCAGGAAGCCTTAAGGCATGGATGAGGTCCGCGCCCGCCGAACGGCCCGAGGCGCTCCGCCCGTCCACGTCGACGGCATCGTGACCCGAAGTGTCCTCCCGCCTCACCCCTCGGCATTCCGGCGCGGGAGCGTGAACGAGTGATCCCGAGGCGCGGGGGCGGTCCGTCGTGCGGACCGGTCCCGCGCCTGCGAGTTCAGGCTTCGGGTCGCCAGTCGAAGGAGAAGTGCTTGCTCGACCCGCCTCGGTACGGGCGGGGGAGGCGAACCCCTCGGCCCGGTCCGCCCGCACGACGCCCCAGGTCGCCACCTGTCCGGGCCCGACCTCCGCTCCCGGAGCGTTGACCGGCTGCCGAAGGTGCCGGGCCATCCGCCGACGTTGCCCCGGAAGATCTCCTCCAGCGCGTCGCGCTGCGCACGGGTTCCCCCGGCGTCGATGGAGAACATCACGCTCATCTGGGCGTCCGTGTTCTCCGCCCACATGTTCGTTCCCCTCGAATCAGCCACCACGAGCGCCGCGTGAGCGACTCAGAGGCGCTCGGGCGCCGCGATCCCCAACAGCCCCATCCCGGTGGACAGGGTCCGCCCGGTCAGCTCGCACAGCAGCAGCCGGTTCTCCACCACGGCGCTCGGGTTGCGCGCGTCGAGCACGTGGCAGGCGTCGTAGAACGAGGTGAACAGCGAGGCCAGCCGGTACAGGTAGGCGGCGAGCTTGTGCGGGGAATGCTCGCGCGCCGCGTCCTCGACCACCGTCCCGAAGGCGTCCAGGTGCAGCCCGAGGGCCCGTTCGGCCGGGGCCAGGGCGAGCTCCGGGTGCCCGACCGGCCCGGTGTCCCCGGCCCGTCGCAGGATGGAGCGGACCCGGGCGTGCGCGTACTGGAGGTACACCGAGGTGTCCCCGTGCAGCGAGACCATCTGGTCCAGGTCGAACTTGTAGTCGCGGATCGCGGAGGTCGACAGGTCCGCGTACTTCACCGCGCCGATGCCGACCTGCGCGGCCCGCTGCCCGACCTCCTCCGGAGCCAGGTTCCGGGCCTTCTCGCGCACCACGACGGCCGCCCGCTCGATCGCCTCGTCCAGCAGGTCCACCAGGCGCACCGTCTCGCCCTCGCGGGTCTTGAACGGCTTGCCGTCCGCGCCGAGCACCGTGCCGAAGGCCAACTGCACCGCCCGTACACCGCCGTTCAACCAGCCGGCCCGGCGGGCCGTCTCGAAGACCATCCGGAAGTGCAGCGACTGCCGCGCGTCCACCACGTACAGGAGGGTGGAGGCCCGCAGCGCGCCCACCCGGTCGCGGATCGCGGACAGGTCGGTGGCGGCGTAGCCGTAGCCCCCGTCCGACTTGCGCACGATCAACGGCACCCGGTTGCCGTCCGGTCCGAACACGTCGTCGAAGAACACGCACAGGGCGCCCTCGGAGATCTCGGCGACCCCCGCCTCCTCCAGCAGCCGGCAGGTCTCGTCCAGCATGTGGTTGTAGCCGGATTCGCCGACCACGTCCGGATCGCGGATCTCCACGTCCAACTTCTCGAACACGGAAGAGAAGTAGAGCTTGGACTCGTCCACGATCTTCTGCCACAGCGCCAGGGTGACCTCGTCGCCCGCCTGGAGGTCCACCACCCGGGCGCGGGCCCGGGTCTTGAACGCGGGGTCGGAGTCGAAGAGGGTGCGCGCGGCCTTGTAGAGCCGGTTCAGGTTCGACATGGCCTGGGCGCCCGACTCCTCGGTGGAGGCCCGTCCCGTGTCGGAGCGGTCGAGCTCGTGCGGGTGCTCGATCAGGTACTGGATCAGCATCCCGAACTGCGTCCCCCAGTCCCCGATGTGGTGCCGGCGTATCACCTTCTCGCCGGTGAACTCCAGGATCCGCACCATGGCGTCGCCGATCACGGCCGAGCGCAGGTGCCCGACGTGCATCTCCTTCGCCACGTTCGGCTGCGCGTAGTCGATGACCGTGGTGCCCGGCCGGTCGGCGGGGGCCACGCCGAGCCGCGCGTCGTCGGCGCGGGCCGCGAGGTTCGCGGTGATCGCCGCGTCCCGCACCCGCAGGTTCACGAACCCGGGGCCGGAGACCGAGGCGTCCTCCAGCAGCCCCGCGCAGTCCACCGACTCGATGACCCGCTCGGCCACCTCGCGCGGGTTCGAGCCCAGCCGCTTGGCGAGCGGCAGGATGCCGTTGGCCTGGAAGTCGGCCCGGTCGCTGGACCGCAGCATCGGGTCCGCGCCCGCGAAGGCCGGCAGGGCGCGGGCCACCGCCTCGACGAGTCGACGGTGGGCGAGGTGGGCGAGGGTGGGCACGGCGGTCACGGGGATCTCCTGTCGGACGGTACGGGGCGGGGCGGGACGGTGCGGGACGGGATGGGGCGGTACGGGATGGGGCGGTACGGGACGGGGCCCTGCGGTGGACGGGACACGGGGTCGGGGTCGGGGTTGGTGGTCGGTGGGTGTGGGTTCGACGGGTGGGGACGCGGGTTCGGCGGCTGGGGATGCGGAAGACCCGCCCGTCACCGGCGTTCGTGCGCCGGTGACGGGCGGGTGGGCGGTGGGGTGTTCAGGACTCCGCCTCCACGCGGAAGAACCGCAGGACCTTGCGGGCCCCCTCCCAGCCCCGGCAGACGACCAGGACCACGTCGTTGCCGGCCACGCAGCCCCGCACGTCGAGGCCGGGGGTGGCGTCCACGAGGGTGGCCAGGTAGCGGGCGGCTCCGGGCGGGGTGTGCAGGACCAGGGTCTCCCCGGCCTGCCCGGCCCGGATGACCATGTCCCGGGCCGTCCCGTCGGGGCCGATGCCCTCGCCGGCGGGGGTCGGGGTGGGGGAGGTCGCGGTGGCGGAGCCGGGCATCAGCCCATCACCGCCCCGAGGAGCATGAAGCCGACGCAGACCGCGAACAGGGCGGCCATCAGCGGCCAGATGAACCGCAGGTACTTGTCGTAGCGGACCTTCGCCAGGGCCAGGCCGCCCATGATGACCGCGGAGGTCGGGGTGACCAGGTTCACCCAGCCGGAGGCGGACTGGTAGGCCGTGACCACCATCGCCCGCTGCACCCCGGCGAAGTCGGCGAGCGGAGCCAGGATCGGCATCGCCAGCGTCGCGTGTCCGGAGGAGGAGGGGACGAAGAAGGCCAGCGGGATGTTGACCAGGAAGGTCAGCACCGTGAAGACGCCCGAACTGGTGCCCTCGACCGCCTTGTTCAGCGCGTTCAGGATGGTGTCGCTGATCTGCGCGTTGTTCATGATGACCGTGACGCCACGGGCCAGGACGATGATCAGGGCCGCGCCGATGAAGTCGCCCGCGCCCACCACGATCGCGTCGACCGTGCCCTTCTCGCCGAGGCCCGCGATCAGGCCGATCACGATGGCGGAGACGAGGAACAGGCCGGCCAGCTCCGGGAAGTACCAGCCCAGGGTGGGCACGGCGGTGATGCCGAAGTCCGCCCACGGGATGACCGAGAAGATCATCAGGACGAAGGTGGCGGCGAAGACGCCGATCACCGTCTTCTGGCGGCCGGTCAGCGGCGGCA
Source organism: Streptomyces sp. NPDC048659 (assembly GCF_040650575.1). Lineage (NCBI taxonomy): Bacteria > Bacillati > Actinomycetota > Actinomycetes > Kitasatosporales > Streptomycetaceae > Streptomyces > Streptomyces sp. NPDC048659. The sequence continues at coordinate 33,751 of NZ_JBEZHM010000065.1, read as the reverse complement.
GCTCCCCGCCGGAGGACACGGCCTCGTCGCCGGCGTGGCCGACCAGGGAGGCCGAGGGGTCCTTGGCCACCTTGTTCGCGTACCGCAGGACGAAGAAGATCGCGATCGAGGTGAGCACCGCCCACATCAGCAACCGGACCACGATGCCGTCACCGGTGCCGATGCCGGCGGCGGCGGAGGCGACGCCGGTCGCGAACGGGTTCACGGTGGAGGCCAGGGTGCCGATGCCGGCGCCGACCATGATGATCGAGGCGCCCACCATCCGGTCGTAGCCCAGGCTCAGGGCCAGCGGCACGACCAGGGCGTAGAACCCGAGGGTCTCCTCCGCCATGCCGTACGTGGTGCCGCCCAGCGAGAAGACCACCATCAGGGCGGCCACGAGGAGGGTCCTGCGGTGCGCGAGGCGCTGGGCGAGCCGCCCGATGGCCGCGTCCAGCGCCCCGGACTTCATCGCCACGGTGATGAACGCGCCCACCGCCAGGATGAACAGGAACACCGCCGCCGCGCCCATCAGCGCGCCCTCCCCGCCGGGGGCGGTGTGTCCCTCGGTGGTGATCCCGTAAAGGCCGTTGGCGGGGGAGAGGAACAGGTCGCGGACCCGGTCCATGAACCCGGCCGTGCTCTCCACCGTGTGGTACGAGCCCGGGATCGGGACCCCGTCCTCGTTCAGTTCGTAGGCGCCGGCCGGGATGAGGAAGGCGAGGAGCCACACGCCGAGGGTGACGACGCCCAGGACGGTGAAGGCGGTCGGGAACTTGAAGTTCCGTTCCTTCTTCCCCTCCGGGGCCGACTCCCCGGAATCGCCCGGGGGCCCCGTGACCTCGGCGGCCTCGGCCTCGGCCCTGATCTCGGCCTCGGCCCTGACCTCGACCTCGACCTCGACCTCGGCCTCGCTCTCGGAGCGGGCCCCGGCGGGGGTGGCGGTGCTCATGAGACTGCTCCCTCGGGGACTCGGGCCGGGCCGGCCTGCTTGCCGACGTAGCTGCCGCTGGGCGTGACGATCGTCCCGGCCAGGCCCTGGATGATGTCGACGACCTCGTCGAGGGCGCCGATCGCCGCCATGTCCCCGGTCAGTTCCACGAACCGGCACACCGCGTCGACCTTCGGGCCCATGGACCCGGCCGGGAAGTTCTCGGCGCGCAGCGCGCCCGGGGTGCTGTGGGTGATCTCCTCGGCCTCCGGGGTCCCGAAGCCGCGGACCACCCGGGGTACGTCGGTGAGGAGGATCAGCGCGTCGGCCTCCAGGGCCTCGGCCAGCAGCGCGGCCGTGAGGTCCTTGTCGACCACGGCCTCGACCCCGGTCAGCATGCCCTCCTCGTCACGGATCACCGGCACGCCGCCGCCGCCCGCGCAGACCGCGATCGCCCCCTGGTCGAGGAGCTGGCGGATGAGCCGGGTCTCGACGATCCGCTGCGGCAGCGGCGAGGGCACCACGCGCCGCCAGTACGCGCCGTCCTGGCGCACGGTCCAGCCGCGCTCCTCGGCGAGCCGTTCGGCCGTCTCGCGGTCGTAGACCTGGCCGACGAACTTCGTCGGGTTCGTGAACGCCGGGTCGGCGACCGACACCAGCGTCTGGTTGATGAGGGAACACACCTGCCGGCCCGGCAGGGCGTTCTGGAGGGACTGGAGCAGCCAGTAGCCGATCATGCCCTGGGTCTCGGCGCCCAGCACGTCGAAGGGGTACGGGCAGCTCAGCGCCGGGTCCGCGGCGCTCTGCAGGGCGAGGACCCCGACCTGGGGCCCGTTGCCGTGGGTGACGACCAGCTCGTGCTCCTCGGCCAGCGGGGCCAGCGCGGCCACGGCGCGGCGCACGTTGGTCAACTGCACGTCGGCGTCGGGCTTGTCGCCCCGCTTGAGGAGGGCGTTGCCGCCGAGGGCTACCACTACACGCACGTTCTTGTCTCCGATCGGGAGAAGGGGAGGGAAGAAGACGAAGGGGGAGGGGGAGGGAGAGCACCGGCCCGGCGCGCGGATCGGCGGAACGGACCGATCCGCGACACCGGGCCGACGGGGAGGACGAGGCCGCGCCCGGCGTGGCGCGGGGGCGGGATCAGTCGCCGAGGGTGGCGACCATCACCGCCTTGATGGTGTGCATCCGGTTCTCGGCCTGGTCGAAGACCACCGACCGCTCGGACTCGAACACCTCGTCGGTGACCTCCAGGGCCTCCATGCCGTGGCTCGCGTGGATCTCCGCGCCCACCTTCGTGTTCCGGTCGTGGAAGGCCGGCAGGCAGTGCAGGAACTTGGCCCGCGGGTTGTCCGTGGCCTTCATGACCTCGGCGGTCACCTGGTAGGGGGTGAGCAGCGCGATGCGCTCGTCCCACACCTCCTTGGGCTCGCCCATGGAGACCCACACGTCGGTGTAGACGAAGTCCACGCCCGCGACGCCGCCGGTCACGTCCTCGGTGTGGGTGATACGCGCACCGGTCCGCTCCGCGATCTCGGCGGCGGTCGCGATGGTCTCCACGTCGTTCCAGAGCGATTCGGGGGCCACGATCCGCACGTCGGCGCCCATCAGGGCGCCCATCACGAGCAGGGAGTTGCCCACGTTGTTGCGGGCGTCGCCGAGGTAGGCGAACGAGATCTCGTGCAGCGGCTTGCCGGAGTGCTCGCGCATGGTGAGGAAGTCGGCGAGCATCTGCGTCGGGTGCCACTCGTCGGTCAGACCGTTCCAGACCGGCACGCCGGCGAACTCGGCCAGTTCCTCCACGAGCGCCTGGGAGGAGCCCCGGTACTCGATGCCGTCGTACATCCGCCCGAGCACCCGGGCGGTGTCCTTCATCGACTCCTTGTGTCCGATCTGGGAGCCGGAGGGGTCGAGGTAGGTGACGTGCGCGCCCTGGTCGTGGGCGGCCACCTCGAAGGCGCAGCGGGTGCGGGTCGAGGTCTTCTCGAAGATGAGCGCGATGTTGCGGCCGGTCAGGCGGGGGCGCTCGGTCCCGATCCGCTTGGCGGTCTTCAGCTCGGCCGCCAGGTCGATCAGGTGTGCCAGCTCGGCGGGGGTGAAGTCGATTTCCTTGACGAAGCTGCGGTGGCGCAGATTCAGGGCCATGTCGGTGGCGCCTTCCTGGGAGTGGGGGGTGCGTGGGGCCCGTCGGGCCGGGTCACGGGGCCGGCGGGGAAACGGACGGGGAACGGGCGGGGGTCGGCCGACGGGGGTGTGCGAGGGCGAGGGTGGGGTCGGCCGACGGGGGCGTGCGAGGGCGGGGGCGCGGGCGAGGGCGAAGACGAGGCCGCACCCCGGTTCTCGTGCCCCGGAGGTGCGCCGTCGCGCCGCGCCCCGCCGAGCCCTCGGCTCAGACCGCCTCGCGCTCGATCGGGCAGCTCATGCAGCGCGGGCCGCCGCGGCCGCGGCCCAGCTCGCTGCCGCGCACCCGGATGACCTCGACGCCGTTCTCCTCCAGGTACGTGTTGGAGGCCACGTTGCGGTCGTAGGCCACGACCACGCCCGGCTCGATGGTGAGGACGTTGCAGCCGTCGTCCCACTGCTCGCGCTCGGCGGCGAAGGCGCCCTGCCGCGCGGTGAGGATGTTGATCTCGTCCAGGCCCAGCGCGTTCGCGATGACCGTGTGCATCTCCTCCGGGGCGTGCCGGGTGACCTTCAGGTCGTCCGGGGCGCCCTGGGACTCGATGGTGTAGGAGGGCAGCATGCCCAGGCCGGCGTACTTGGTGAAGGTGTTGCCGTCGACCATGGTCATGACCGTGTCCAGGTGCATGAAGGCCCGGCCCTTGGGCATGTCCAGGGCCACGATCCGCTCGGCGGAGCCCTCCTTGAACAGCTGGATCGCGAGGTCCTCGACGCCCTGTGGGGTGGTGCGCTCGCTCATGCCGACCAGGACGGCCCCGTTGCCGATGACCAGGACGTCGCCGCCCTCCATGGTGGACGGGTAGGAGCTCTGGCCCTCGTTCCACACCTTGTACTGACGATCCGCGAACAGCGGGTGGTAGCGGTAGATGGCCTCGAAGTGGACCGTCTCGCGGCGCCGGGCCGACTTCTTCATGGCGTTGATCGAGACGCCGTCGTAGACCCAGCAGGAGGTGTCGCGGGTGAACAGGTGGTTGGGGAGGGGGGCGATCACGAAGTCCTCGTCGTCCATCACCTGGACCCGCACGGATCGCGGCCTGCCCATCCTGTCGACGAGCTCCCTCTTGGTGATGCCGCCCACCAGATGCCTGGTCAGTTCCTCGGTGTCGAAGCCCTCGTAGACGTTCCGGGCCCGGTCGGTGGCGATGGGGCCGTACTCGCGCTCGTCGAAGAGGCGGCCGAGGACGAGGGAGCGGGCCTCGGCGTTCTTCATGGTCTCGGTGAGCAGGTCGGTGAAGAGGTGGACCGTGATGCCGCGGTCGCGCAGGGTCTGCGCGAAGAAGTCGTGCTCCTCCTGGGCCCTTTCGACCCAGAGCACGTCGTCGAAGAGGAGACCGTCCTTGTTGCTGGGCGTCAGGCGCTCCAGTTCAAGACCCGGACGGTGCAGGATGACCTGCTTGAGCTTGCCCGCTTCGGAATCGACATGGAAAGACATGGGGTCCTCCTCGGTCCGTGGCCGCCGCGCCGTTGCGACGACCTCGTGGAAGAAACGTATGTCCTTCAAATCCATGGTCGCGCCGCAAAAAGACCTGCACTTCCCAACTTTCACTGTCCTTCCTGGCAGGATTCCCGCAACCCCCTAGCCCTGATCTTTCCGGCACCCCCGGGCCGGGGGTCTCGGGACCTTAGACCGGGAAGATGCTGTCCTTGTGACCCACCCGACTCGACCATCGGCCCGCGTACGTTGGGATCACAGGCCCGCAGGGGAGGAATTCCGCCCCGCGCGGCGGGATTTGGGGAGGACGAAATGCCCACACGGGTGCTGATCGCGGACGCCGAGGAAGTCGTCCGGGTCGGCCTGCGCGCCATCTTGGCGACGGGTACGGAATTCGAGGTCGTGGCCGACACCGGAGACGGGAAGGAGGCCGTGGAACGGGCCCTCGCGGACGGCCCCGACGTCTGCGTCATGGGCACCACCCTCGGCGGCCTCGACGGCCTCGCCGTGGTCCGTGCCCTCACCGGCACCGGGTGCAGGGTCGTGGTCCTCACGAGTTCCACCTCGGACGACGACTTCTGCGCGGCGATGCGCGGCGGGGCCCACGCCTTCCTCGCCAAGAGCCTCTCCCCGCCCCTGCTCCGCCAGGGCATCCGGCTCGCCGCCTCCGGCGCCTACGCCCTCTCGCCCTCGGCCGCCGAAAGCCTGCGCGGGCTCCTCAACGGCTGCCGGCACCTGCCCGACGACGGCTGCCGACACCTGCCCGCCGAACCCACGCACCCGCTGAGCCCCAGCGAGCTCCAGGTCGCCGGCCTCGTCGCGGCCGGCCGCACCGACCAGGAGATCGCGGACCGCCGGGGGGTGTCGGTCTCGGCCGTCAAGAAGACCGTCTCGCAATGCCGGCGCAAGGTCGCCGCGAAGAACCGCGTGGAACTGGCCCGATGGGCCTGGCTGAACGGCCTGGAGACCCCCGACCCCGGCCCCGCAGCCGCCCTCCCGCCCGCCGCCCCTCCGCCCCGTCCCGACCACGCGCCTCTCGCCGCCGCGGTCGCCGGCGGGGCCCTCGCGGGCTGAGACCCGGGCCGGGCTCGGGCGATCGCCGCGGCCCCGGGCCGGGTCCGCGCGGCGCGCGCCGGGCGGAGACACGGACGCCGCGGCCGCCCCGCTCGGCCGCCCAGTCGTGCGGGGCGCGCCCGCCGCGGGCCGTTGGCGACATTCGTACAAGACCGGCAACCGCCGCCCCCCGCACCATCGCCCTATGAACCGCAACCACGACGCACAGCACGCGCAGCCGATGCATGTGGACCGCGACGGACCGCGGGACGCGCCACCGTTGCTGCTCATCCACGGGTCTGGAGCCTCGGGCGCCTCCTGGGGGCCGATGGTCCCGGCCCTCGCCGCCCGTCATCATGTCGTCCGGATAGACCTCCCGGGCTGCGGTCAGTCCCAGCCCGCCGTGTCCTACGACGTTCCGGCGCAGGCGGGCCGCGTGGCGGCGCTGCTCGACGGACTCGGGCTGCGTTCCGTCACCGTGGCGGGCCACTCCAGCGGCGGATACGTCGCCACCGCGCTCGCGGAACAGCGCCCCGACCTGGTGGGTTCGCTGGCGCTGATGAGCACCGGCCCGCACCTCGACGCGCTCCTTCCGCAGCCGGCCATCCTCCGCGCCTTGCTGGCACCGCCCTTCGGGCCGCTGCTGTGGCGGTGGCGTTCGGATGAGGTGATCCGCAAAGGCATCCGCGCCACGCTCGCCGGCCCTGCGCCCATCCCGCCCGGCATGGTCGCCGACCTGCGGAGCACCACGTACCGCGCGTTCCGCAAAGTGCTGCGCGAGTACACCGCGTACCTCGCTGAGCGGTCCGTGCCCGAGCGGCTCGCCGTCCTCAGGCTCCCTGTACTCGTGGTCTTCGGCGCTGCCGATCCCCGGTGGGATCCGGCGTCGGCGCGCCGGTACGACGTCGTGCCGGGCGTGCGGGTCGAGATGGTGCCGGGCATCGGGCACATGCCCATGCTGGAAGCGCCCGAGCCGGTGGGCCGGCTGCTACTGGACTTCGCGGCCCTCGGCACCGGAGCCCCGCCGACAGGCCCCGTCTAGACTTGTGCCGTGTCGTCGCAGGGGGTGCCACCCGTGTGGTCGGGCGTCGAAATCGCGGTACCGGTACCTTCGGACCGGCTGCCGGGCATCAGCATGGCCGGTTTCCGCCAGCACGTCCCCGCGCCCGTCGACATCGCCATGATCGCGCATCCGTCCGTCACCGTGCTCATCGATCTGAGCGACGATGACGGCCTGGTCCACGACACGCGGGGTCGGCGCGGACACGGCAGTGTCGTGATCGGCCTGGCCCCCGGGGCGCTGCGGGCGTCCGGACTGGTGGGCGAGTGCCTGCAGATCCGGCTTCAGCCGGGTGTGGCGGCCGCGGTGCTCGGATCGTCGGCCGGGGTCAGCGGGAGCGTGGAGTCCCTGGCGGACGTCTGGGGCCGCGACGCCGGGCGCATCGAGGAGCGGCTGCGTACGGCCGGGTCGTGGGACGAGCGGTTCGCGATGGCGGCGGACATGGTCCGCCGGCGGATCGGGGACGGCCTGCGGGTCGATCCGGAGGTCGCCTACATCTGGAGGCGGACAGTCACCGGCGGTGGTCGGGTGCGCATCGACAGCCTGGCGGACGAGGTCGGCTGGAGCCGCAAGCGCCTGTGGGCGCGTTTCCGGGCGCAGCTCGGCGTCACCCCCAAGCGGGCCGCCCAGCTGGTCCGGTTCGACCATGCGGCCCATCTGCTCGCGGCGGGTCTTCCTCCCGCCGCTGTCGCGGCCGAGAGCGGCTACGTCGACCAGCCCCATCTGCACCGCGAGGTGAAGGCGTTCACGGGACTTACGCCGACTGCCGTCGCCGCCGCGCCGTGGCTGGCGATCGACGACGTGGCGTGGCCGGACTTCTGGCGGGCAGGGAGGCCCGTGACAGATGGCGCACGCGGTTCCGGCCGGCGCTGAACCGCCCAGTCGCGGCCCGCACATTACTTTCGACTGACAACTGTCCTTTGACATCCAACCTAAAGCGTGTTGCAGAAGGCTGGGAATCAGGCACTTCTCTTGTACAGGTGGGGTGCTGAGGGCTGAGGGCTGAGCCGCTGTGTCTCGGGTTGGCGGACCGAGTGCTGCCGGCGGCCGTGTAGGACCGCACGACACCATCGAGTGGTACGACAACTCATCCGAGCAGAGCTAGGACCTGTGGCTGTACCACTATCGCGGCGTGCGAATCAGCACCGAGCCAGCACGGGAAAGTGAGGCGCTAGTCAGAGAACCGGGGGTGGTGGGTGCTGGTGGCGTAGTGCGCGTCTCCTGCTCGGCGTGGAGCTACGGGATCTCGACACCGACGGCGAACTGGACCTGGCCGTGTTCGAGGGCACCGCATCAGGACTCCTCGGTCAAGACGACCTCGACGAGGCGGGGACGGCCCTGGAGGCGGGCGACTCGGCCGGCATCGTCGTCCACGAGAAGCACTGGGCCGCGCCCTTCGCCAGGGAACCGCGGCGCGGCGGGCGCGCGGCTCGTGGCCGCCGGGCGTGTCCCCGTGCAGGCCCTGCTGGCCTCGCCGGATGCCCTGGAGGAGTCGGGCGGCAGCGCCCTGCGGGCTTCCGGCCGCCGGAAGGAGCGTGCCCCAGGGAGGGAGCCCCGGCACCGATGCCTCGGCGGGCGAACCGCCGGGCATCGCTGTCGGGGCATCGGAGCCGGGCGTCGTCGCCCGTACGGTCAGGTGCCCGTAGCCACGCGTCCGAGCCAGATCCAGCCATGGGTGCTGGCTGTATCGCCGCCGTTCCAGGCGTAGACCTCGGCGCTGTTCCCGGCGCCCGCCAGGATGTAGTCCGCGTGACCGTCCCCGGTGAAGTCGCCGAACTGGACGCGCGTGTGGTCGTTCGTCGCGCCGGTGGCGACCTGCCTGGCGGGCTCCCAGCCGTGTCCGGGGTCGCCGCCCCGGTTCAGGTGGGCGTCGACATGGCCGTCGGGCCAGACGACCTGGTAGTCGGCCTTGCCGTCGCCGTCGAAGTCGGCGAAGCGGACCCGGGACCGGTCGGTGGTCACACCGGTCGCGATCCGGCCCAGCCACTGCCAGCCGCCACCGATGTCCCCACCGCGGTTGAGGTGGGCGAACACCTGCCCGCCGTCGTCGAAGTTGAGGTAGTCGGTGCGGCCGTCCCCGTCGAAGTCCGCGAACCGGACCTTGGACGGATCATTGGTGATGCCCGTGGCCACCTGTCCCAGGTTCTGCCAGCCGCCGCCCGGGTCACCGCCGTGGTTGAGGTAGACCACGACCGACCCGTTGGGGTTGATCATCAGGTAGTCGGCCTTTCCGTCGCCGTCGAAGTCGGCGAAGCGGACCCGGGACCGGTCGGTGGTCAGACCGGTCGCGACGCGGCCGAGGTACTGCCAGCCGCCACCGGTCTCGCCGCCGTGGTTGAGCCAGGCGGCGACGTTCCCGTTGTCCGCGACGTTGAGGTAGTCCAGCTTGCCGTCGCCGTCGAAGTCGGCCCATCGCACCCGGTCGCCACTGTTGCCCACCTCGTTGGCCGCGACGGGAGTCCGCGCGCGCTTCCCGTCGATGGCGAAGTCGGCGCCGAAGGCGTGCCCGTCCTCGCCGGGCGTGATGCCCGGCCAACCGATGACGGTGTTGTCGGCCTTGCGTGCCCAGAGATCGGCCAGCCCGTCGCCGGTGAGGTCGCCGACCGATCCGACGGTGGGGTACTCGGCCCGGGTGATGCCGTAGCCAATCCTGACGCGGCCGGCGGTGCCCCAGGTCGCGGGGTCGAGGCGCCCGTTGCCGCCCTTGCTGCCGTAGCTCCGGTAGAGGTCGCCGGTGGTGTCCTCGCGCAGCCACAGGTCGGGGATGCTGTCGCCGTTCACGTCGCCGGGTGCGATCACGGTGAACCGGTCCCAGTCCCCGTTGCCGACCAGCACCGGGCCGCCGTCGTTGTCGAGCGTCTTGGCGGCGCGGTTGCCGTAGTAGGCCCATAGCTGCCGGCCCTGCTTGACCAGCAGATCGGGGACGCCGTCCCCGTTCATGTCTCCCGGGGCCACGATCTGCTCCGCGTCGGACCAGTGGTCGTCGCCGCTCCAGTCGTCGCCGTAGTCGCAGCCGAGGTCGGGGTCCTTCGCCGGGCAGGCGACGGTCAGCTCGACACTGTTATCGCTGACGGTGCCCTGCCCGTTGTTCGGGTAGACGAACAGCTTCTTCCGCTTGTCGTTGGCGACGTACTGGAGGGAGACGAGGTCGTTGTAGCCGTCCTGTCCCCAGTCTCCGGACGCCGTCACCTGCGCGCCGTCGAAGGTCATGCCGCCGTTGCCGGCCGGGGAGAAGGTGCCGCCGCCCTGACCGGCGTAGGTGACGAGACGGCCCTCTCCGTCCGCGCTCCAGATGTCCCGGTTGCCGTCCCCGTTCAGGTCACCGGGGCCGTCCCGGTCCTGAGAACGGGTCGCGTAGTAGAGGTACGTGGCGAGGTCGGAGCGGTTGCCCGCCGCGTCGACGCTGTACGCGTACACGTAGTGGGGACCGTATCCCGGCGGGGTGATCGACACGCCGCCGCCGGGAGCCACCGAGCGGGTGCGCGGATCGAAGTCCGTGGACCAGCGGATCTCCTTGACGTCCGGCACACCGTTGGCGCCGAAGGTGAAGGTGCCCGCAGTGCGCGCCCGGCCCGTACTGGAGGGCCAGCCCTTGTCGCCGTTCGGGAAGGTGGTGGAGCCGATCACGGGCTGCCGGTCAGGCCGGGTGCGGTCTACGGAGAACGCGCAGGTCTCCGACCAGCCGGAGGCCAGCCCGTCACTGTCCACGGCCCGGACCCGCCAGCGGTAGTCGCCCGTGGGCAGCGCGCCGTCGGGCACCGACCAGGTCGCCACCCGGCCGCGGTTCGCGGAGATGGAGGCCGTGGCGGACGGAGTGCCGGAACCGGCCGGGAACACCTGGAACTCGGCGTTCAGGTTGCCGGCGTCGGGGTCGTCCACCAGGGCGTACACCGAGACCCGGGTGTTGCCGACCAGCCCGCCGTTCGCGCACGAGGTGGCGGGGTTGGTGCCCAGGCCGGAGGGGGTGCGAGGCGGATTGTCGTACGCGGTCTCCAGCGTCGCCGTCTTGGGGTCGAAGCGCTTCCAGCCGAAGGTGTCGCTCTCGTTGGAGGCGTACAGGCCCAGGTTCACGCTCGCCCAGTTGCCCGCCGCCGCCTGGCGCGCGAGGGCGGTCGCGTCGAACTCCAGGTTGCCCGCCGCGCACGCCGAGCTCCAGCCCTTGGCGTCGTTGACCGTGTCGAGCCGGAAGCCGCGCGCGGGCTGGTTGTTCCAGGTGGTGGCCTGGGATATCGAGCCGGTGCTCCACAGCTCCACAGGGCGGTCCTGGCAGGACCAGGACCAGGTGTTGCGGATACGGAACGTCGACCTCTGTACCTGCGAGCCCCTGATGTCGGACGTGTCCAGCTGGAAGAACGAGCGGGACAGGCCGTTGGTCTGGGCCTCGTACCCGACCCGGACGTCGTCCTTGCTGTTCCAGTACGAGGTGGTGGGGTACTTCTTGAATGCCCGGGTCCAGTTCTGGCGGTTGCCCCACGCCCATGACGGGTCGATGAACACCGGGTAGCGCGTCGACGCGCCGGTCAGGAGTTCCTGGTCGGGCGTGATCTGGAGCGAGCCGCCCGCGACCGTGGTGTCCATGTGGGCGTCCCGCGCGCCGGCCTGCGGGGTGAACAGGTCACTCGGTGCCGCCGGTTCGGCCGCCGAGCTCGCCCCGGAGGCGGCGCGGGCGGCCGGACCGGACGCGAGCGACCGCGCGGCGAGCGCCCCGGTACCGCTTTCCGAGGAGACGGTCGTCGAGTCCCACATCAGCGGCGACGGGCTGGTGAACACCGTCTGGCCGGCCGGGTTGACGGCGGTCAGGGCGCCGGTCGCGGCGTCCGCCGACACCGTCAGGCCGACGGTGTCCAGCTTGAACTTCAGGGTGGCGAGGGCCGGGTTCCGCGCGGCCTCCGCGGTCTTCACGACGAGGAGCTGGGAGAAGCCCTCCACCTCGGCCTTCAGCTGGAGGTCCACGTCCGGCAGTACGTCCGGGTACGTGGCGACGTTGGCGTTCAGGGCGGGGCGCGGCAGGGCGGCCGGCCACGACAGGGACAGTGCGCGCCCGTCCTTGACGCCGCTGAGCAGCGGCATGGTGCCGCCACCGGAGAACCTCACCGAGACTGTTGTGGCCTTGGCGGCCACCGACCCGTCCGAGGTGAACTCCAGGGTCGGGTCCGTCTGCACCCAGCGGCCGTCGCGCAGCACCCGGATCGGCGTCCCGTAGCGCTTCACCGTCCACGAGCCGGCCGGCTGGGCCCAGGTGTCCGAGGACTCCGTGCGGGCCGAGACGAGTTCATACGGCTGGCCCGTCTCCTTCGCCCGTTTCAGGGCGAAGTCCTCCTCGCTCATCGAGCCGTCGGCGACGGGGTCGGGCTCGACCCAGACGGCTGCGGCGGGTGCCGCCGTGACCGCCGTCAGGGCGCCGGCGCTCACGCCGACGGCGAGGACGAGCGCCAACGCCCGGTCGAGCGCCCGTCTGTGCCGGTGGGACCGGCGGGATCCGTAGTGGTGCATGCGTGCTCCTCGGTTCGTTACCGAGGCGGGACTCTACCCAGGTCAGCGCGATAGTCCAGGCCGTTCGCCCGCCGTGCCCGACTCCGGACGATCTTGCTCCCCCCCGCGCCCTCCGAACGGTCAATCGCCGTTCCACGACGCCTGTTACCGTACCCCGATTATTCCAAGATCTTTGAAAGGTACATGGTGAGACGAACCATCGGGCGAGGGCTGGCAGCCTCGCTCACCGCGATCGTGCTCGTGGGGACGCTCCCGGCATCCTCCATAGCCGACGCGAACAGACCCGGCGGGCCCTCGCTGCCCGAACTCCACCAGCCGAAGCCCGTTCCGGTCGCCCCCATGACAGTGGGAGGCACCCAGCGTAAGGACGACGCCGCCGCGCACTCCTGGAAGGGCGCGCCCCCCGTCACCTGGCCCCTCCCGGGACGCACCACGCTCGACCTCGGCGCCGTCCCGGCCGGAGCGCGCCGCTCGGCCGCCGGCAAGGCGGGGTCGCTGCCCGTCGCGGTGACGAGCACCGCCGCCGCCCCCGGCGCCCGGTCCCGGAGCGCCCTCGCGGCGAAACCCGCAGCGACCCGCGTCGACGTGATCGTCGCCGACCGGACGGCCACGCGCAGGGCCGGAGTGGACGGGGTCCTGCTCTCGGTGCGCCCCGCGGTGGGCGCCACCGGTCGGTCCGAAGTCTCCGTCGACTACGCGGCGTTCAAGGGCGCCTACGGTGGCGACTGGGCGGCGCGGCTGCGCCTCGTCGAGCTGCCCGGCTGTGCGCTGACCACGCCCGAGCGCGCGGAGTGCCGGAGCCGTCGGCCGCTCGCCGGCCGTAACGACACGGAGAAGCTGCGGGTCTCGGCCGAGATCCCCGCCGCGTCCGGCGCGGGCGCCCCCACCGGAGCGGCGTCGGCCCGCACGGCAGCGTTCTCTTCGGGCGGCGCGACCGTGCTCGCCCTGACCGCGGGCGCGGGCGGCTCCTCCGGCGACTACAAGGCCAGTCCCCTGCAGGCGTCGGGAGCCTGGAGCGCCGGCGGTTCCACCGGAGCCCTCAGCTGGAACTACCCGGTCAAGGTCCCGTCCGTGCCGGGCGGTCTCGTCCCGGGCATCGCGCTCGGCTACAACTCCCAGTCGGTGGACGGGCGTACGGCGGCCTCCAACAACCAGCCCGGCTGGCTCGGTGACGGGTGGTCCTACGAACCCGGCTTCATCGAGCGCCGCTACATCGGCTGCGAGGACGACAAGACCGGCGGCACCAACACCACCAAGCGCTTCGACGAGTGCTGGTTCGGCGACAACGCCACTCTGACGCTGGGCGGCAAGTCCACCGAGCTCGTCTACGAGTCCGGCAAGGGCTGGCACCCGGAGGCGGACTCGGGCGAGAAGGTCGAGCGCCTGACCGGAGCGGCGAACGGCGACAACGACGGTGAGCACTGGAAAGTCACGACGCCCGACGGCACCCAGTACTTCTTCGGTCTGAACCGCCTCCCGGGCTGGAGCGACCACGGCGCGGCGGCGGATGACCCCGTCACCAACTCCGCCTGGACGACGCCCGTCTTCGGCAACCAGGCGGGCGAGCCCTGCTACAACGCCAGCTTCCCCGCGGGCTGGTGCCAGCAGGCATGGCGCTGGCAGCTCGACTACGTCGTGGACACCCACGGCAACGCCATGGCGTACTACTGGAACACCGAGAAGAACAACTACGCCCGCGCCTTCGACTCGGCCACGGGCAAGGGAACGCCGACCCCGTACGTGCGCGGCGGCTGGCTCGACCACATCGACTACGGTCTGCGCGGTGACGCCGTCTACACCGGCAAGGCGATGGGCCGAGTCGACTTCGGCGTCACCGAGCGCTGCCTCAGCGGATGCGGCACCTTCGACGACACCAATGCCAAGAACTGGCCCGACACCCCGTTCGACCTGTACTGCAAGGACGGGGACGACTGCAAGGACCGGTTCTCCCCGACGTACTGGTCCCGCAAGCGCCTGACGACGATCACCACCAAGGTCCTCACCGGCGGCGCCCACAAGGACGTCGACGTCTGGACCCTCGACCAGGACTTCCCCGCCTCCGGCGACGGCATCTCCACGCCGATGTGGCTGAAGTCCATCACGCACACCGGCAAGGTCGGCGGCGATCTCACCCTGCCTCCGGTGACGTTCGCGGGCGAGCAGCGCGCCAACCGGGTCGACAAGACGGGCGACGGTCTCGCGCCGTTCGTCCGGCTGCGGATGTACCAGATCACCACCGAGGCCGGCGGCACCATCGGCGCGTACTACTCGCAGCCGGACTGCACCGCGAGCTCCCTGCCCCCGGCGGACGCCTCCAACACCACTCGCTGCTTCCCCGTGAAGTGGGCGTACGAGGGCGAGACCGCGAAGCAGGACTGGTTCAACAGCTATGTGGTCACGCAGGTCGTCGAGGGTGACAACCTCGTCGAGACGCCCGACAAGGTGACCTCCTACGCCTATCTGGACGGCGCCGCCTGGGCGAAGAGCACCGACGAGTTCACCAAGGCGGAGGATCGCACCTACTCCGTGCCGCGCGGCTACGGCCGGGTGCAGACCCGCACGGGCGCCGCCTTCGACCCGAAGACTCTCACCGAGACCCGGTACTTCCGCGGGAACGACGGGGCCCAGGTCGCCGACTACGCCGGCCGGACGGCCACCGACCGCGAGCAGTTCGCGGGGATGCCGCGGGCGTCCGCCGTCTTCGACGGCGACGACACGAGCAAGCTGGTCTCCGCGACGTCCTCGACGCCGTGGCGCTCGGCGGCGACGGCCACGCGCGCCCGGACCGGTCTGCCGGACCTCGAGGCGTACCGGACGGGTGTCGAGAAGGAGGAGTCGCTGACGACCGTCTCCGGCGGTACCCGCAGGACCGCGCTGACCCGGCGCTTCGACTCCTACGGCATGGTCGACCAGACGTCCGACCTCGGTGACGTGGACAAGACGGGCGACGAGTCCTGCACGACGGCGTACTACGCCCGGAACACGGCCATGTGGATGGTCGACCGGGTGTACCGCACGGAGGTGGCCGCCGGGGCGTGCGACAGCGCGATCAGCCGGCCCGCCGACGTCATCGCCGACAACCGCAGCTACTTCGACGGTGCGACCGACCCCGCCACCGCCCCCACCAAGGGCGATGTCACCCGCCTGGAGTCCATCAACGGCACCGGCACCGGATACGAGGTCACCAGCACGACCCCGGCCGCTGACTTCGACGTCTACGGCCGCCCGCTGAGCACGACGGACGTGTACGGCAAGAAGAGCACGACGGCCTTCACCCCGGCCGTCGGCGAGGTGCCCACCACCACGGTCACCACCAACCCGCTGGGCCATCAGATCACCACGGTGAGCGACCCGCTGCGCTCCCAGCCGCTCACGGTCACCGACGCGAACAACAGGGTCACGACGACGGCGTACGACTCGTTCGGCCGGGTCGTGCGGATCTGGACCCCGACGCGGCCCGCCGCCACCTACCCGACGTCGCCGACGTACACCTTCGCCTACACCGTCCGCCAGGACGGCCCCAACGTGGTCGCGACGAGCGCCCTCGACCACAACTCCGTCTACCGCACGGCCTATGCCTTCTTCGACGGCCTGCTGCGCTCGCGGCAGACCCAGACTCCGTCCCCCGACGGAGCCGGGCGGCTGATCCAGGAGAGCTTCTACGACACCCGTGGTCTGGTCTGGCGCGACTCCGGCACCTACTTCTCCACCGGAACGGCCGGGCCCGTCCTGGGGATCGGAGAGGAGCTGGTCTACCCGTCGTCCACCGACACCCTGTACGACGGGGCGGGCCGGGTCACCGACGTCGTCGCCCGCAGGTACGGCGACGAGACCAAGCGGACCAGAACCGTCTACACCGGCGACACCACCACGGTGATCCCGCCGCGCGGCGGCACCGCCACGACGACGCTGACGGACGCCAAGGGCCGCACCAGCGAGATCCGGACGTACACCGACGCGGCCCGGACGGCGTTCCGCTCCACCCGGTACGCGTACGACAAGCGCGGCCTCCTCGCCCGGGTCACCGACCCCTCGGGAGCCGCGTGGAGCTACGGCTACGACGTCCGCGGCCGGCAGACCCACGTCGACGACCCGGACAAGGGCGTCACCGACACCGTCTTCGACCGGGGCGACCGGGCCACCGACGTCACCAAGGCCGGCGGCGTCACGCTGCACAGCGACTTCGACGACCTGGGCCGCCAGACCGCGCTGAAGCGGGGCACCACCACCCTGGCGGCCTGGACGTACGACACCGCCACGGGCGGCAAGGGCAAGCCGGCGAAGTCCACCCGGTGGATCGACGGCCTGGCGTACGAGGAATCCGTCGTCAACTACAACGGGGCCTACAGCCCGGTCGGCACCCAGGTCACCATCCCGGTGTCCACGGGGAACGGCGCGCTGGCCGGCACCTACAAGTGGACCACCAGCTACAACATCAACACCAACCAGGTGATGTGGGTCCAGCAGCCCGCGATGGGCGGACTGCCGTCGGAGAAGCTGGTCAACACCTACACCGCCGCCGGCGGCCTGCCGTACACCATCGGCGCGGGCACCGACCCGCTGGTCTCCGAGATGACGTACGACCACTACGGCCGGGCGACGCGGACCGAGTACGGCGAGTTCGCGAAGCACCTGTGGTCCTCGTTCGAGTACGACGAGCACACCGGCGACCTGACCCGGGCGGTCACCGACCGGGACCTCGCGCCGCAGCGCATCGACGACACCCGCTACACGTACGACCCGACCGGCAACATCACCTCGGTGAACACCGTGTCGGGCCAGGACGCGCAGCAGGTCACGGACACCCAGTGCTTCACCCTCGACGCCCTGCGCCAGATCACCGAGGCGTGGACGGCGGCGTCGACCGCCCCCGGCGGCTGCGCTGCCGGCCCGTCCGCCTCGACGGTGGGCGGTCCGGACGCGTACTGGACGACGTACACCTACGGAGTCACGGGCAACCGGACCGGCGAGGTCCAGCATGCGACGGCGTCCGGGCCGACGGGTGACATCACCCGGACCTACGGCGCGCCGACGGCCGGCAAGCACGACCTGCCGTCCGTCTCCCAGACGGGGCCCGGCGGGAACGTCACGGAGTCCTACGGATACGACGCCGGCGGGCGCACGGTCAGCCGGAAGATCGGCGGCGCCGCCGAGCAGAAGCTGGAGTGGGACGCCGAAGGCCATCTGGCCAGGACCACCCAGGGGTCGGTGGTGACGAGCTACCGGTACGACGCGGCCGGCTCCCGGCTGTTCCGCACCGACTCCACCGGCACCACGCTCTACCTGCCCGGCGGCAACGAGCTGAGGATGGCCGGCGACGGCAACGTCACCGGCACCCGCTACTACACCGCCGGCGGCACCACGATCGCGCTGCGGACGGGCGGGAAGCTGACCTTCCTGCTCGCCGACCACCACGGCACCGGCACGACCCAGGTCGACGCCGCCACGCAGACCATCGTGCGCCGCAAGACCGGCATCTTCGGCGGACCCCGCGGACCGCAGCCGACCGGCTGGACCGGGGACCGCGGCTTCGTCGGCGGGACCAAGGACGCGGACACCGGGCTCACCCATCTCGGGGCGCGCGAGTACGACCCGGCCATCGGCCGGTTCGTCTCGGTCGACCCCGTCATGGACCTGAACGATCCGCTACAGCTCGACGGCTACGGGTACAGCCACAACAACCCGGTCACGCGCAGCGATCCGTCGGGGCTCTACGACCCGGACCTGATGGCCTACTGCCAGGCGAACCCCGGCGAATGCCAGGGCGGGCGGCTCAAGCACGTGGACCAGACCCGGCCGCTCACCGCCGACGTGGACGGCAAGGGCAAGATCACCACCGTCTACGACAAGCAGGGCGTCCCGCACCACATGACCGACAAGCCGGACGCGTCCGCCGCGAAGGCGTTCGACACCCTGAACGACGACCTGAAGCGGGCCGGGATGTACTACGACCCGAAGACGGGCAACGGCGTGGAGTACCTGCTCCAGGACGACGGGCAGGCGGGCAAGACCACCGTACGGAAGGACGCGCCGCTCAAGGACCTCGACGGCAACGTCGTCAACGCCGAGACGACCGCCGACTTCGTGAAGGTCACCTGGAAGAACGGGCAGATCGTCGACGTCGAGACCGCGGACGCCACCGAGTCCACCCGGAGCGTCGCCCAGAACCACGGGACGATCGACAAGAAGCTCAAGAACCAGACCGGCACCGTCGTGTTCGTCGCCAAGGACCTGGCCCAGGCAGAGGAGTACGCCGCCCACTACCAGAACAACCCGAACGTCCGGGTGATCTACCCGCCGGGTGACTTCGACTCCCGGAGGACCGTGCCCCCGACGCCGAAGACGCCGCCGAAGCCCGGCCCGATGAAGCGGCCCAAGGGCCCCAAGGTCAAGGTGAAGTTCCCCGGCATCGGGGCGATCATCACGGGCATCCAGGCACCCATCTACGTCCGGGACTACGGCTGGACGCGAGGCGGCTGGGAGATGTTCAAGGACTCGGTCGACCCGTTCGGCTTCACGGACGACCAACCCGATCCGTTCTTCCCCGAACCGCCGTCGACCATGTGCGACCCCTCGGGGCCGTACTGCGCGTAGGAGGCGCCGCACCCGGCACCGTACAGGCGGTGCGTCCGCGAGGGCGCACCGCCGCCGAGCCGGTCAGCGACCGGGCCGGTCGGTCCGGGACAGGACGCCGGTGATGGTGTCGGAGAACGGCTCGCGCCGCGTGCGCGGCAGCGGCACCTCCACCAGGCGTCCGTCGAACAGCATCCACAGGCCGAAGCAGTCGTCGTCCTCGTCCCGCAGGAGGACCTGCACCGACCAGGGGTCCGGCCACGGCAGGGACTCCAGGTGCGCGAACAGGCCGCGCCAGTTGCTCCGGATGAACTGGACGACCCAGGCGTAGCACTCCTCCGACGGCGAGCCCGAGCCCGCGAAGACGTTGTCGCCGACCCGGGTGAAGCTCTGGTGCCACTCCCGGTCCTCGTCGGGCCGGGTCAGCGGCTCCATCACCTCCTCCGCACGGCGCGCCAGGACGATGACCTCGGTGTATCTGCTCATGGAGGCAGTATCCCGGCCGTCGTCCGGCCCCCGCGAACCGCCCCTCCACCCCGCTGCCCCTCTACCCGACCCCGCGAATCGAACGAAGTGAGAAGCATGTCCGTCATACCTGGCAAGAACCGTTGGAGACGGGTCCTCCGTGGCACCACGGTCCTCGCCGCCGTCATCGGCATCGGCTGCTCCGGAGCAGCCGTGCCCGTGGCGTCCGCCGTCCCCTCCGTCGTCACCGACCCCGCCGACGACGGCCGCGTCAGCCCCGAGGACCAGGCGCTGCGCGACGCGAAGGCCACGGGCCGGCCGGTCGAACTGACCACCGCCCGCACCGAGCTGTCCGACACCTGGGTGAACCCGGACGGAACGTTCTCCGTGAAGCGGTACGGGACCCCGGTGCGGATCCTGCGCGCGGGTGCCTGGGTCGCCACCGACCCCACCCTGGAGTTCGCCCCCGACGGATCGGTGCGCCCCCGGGCCACCTCGGTCCTGGTCTCGTTCTCCGGCGGGGGCACCGGCCCCATCCTCACCGGCGTCAAGGACGGCCGTACGCTGTCGTTGTCCTGGCCCACGGCCCTGCCCAAGCCCACCCTCGACGGCAACGTCGCGACCTACGCCGAGACACTGCCGGGGGTGGACCTCCAGCTGAAGGCGGAGGTCGAGGGCTTCTCCCAGCTGATCGTCGTCAAGACACCGCAGGCGGCGGCCAGTCCCCAGCTCGCCACGCTCAAGTACACGATGTCCACGGTCGGCGTGACGGTCGCCACCGACGCGGGCACCGGGGCCGTGACGGCGACCGATCCGGCGGGCCAGACCGTCTTCACCAGCCCGTCGCCCGTCATGTGGGACTCCACCACGTCCACGGCTCCGGCCCCCCTCGCCAAGACCGCCGCGCCCGCGCGTACGGCCGCCTTCGCGGCGAGCTCGGATCCGGCCCCAGCCGCCGAGCCGGACAGCTCGTTCGAACGGCCCGCCGGCGCGAAGGAGGCCGTGATGCCGACCACGGTCAGCGGCGACAGCCTCCAGATCACCCCCGACCAGGGCCTGCTGAAGGCCCCCGACACCACCTACCCGGTCTACATCGACCCCTCGTGGGCCTGGGGCGGACGCAACAACTGGACCCGCGTCTACCAGAAGTACCCGCGCAACAGCTACTGGAACGCCAACGAGGTGGCCCGCGTCGGCTACGAGAACGAGACCGGCGGCCTGTCGCGGTCGTTCTTCGAGATGGACACCTCGAACCTGCGCGGCGCCAAGGTGACCTCCTCGACCTTCCGCATCAAGAACGTGTGGTCCTGGTCCTGCCAGGCCCGGCCCGTGCAGCTGTGGCACACCAAGGGCATCAGCGACAAGACCACCTGGAACAACCAGCCCGCGAAGATCGACTGGCTGGCCGACGTGAACCAGTCGAAGGGCTGGTCCTCCAACTGCCCCGGCGGAAACCTGGAGTTCGACCTCACCTGGAAGATGCAGCGCGTCGCCGCCGCAGGTGAGAACAGCATCACCCTCGGGCTGTACGCGGCGAACGAGGGCGACACCTTCGGGTGGAAGAAGTTCGACCCGAAGACGGCGGTCCTGGAGACCGTCTACAACAACCCGCCGCAGACCCCGACGGGCCTCGGCACCAACCCGCGGACGGACTGCGCGACGGGCGGAGTGATCGGCAACACGACCGTCAGCCTGTACGCGTTCGTCACGGACCCCAACGCGGGCAATCTGTCCGCCCAATTCCAGGTCTACAAGGACGGCGCCACGGTCGTCGACTCCTGGATCCCCGGCCTTCGCGACCGGGTGTCCACCCTGATGGTGCCGGACGCCCAGCTGCCCACCGGCACGTACACCTGGCGCGTGCGCGCATACGACCAGAGCGAGTACTCCGGCTGGAGCCAGACCTGCGTCTTCACCGTCGACCGTACGCGGCCCGAGAAGGCCCCGAAGATCGACTCGGCCGCGTTCCCCAACGGTGACGCGGGCTGGCCCGCGACCACCGGCAAGGCGCGCACGCCCGGCTCCTTCACATTCTCGGCCAACGGGGTCGCCGACGTGGTCCGATACGGCTACTACACGGACTGGGACCCGGACGTGAAGACCGCCACGGTGCCCGCCGGCGGGCAGACCACCGTCAGCCTCACTCCGCCAGGGGTGGGCCCGCACTTCGTGTACGCCTTCAGTCAGGACCAGGCGGGCAACCGCTCCGACACCGCGACCTACCTCTTCTACGCGGGCCGCTCCCAGAGCCGGGACCAGGCGGACGATGTCAACGGTGACGGCCACCACGACATCTGGAGCAAGGACTCGTTCGGCACCCTGGTGACCTACGCGGGCCAGGGCGACGCGACCTTCTCCGCCGCGACGAACGGCGGGGTGAGCCTCGGCGCCGCGCAGGCCGTGATCTCGGGCGACTGGGGACAGGACGGCTACAACGACCTGTTCACCCTGGAGCCCGACGCGAACGACCGCACCGACAAGCTGTGGATGTACCCCAACAACGGCCTCGGCCACGTCCAGGGGAACAAGCGCGTCGAGGTCACCGTCTCCTGCCCCCGTCACGACGAGGACATGGGCTGCACGGAGGAGGGCGACGACCATTGGCAGGGTGCCTCGCAGATCCTCAGCCCCGGCGACCTGAACGGCGACGGTCAGCCCGACCTGCTCGTCAAGCAGGACAAGCGGCTGTGGGCGTACTTCGGCAACCGGGCGAGTCTCAGCCTGGACACCCTCGGCGCGCCCGTCCTGGTGGGCGGGGCCGACTGGGACAAGTACACGGTCATCGCACCCGGTGACCTCAACGGCGACTCGATCCCCGACCTGTGGCTGCGGGACCGGGCCAACGGCGACATCCTGCGCAGCTACGGCAAGAAGAGCGCCGAGGGCAGGGCCGTCGACCTGGCTACCTGGGGCGTAGAGGGCCGCACGCGCGTGGGCGTCGGCGTCACCGAGGCCGCCTATCCGCAGGTGGGGTCCGCCGGGGACCTGTCCGGCGACGGCGTGACCGACCTGTGGGCCCGCCAGGCCGACAACACCATGTTCGGCTGGTACGGGCAGGCATGGAGCGGCAGCGTCAACTCGTTCTCCGGGGGCTTCCGGATCGACGGCGTCGCCGGCGCCCGGATCCCGCCGGGTACGGCGCTGACCTCCGGCCAGGCGTACACCAGTGGCGTGTCCAAGCTCGTCATGCAGACCGACGGCGACCTGGTCCTGTTCACGCGCGACAAGCGGGTGTGGGCCACGCACACCGCCGGCCACCAGGGCGCCGTGGCCCGTATGCAGAACGACGGCAACCTCGTGGTCGACGCGGCGGACGGCTCCACCCGCCTGTGGGAGAGCCGGACGGGCAACAGGCCGGGCGGCTACGCGGTCCTCCACGCCCGCGGCGTACTGGTCGTCTACAACGCGGTCGGCCAGGGCCAGTGGACCAGCGGCTCCCAGAGCCGGCCGGACTACAACGGCGACGGCTACACCGACGTGCTCACCCGGGACGCGAACGGCGACATGTGGGTCTATCCCGGCACCGGAGGCACGGGCCGGAACACACTCGGTGACCGCTACTTCATCGGCAACGGCTGGTGGCGGGACCACTGGACCAACGCCTACACGGCCGACGTCAACAACGACGGCTACACGGACATCGTCGGGCGCGACAAGAACGGCGACCTCGTCCTCTACCCGGGCACCGGCAGGACCGGCACTCAGACCGTGAGCAGCCCGGTCCTGATCGGCACGGGCTGGAACATGTACGACACCCTCGGCTTCGGCGACATCGACGCCGACGGCCGCACGGACGTCATCGGCCGCGACGCCGGCGGCGACCTGTGGGTCTACCCGCACGCCGGAGGCACCGGCACCCAGACGTTCGGCAGCCGCGTCTTCATCGGCAACGGCTGGTGGCCGGCGTCCTGGACCACGATCCGCTTCGCCGACCTCAACGGCGACCACAGGATCGACATCATGGGCCGCACCGACCAGGGCGACCTGTACGTCTACCCCAACACCACCGGCACCAACGGCGCCATCAGCTTCGGCGCCCGCTACTTCAACGGCAACGGCTGGTGGAACGGCGCCTGGACCCCCTACGCCACGGACCTCGACAGCGACGGCGCGGCGGAATCGGTGGGCCTGACGAACCAGGGCGGACTCTACGACTACCTCCCCACGGGCCGCACCCTGATCGGCATCGGCTGGGGCCCGCTGGACCTGATCCTCTGACCTGACACCCTGTCGCAAGGCGGACCGAACGACGGCCCGGAGCGCTTGGCGCTCCGGGCCGTCGGAGCTTCCTCGGCTGCCTCGACCTGCGCGATCCGCGATCCGCCGCGAACGGGCGGATGGGCTCCATGACAGGGGGGTCACCCGCTGGATCGCGCGACCGAGCGGCACAGATATGGACGGGGCGGAGCCTCAAGCACCTCGCGGGTGCCCTCGCGCCGCAGACGACCCCGTGCCTGGTGGAAGGCCATGTCTCCTTCGCGCGTGGGGGTTGCCTCAAGGCCAGGTCGGATCGTTGTGGCCCACGAGCGTAGACGCTGTTCGTGACAGGTGTGTGAGAGCGGGGGACGCGACGGAGCCTCGCCGAGCGCCGTCCGGCGGAGCGAGACGAGGCCCGGAGAGGCGGGCATTGTGGTTGCGCGCACCTCGGGGGTGGAACTGTGGTGTCTCGCCACATACGCCCCTGACCTGCCTGTTCCTACGGTATGGCGACACGACAATGTCCCCCGTCATCCGCTCGGAAGCGGTGCACATGGCCGCCGCAACTCCCGCCCCCAGGCCCCCTGGTTCCCTCAAGCGCACCGTCGCCGCGTCCCTCAGCACGGGAAAGTGACGTGCTGCTCAGAGAACGGGGGGGGAGGTGGGTGCGGGCGGCGTAGTGAGCGTCCTCGGCTCCTGGGTCGACGTCGCTGAGAGTGGCTGGCACCCCCCCCCGGGGGGGGTGCCCCTATGTGTTTGGTCAAGCGGTTCAAGGCTGTGCCGCAGTATCCGACGGTCGGCGATCAGCTCCTCGACAACGGCGACCGCCCCCGACTACCTCATCAGGCAACGCAGTTCCTTGGCCGACTCCTCGTCGAGGCGGGAGTTCCCGTACACGGCGAGGAGCCGTCGCTGGTCGTGTTCAGCCGAGCGTTCCAGCGTCGCCGCGAACAGCACCGTGGGCTTGCCCTCGCGCAGGTCGTCCAGGTTGGGATTGCCCGTCACCGCGGGATCCCCAAACACGCCCAGGAAGTCGTCCAGGAGCTGGTAATGCCTCGCCCAGCGCCGTGCCGTGGTCGGTGTGGGCACGGCACACCGCCTCGGGGGCCTGGGCCAGCTGGGCTCCGATGAGCAGCGGTGGAGTGAGCATGTACCGGGCAGCCTTGTGGGTGGCCACCTGTAGGCATCGGCGTGGCTCGTAGCGGCGGTCCGCCTGGACGCGCAGTTCCAGTGCCTCCCCGTACACGGCGTCGGCGCACATGTCGTGGTAGATGTCCGCCACCGAGTCGGCCCCGGACGCGACGGCGTACCGCAGGGGGAGTCGCTCGGCCCAGGTGAGACAGAGGTCCCCCAGGACGATCGAGGTCGCGTTTCCGAAGGCGTCCCCCCGCCGTGCCACCCGGCCTCCTGGTGTTCCGTCTCCAGTCGGTGGCAGCAGGGAGGCTCATCCTCGGCGGGCGGGGGAGTGGTCGAGGATGTCGTCATGGATGAGGAAGCCGTGACGGCCTGGCGCCGACTGCGAGACTGGACCGAGGCCGGTCTTCGGCCTCGCCTGCACGCAGCTTTGTTGACCGAGCTTCGTCGCGCCGGCCTGCTGGACCTGGACGACTGCTCCGTGGACGGGTCGCACGTCCGGGCTCTCAAAGGGAGGGGATCACGTCGGTCCCTCGCCCGTCGATCGGGGGCGTCCTGGCTCGAAGCACCACCTGATCGTCGACCGTCACGGAACTCCGCTCGCCGTCACTCTGACAGGCGGGAACCGGCACGACGTCATCCAGCTCCTGCCACTGTTCGCCGCCGTGCCGTCGATTCGCGGCCAGCGGGGGACGCCCTCGTTGCAAGCCCCGACGCCTGTACGCCGACCGGGGCTACGACTTCGACAAGTACCGCCGCCTGCTGTGGAAACGCGGCATCAAACCGCTGATCGCCCGACGCGACGTCGCCCACGGCTCGGGACTGGGCAAGGTGCGCTGGGTGGTCGAGGGCGCCTTCGCCTGGCTGCACCAGTTCAAACGACTCCGCACCCGCTATGAGCGACACGGCGACCTGCATCAGGGCCTTCTCGAACTGGCCTGCAGTCTCATATGCCTGCGCCGCCTGCGAATCTCATCCTGATGCGATCAGCTGGCGACGCTGAACCAACCCGGTCGTACCTCGGTCGGAAGCGATTGCAGGTACCGCACCGCGGTCTGCAGGTCCTGATCCGTGACGTCAAGAGGCTCTGGCAGGCTCAGCCCGTAGCAGTGCAGCCGCCAGAGGTCGAAGACTTCGCTCCCGTCGGCTGCGAAGTCCACGTCGACCTCAGTGCCGTCGTCACTGACGAAGCGGCACCCAGTCCCATGAACCGTGTAGGAGTAGGTGCCGACCTGCCCACTCCGGCTGATCCGGCGTGAACGGACCAGGCCGAGGACATCTCCCAGTCGTTCAAGCGAGGGGAGCGCCGACCTCACAGCCGCGTCAATCGCGCTCAGAGCGTCCACGTAGCCGAGCACGAGCTCCCGTGCACCCCCAACTCGTTCCATTCGGCGTCATCCCCCCTGAGGCCGCAGTTGAGGGGATTCTTCCATGGGCCGCTGGCATCTCCGCCCGACGGCATTCTGAAACGACCTCTTAGAGATCGTTTTAACCTGAATGATTGCTATATCACAGCGTTTCTGTCGTCTGGCGATCTGGCGCTGGTGAAGTAGCCGGGTTAGTAGTGGATGTGGTGACGAGTGGTGTGGCGTCTGGGGCTGGGAGCGGCTTGCGCCTGTCTCATTCCAGGACGCCCGGGTCTGTTCCATGCTTCCACGCGAGTGAACGCACGTCTGGGCATACGCCCCGAACTGGCGGTATGCCCAAGTCATGGCTGACCGTCGTGCGTATCCGAGTGATCTGTCCGATGCTCGCTGGGAGTTGATCGAGCCGGTCCTGGTCGCGTGGCGCTACGAGCGCCACGGCCAGGTATTGGGCTTCGGCCGTCCCGTCGAGCTCGACCTGCGGGAGATCATGAACGCGATCCTGTACGTGGACCGCACCGGCGTCCAGTGGCGCTACCTGCCGCACGACTTCCCCCACTGGAACAGCGTCTACGGCTACTTGGCCAAGTGGCAGCGCGACGGCGTCTTCGCCCAGCTCAACGGCCTGCTGCGGGAACTGGTGCGCGAGCAGGAGGGCCGGAACGCCAAGCCTTCGGCCTGTGTGATCGACGCACAGAGTGTGAAGACCTCCACCAGCGTGCCCGTCACGAGCCAGGGCACGGACAACGCCAAGAAGATCGTGGGCCGCAAGCGGAGCATCGTGACCGACACGCTCGGCCTCCTGCTCGCGGTCCTGGTCACTGCGGCCAGCGTCCAGGACTCCAACGCCGGCACCCGCCTGCTCGACCAGGTCGCCGCCGACCACCCCACGATGTGTGAGACCTGGGTGGACGGCGGCTACCGCAAGCACCTCGTCGAGCACGCGGCCACCCTCGGCATCGACATGGAAATCACCGCCCGCAAGCCCGGGACCAGGGGATTCACTCCGATACCCAAGCGCTGGGCGGTGGAGCGGACCTACGGCTGGCTCATGCTGAACCGCCGCCTTGCCCGTGACTACGAGACCCTCCCGGCCCGCTCCGAAGCCATGATCCACCTGGCCATGAGCGACCTGATGGTCCGCGGCCTCACCGGCGAAAGCACCATCTCCTGGCGCGGCCCGACACCACCGGATTAAATTCGCATAACGGGATGAAACAACGGGAGAAAACGACCTCTTAGAGGTGTGCGTCCGGTGGGGGCGCGGTGCCCACGGTGTAACCGAGGGTGCGCAGTGGCAGGCGGGCGACCGCGAGGAGAGCGTGTGCTCGGGCCACGGCCCCGGCTTCCGTCTCGGACCGCAAGAACATCACGAGCTCCAGACCGTACGGGGCGGGCCGCACGCGGACGTGTTCCAGGCAGTGGGCCGCGGTGGCATGGGCCCACAGCAGCTCATCGAGGACGCATGCTTCCTTCGCTGTCCCGGAGCCGTTGTTCACGCGGAGGAGGGACGCCTGGACCATGCGCATGGGGAGTCCCTTCCGAGGAGCCGGCCGACCGGACAGGCTCCAGGGTTGCGCGGCGCCGGGGATCCCCGGAAGTGTGCAGGTCTGGCAGCAAGCGGCCTGGCAGCTTCCGGAACGTTCCGACCCGGCGGCTTCCGGACGGTTTCCGGCTGCCGGTGCGGACACTTGTCGTGCTCGTGGTGTCCCTGAGACCATCGCGCGCAGCGGACACGCGGGACCTGCCGCGCAAGCGTCCATCTGGGGGGTTGGGCACGTGCTGGAAATGCTGGGGCTGGAACCGAACACCGCGAACGTCTACCGAGAACTCCTCTCCGACCCGGTGGCGGGCGTAAAGGACATCTGTCTCCGCCTGGTGCTGCCCGAGACGACGGTACGGGCCTGCCTGGACCAGCTCGCGGACCTGTCCCTCGTCCGCCCCTCCCGCGACGAGCCGGGCGCCGTCCGGGCCGTGAGCCCGCAGCGCGGGCTGGAACTCATGCTGTGCCGTCAAGAGGAAGAGCTCCTGCGCAGGCAGCAGGAGCTGGAGCTGAACAAGGCGGCGGCGGCCCGCGCGGTCGCAGAGTACGCCGCACTGCGTCCGGGGATCGCCGACAGCGACGGGACCGAGCGGCTGGTGGGGCTGGACTCGATCCAGGCGAAGCTGGAGGTACTGGCCGCGGAGGTCAGCCGCGAGTGTCTGTCGGTGATGCCCGGCGGGGCGCAGTCGCAGGCGAGCCTGGACGCTTCGCGCCCGCTGGACGAGCAGGCGCTGCTGCGGGGGATCTCGATGTTGACCCTGTACCAGGACAGCGCCCGCAACGACCCGGCCACCTACGCGTACGCCCAGTGGATGACCCGGGAGGGCGGGATGGTCCGCACCTGCCCCGTGCTGCCCCCGCGCGTGCTCCTCTTCGACCGCGAGACCGCCGTCGTCCCCATCGACCCGGCCAACACCCGCTTGGGCGCGCTGTGTACGCGCGAGCCGGGCATCGTGGCCTCGCTGGCGGCCCTGTTCGACCAGACCTGGAGCACCGCCGTACCACTGGGCGCGGACCGGCCGCAGGAGTCCGCGACCGGGCTCACCCCGGCGGAACGGGAACTCCTGAAGCTGCTGGCCGACGGCATGACGGACGACATGGCGGGCCGACGACTGGGTGTGTCGATGCGGACGGTACGGCGGCAGATGGCGGCCCTCATGGAGCGGCTTGATGCCAGCAGCCGCTTCGAGGCCGGACTGAAGGCGGCCCAGCGAGGTTGGCTCTGAGATCTCCGGGGCTGTCGGCGAACTGCCCGCACGGCCAGGGCCAGGGCCAGGGCCAGGGCCAAAGCCGGGCCCTGGCCTTGGCCCTGGCAGCGATCCCCCTGCTCCCTCGGTGACGTCACCAATAGGTCAGGACGGTTGGTGACACCCGTAACCCCTTCTCCGGAGCCGGGCGACTGAGCAGGATTTGGTTCACCGGGAGGGCAGCGCGGACGCTGCGGCCCGGTAGACGAAACCACTGACTTCCTCTGGGGGAACCGCCATGTCTCGGACCAAGTCCCTGCTCGCCACCGCCGCGCTCTCCCTGCTGCTGACCGGCCTCGCCACCACCACTGCGGCGGCGGACGGCACCGGCATCGGCTGGGACGCGGCCCGCATGGCGCCGACGGGCGACACCGGCATCGGCTGGGACGTCCATCCGGCAGCCACCACGCCGGTGGGGCAGGCACGGCGCGGCCTCTGAGCACGCCGATCCCCGCAGATCACCAATCTTCCGAAGGGCATCATGACCATTGCAGCGAAGGCCACCACGGCAGGAGCGTTGGCCGCATTCGTAGTCGCCGGGCTCATCACCCCGCAGGTCGCCTCGGCCGACTCCCCGTCCCCGACCGGATTCGGCGCCATGTCCGCGCAGGAGGTCGGAGCGGCCAAGGCCGCCGACGACGACCGGAACGACAGGTCCAAGGACGGCTGGGGCGGCAGGGCGGCCACGGCCGCCGAGCTCAAGTCGAAGGACGCGTACATGGCGGCCCACAAGCCGAAGGCCGCGACTCAGGCGACCACCAACATGCTTCCGAACACGCACCAGGGCCAGTGGTACAACAACTACTGCGGGCCCGCCACGCTGGTGATGGCCTTGGGCATGCGCGGCATCTGGAACCACGACCAGGGGACCTTCGCCAGCTGGATCGGCATATCGCCGAACAACGGCGGCACTGGTGTGGACCAGATGGGCAAGCAGCTGAACGACGAAGCCGGCGGGTTCCCCTACGTCAGGGTCAACCTGCCCTACACCCCGACCAGCGCCGACGTCGCCGCGTTCAAGAACCGCCTCATCGGCGACACCGACGCGGGCGCCTCCCTGGTCGGCAACGCGATGGAGGTCTACAACGGCCCGCACCTCGTCGGCCACCCCAACAACCAATCGACGATCTACCACTGGTTCCCGTTCCAGGGCTACGACGGGGACTGGGCGGCCTACCTGGACTCGGCGACCACCGTGTGGTCCAGCGTTCCCTCACGGAGCGGAATGCCCAACAGCACCCTCGTGACGATCATGGGTGGACGTGGCTACAACTGGTAGGAGGCTGCTGATCGCAGCGGTCGGCGTGGCGCTGGCGAGCACCCTCGGGTGCTCGCCGGGGCCGGGCACCCCCGCCGCGACAGCAGTGTCTCCTACCTTGAGCAGCGCAGCACCCTCCCGTCCTTCCCTTTCCGCGCCCCAGGCCGACTCCGGCAAGCCCTTCTGCAAGGTGGACACCCCGGCCGCCTGGAAGCAGGCCCAGACCGCCGGCACCCTCCAGGCATCGCAGGGCGAGTCCCTGAACCCGATGGCCGTGGCGCCCGACGGCTCCTCAGTGATCGCCGCCAGCAAGGCCGGCGGCCGTGTGACCCTGCTGTGGGTACGCGAGAACGGTCGCAAGCGCACCACCATCTACACCGACGACAACGACGGCAAGGGCGGTCTGGGCCTGGCCGACTTCGACGGCCGCTGGGTGGTGTTCACCGTCCTCGCCTCGAACGACGTCGGCTCCACGTGGGAGCTGTTCGCCTGGGACTCGCAGGCCGGCGGAGCCCCCAAGCGCATCGCCAAGTCCCCGGTCGACGCCGGTGGCAACCCGGTGCCCGGGCCGTTCATGTACCCGTGGGTCAACGACGGCAAGGCGACCTGGGTGCAGGGAGTCGGCGACGGGCCCAAGGACCAGAAACTCACCGACGTGCAGCGGCAGGTCCATCTCTACGATCTCGCCTCGGCGACCGACAAGGTCGTGCGCACCGGGCGCATGGCACCCTCCTTCTTCGCCGGAGACACTCTGGTCTGGCCGGAGGCATTCGCCATAGACACGCCCACGAAGCTCAGCACGGTCACCTCGCAGGGCACGCCGGGCGGCCTCCCGAAGGCACTGGCGGCCGCTGACGGCTCACCGGCCTCGGCGAGCGACGGAACCACCTGGGCATGGACCGGAGTGGACCACAAGAACCTGTATGCCTGGAGAGCCGGATGGCCGGCGCCGGTCATCGTGGTCGAGGGGGCGTCCATCGACTGGGTCCATGTCGCCGGAGACGTGATCACCTGGACCGATCCGACCGCGACCTGGGCTGCTGACCTGCGCGGACGCGCCTACACGCAGATGACACCCCAGTACGGCGGCACCAACAGCCACGGGACCGCCGTCGTCGTCTCCTATCCGGGACCGGACAAACGATCAGTCAGCTACGTGTTCACCAGCGCGGGCCTCGCCCCGCTCGCCTGCCCGCGATGAGGCATCCGCCTCATGGATGCCGTGCACCATCGGACCTCCGAAGGACCGCGGCCGAGTCAGGACGGCGGCACTGATCCCCCCAGTCCTGGCTCGGCTCCGGCACGGGCCCGCCACATCGACCTCCGCGGGGCCTGGCAGCGCGCCCCCTCAATGGCCTGACGCCCCACCGGTGCCACCCTCGGAGCCGTCCAACAAGCGCCGCGGCGGACGCCCGTACGATGGACCCCTGCGCGACCCTGATCGAAGGACACACCTTTGCCTACCACCTTCCTGTCCGGAGGCATCCGGCGCGAAGTCACCCGCGAGCAGATCCAGCAGGCCGCAGCCCGCTTGGTCCCCGCGCACAGCGAGACGTTCAGCAAGAACCAGGCATGGTTCGCGCTCGTCGGCGGCGGCCTTCACTACGTCACCGAGCTGATCGAGGCGGCGACCGGGCACCGTCCCTCCAACGTGGAGACGGCTCGCCTCACCCTGGACGCGCTCGGCTTCCCCGTGCTGTGCCTGGCGTACGGGAGCCTCCTGGCCGATGGACACCCCGCTCACCGCGAGTAGCACCAACTCCCCACAGCTCCGCGGCGCCCTCCGCCCCCGGAAGGGCGGCGACCAGTGGCGCCGGATACGCGCCGCCGGCCCGCCCGCTCGACGAGCTCCTGCGGCCCGGTCCGCTGCGGCAGACCCCGGTCGCAGCAGCGGACCCACAGGGCGGCCGGCGACTCGTAGCACCGCAGGGCCGGCTGCCTCGCCCGGGACGCGAGGTCACGGGCGAGGCGACCGATCGTGAGCGGCATGATGGCGTGATGCCTGGTCATGACACCGTCTCGCGGCGGGCGACGGCGTGCACGAGGCGGCCCAGCTCGCGGTAGGGGCTGCGGGTCGAGGCGGCCCACTCCGTCGCGAGCGCCGCCTGGTACTCCTCTTCGGCAGGGGTCCAGTCGTCGCGGTGGTCGTGGAAGATCCGCACGCCCTGCCAGGTGAGCGGGGTGAGGCCGCAGTCCGCGGCGAGGTGGTCGAGGTGGCCGGGACTGTCGCCGCGCGTGCGGAGGCCGAGGTTGCCCGTGCTGGCGGCCTGCCCGGTCTCGATCTGCGCCCGGGCGGACTCGTACTGTCCGCGCAGCGCCTCGCGGACGCCGACGGCGAGCTGGTTCTTCGTCAGGATGCTGAGGATCCCGCCCGGGGCGACGAGCCGGGCGAGGGAGGCGACGGGCGCAGCCGAGTCGGGCAGGTACATCACGACGCCGTGGCAGACGACGGCGTCGAAGGACGCGTCGTCGAACGGCAGGCTGTAGACGTCGCCGCGGGTCAGGGTGACGCGCCCGGCGATGTCGGGCACGGCGGCGACCCGCTGCCTGGCGGAGGCGAGCATGTCGGGCGACTTCTCCACGCCGGTCACGTGGTGTCCGGAGCCGGCCAGGCGCAGCACCATCTCGCCGTCGCCGCAGCCGACGTCCAGGACGCGGGCGGTCCGGTCGCCGAGTTCGGCCAGCACGCGGCGGGCGGTGATGTCGTGGCGCAGACGGCCCCGGCCGCCTCGCGAGTAGGCGGCGTAGCCGTCCGCGACGGTCGCGAAGTCCGGGGAGGGGGCGGTGGCCATGAGGTGAACTCCTTCTTCAGGAGGGGCCAGTGCCGACGAGGTACAGGAACGAGAGGTAACGGCCGCCGGACAGATCGGCGCCCGCCGCACCCGTCGGGGTGAACGTGCTGGCGCGGATGGCCTGGCGGATCCGCGCCAGCCGCGGTATCCGCGACCCATCCGATCCCTGCCTGAATGTCCCCCGGTTCAACGCTCCGTAGTCAGCATCGAACCAGCATGGGACAGGTTCCCGGGGGTGCTGACATGGGCTTTCAGGTCAGCACTAAACCAGCACGGGATCCAGAACCCTCCTCCCAACTTGGGTCGTAGTGTGCAAATCTGGCAGGCATCTCCAGGCCCCGCCGTACGCCGTCCGGTGGAGCTCGGCAGGGCGCGGTGAGGTGGGCATGGTGGCGGCGCGCACCTGTGGGCCCCGAACTGTGGTGTCCTGCCACATACGCCCCTGACCTGCGGATTCCTACGGTGTGGCGGTACCCGACAAGTCCCCGTCATCCCGCTCGGAAGTGGTGCACATGGCCGCCGCAACTCCCGCCCCCACGCCCCCCGGCTCCCTCAAGCGCATCGTCGCCGCGTCCCTCATCGGGACCACCATCGAGTGGTACGACAACTCACTGGACCATCGCTAGGACCTGCAGGTTCTTTCCTGACGGGGCGGGAGAACCAGCACCGGACCAGCACGGGAAGGTGAG
The DNA here is from genome assembly GCF_040650575.1 of Streptomyces sp. NPDC048659. Classification (NCBI taxonomy): domain Bacteria; kingdom Bacillati; phylum Actinomycetota; class Actinomycetes; order Kitasatosporales; family Streptomycetaceae; genus Streptomyces; species Streptomyces sp. NPDC048659. The sequence continues at coordinate 363 of NZ_JBEZHM010000065.1, read as the reverse complement.
TGCTGGTCAGAGAACGGGGGTGGTGGGTGCTGGTGGCGTAGTGAGCGTCCCTGGCTCCTGGGGCGACGTCACTGAGAGTGGTTGGTTTCAGCGGGACTGCCGCAGGTGCGAGCTGACTCGTTGACAGCACCGCGAGGATCGAGCTGGCGAAACTGTGGCAGATCCTCGAGGTGGCCGGGGCGAGCTTGGCCGGTGCTTATGGCCCGGCTGAAGTCCCGGCTCAAGGCACCGACGGCGATGTCAGCACATCAGTCCGTTCGGGTGAACACCTAGGTCCTGTCGTCAAATGTCACGTCCACATCAGGAGTGAGGCGAGGGTGACGGCGGCTTCGTAGGACTGGGCGGTTTTGTCGTACCGGGTGG
>NZ_JBEZHM010000064.1:0-40654 GCF_040650575.1 Streptomyces sp. NPDC048659 | reverse complement strand
GTCGCGCTGGCGCTGGTGACGGCGTATCCGGAGGACGTGACGACGCTGGTGGCGCACGAGCCGCCGCTGGCTCGGGACCGGGCCCCGGGCGCACCGCCGCCCTCAGCCGCCTCCGCGTACGGTCAGCGGCGGTCCGCCGTGTGCCGGTGGCGGACCCAGAGGGGCAGGACGAACCAGCACAGCAGGTACCAGAGGAACAGGCCGCCGACCAGCCAGGGCACGTACGCGGCCCGGGTCGCCACCCGCAGGACCAGCAGCAGGGCCGCCGTCAGGGTGGCCAGGAGCAGCAGGAGGCCGATGAGGATCAGCCGGGACGCCCAGGTCACCGCCCGGGGCTTGAGCCGGCGGCCGGCGATCATCCGGTGGAAGGAGACCGGCCCGATCATCGCCCCGATCGCGGCGGCCGAGAGCGAGACGGTGACCACGTAGATCGTCCGGTCGGTGTCGGTGAGTTCGGTGAAACGGGGCGTGAAGGCGACGGTGAGGAGGAAGCCGAAGAGGATCTGCACCCCGGTCTGGGCGACCCGGATCTCCTGCATCAGCTCGCCCCAGCGCCGGTCGGCCTGCTCCTCGGGGGTCTCGTGGCGCCCGTGGCCCGCCCCCTCGCCGTCCGGCCGCGCGGGCCCCGGCGGTCCCTCCGGTGCTCCGGTCACCTGGTCCTCCCGGTTCGCTTCCCTCCACCGTGGCACGAACCTCGCGGGACGCCCTGCCGGGAGGCATCCTGGAAGCGGGGCAGGAGGAGATGAGCGACGTGTACGACTTGCACATCGACACGGATGTCACCGTGCAGCTGAGCGACTGCTGCCGGGAGGACGCCCAGGCCGTCTTCGAGGTCCTCGACCACACCTACCGCCTGGAGGACATGGGCGCGCCGGGCCCCGCCGCGGCCACCGCGCCCGCCGCCACCGTCTGGATGGCGACCTTCGACACGGCGGGCGGCCGGCACGAGCCGACGCCCCCGGCACATCTGACCGGGCCGGTGGGCGCCACCCTCACCGGCGGCTACCACGCCGTGGACGAGGTCGAGAAGGTGCTCGCGCGCACCTTCGACATCCAGTCGCTGCAGTCCGTGTCGGGTGACCAGGAGACCGAGGCGCGCTTGCTGCTCGCGACCCGCTGAGACCCCGGACCCCCGAGCTTCCAAGCCCCCGGGCGGAGCGGACGGGCGCCGCCCGGGGCCGTCCGCGTGCCCGGAGAGGCCCCCGCGCACTCCAGCTATACACTGTGTGTAGAGTTGGGATCGCGCCACGGGGCTTCGCCATGACCAGGGGGAAGCCGGCGCTCGAACCAATCTCGGGGAAAGCGGGTAACTCATGTTCCGAACCACGTCCGGCCGACGCCGGGGGCTCCTCGCCGTGCTCGCGGCGATGTCACTGGCCCTCACCGTCTCCGGCTGCGGGGTCGACGGGGTCACCCCCGAAGACGCGCGCGAGAACGCGTCCTCGGACCGCAAGGGCGCGGCACTGGCCACCGGAGTCGACTGCGCCAAGGCCAAGTGCATCGCGCTGACCTTCGACGCCGGACCGGGCAAGGACACTCCCCAGCTCCTCGACACGCTCAAGGCGGAGAAGGTGCCCGCCACCTTCTTCCTCCTCGGCAGGAAGCACGTCGACCGCTACCCCCAGGTCGTCAAGCGGATCTCCGACGAGGGCCACGAGGTCGCCAACCACACCTGGACCCACGAGATCCTCACCGACCTGGAGAAGTCCGAGGTCCGCGAGGAGCTCGCCCGCACCCAGGACGCGATAGCGAAGATCACCGGCACCAAGCCCACCCTGATGCGCCCGCCGCAGGGCCGCACCGACGACACCGTCGCCGACGTGAGCCGCGAGCTCGGACTCGCCCAGGTCCTGTGGAGCATCACGGCCAAGGACTACTCCACCACCGACACGGCCCTGATCCGCAAGCGCGTCCTGGACCAGGCCCACCGCGACGGGATCATCCTGCTCCACGACATCTACGACGGCACCGTCCCCGCCGTGCCCGGGATCATCGAGGAGCTCAAGCGCCAGGGCTACACCTTCGTGACCGTGCCCCAGCTCCTCGCCCCCGGCAAGGCCGAGCCCGGAGCCGTCTACCGCCCCGAGAAGGGCTGAGCCGCGCACGGCGTACGGCGCACGGCGCACGGCGGAGCGAATCGGGTGAGGTGACTCACACCCGGCACAGGGGACACTCCGGAACATCGGGGGACGGTTGACCGTTCATCTGTATGTGACGGTGAAGGGGCCCGGTGCCCAAGGTCCCCCCCATTGCGGCGACCGCCCTTCAGGCCCGTCACGGCACACGGCCCCGGTTGGAATCCCCCGTCCAACCGGGGCTCTGTCGTTCCCGGGCGCCCGGAGCGCGCCCTCTTGGCGGCGCGCGCTCCGGCGTGTCCGACCCCTTCGAGTGAGTCGCACGGAGCCCCCGCATGGCCCGTACGGCACCGGGCATTCATCGCGGTGAACGGCGCCGACCGCGCCGCCCGACCGCGCCGATCAGGCCCGCCACCAGGGGGAACCCCGTGCGTCACGCAAGCCGCCACGCGCTCGTCACCGCCGCCGCCGCGCTCGTCCTCGCCGCCTGCGCCACCGTCCGGCCCGGCCCCGCCGGACCGCCCGCCGGCACCACCCGGCAGGAGCAGGACCGGCTCCTGAAGACCGCCGAGGAGCGCCTGGTCACCGACTGTCTCGGCGCCCGGGGCCTCAGACTCTCCGGCCGCGCCCGCGCCCCCGCCGAGGACCGCAGGCTGCAGGCCGCGCTGTTCGGCAGCGAGCCCCGCGAACTGTCCCTGACCCTGTCCAGCGGGCTCACCGTCACCGCCAACAGCGACGGCTGCGTGGCCACCGCCCGCGCCGGGCTCTACGGCGACCAGAACCGCTGGTTCCGCGCCCAGGTCACCGTCGACAACCTGCGCGCCGAGGCCCAGGCGCGCATGAAGGACGACCCCGCCCACCGGGCCGCCCTCGACCGCTGGACCCGCTGCGCCGCCCCCGAGGGCGGACCCCGCCGGGGCCGCCCCGACTCGCTCCTCGCCGCGCGCTGCGCCCGCGAGAGCGGACTCGACGACGTACGGGCCCGGCTGGAGCCCGCCGAACTGGCCGCGGTGCGCGCCCTCCACCACGACCAGGTCGCCGTCTACGAGCAACTGCGCGCCGGCGCGCTCCGGCGGGCGGCCGAGCTGACCGCGCCCGCCACTCCCACGCCGCGTCCCGACCCTGAGACACAGGCCACGCCCGAAACGCAGCCCGCCCACACGGCGCAGGACACCCGCACGGCGCAGGACATCCCCACGGCGCAGGCCACCCCCACGACGAAAGGCGTCGACGCTCCATGAAGCGCTTCCTCGGTTCCACCGCCGCGGCCCTGCTGGCCCTCGCGGGAGGGCTCGCCCTGACCGCCCCGGCCGGCGCCGCGGAGTGCCCCTCCGGGGAGTTCTGCGTCTGGCAGGACGCGAACTTCGGCGGTCAGCGGGCCAACTGGAGCGGTGACGACGGCTGGTGGGAGAGCTGGATCGCGGACACCGACTCCTCCTGGGCCAACCACGGCATCTCGGGTCCCGGCATCAAGGACCACGTCCGGGTCTACGAGAGCGCCTGGCAGGGCGGCGCGATGACCGTCTGTCTGGCCCCCGGCCAGGAGGTCGGGTACAACGGGTCGGCCAACGACCGGGGCGACTCCCACATCTGGGCCACCGGCTGCTGAACCCCCGCCGGACGCCTCCTCACGGGCGGCGTGGCCCGCCGCCCGGGTGCCGCAGGGCCGAGGAGAGCAGCAGCCCGGCACCCCGCACGGTGCTGGTCGCCGGGTCGTTGGCGAGCCGCAGCCGCGCCCCGAGGCGGAGCGCGAGACGGCCGGTGAGGTCGAGCCGCAGCGCGCCGCCGCCGGTGACGAGCACCCCGCGGCCCAGCGCCCCGCGGACCGCGCCCGTGGTGTCCTCCCGCCATAGCTCGCGCACCAGCTCCGCGGCCGTGTGCACGACCACGCCCGGCGAGGCCCCGGGCTCCGCGAGGTCGTCCAGGCCGATCTCGGCCAGCCGCGCGTCCTGCATCACGCCGTCGACGAGCAGGGTCACCTCGGTGAGCGCCGCCCCCAGATCGACCACGAGCAGCGGACCGCCGCCCGAGGGTCCCGCGTACGCGGCGGCGGCACGGGCGCTGTTCACCGACACGACCCGCGCGGCGCCGAGCCCGGCCACCATCCGGCGGGTCTCCTCGCGCTCCGCGGGGCCGGCCAGGACCGGATGGCAGAGCATCACCACCGTCTCGTCCAGCGCCCCGCCGAACGCCGTGTCCGCGACCCGGCGCAGCAGCCGCTGGTGAGGCGTCGCGTCGGTGACCCGTCCGCGCCGCACCGGCCCGCTCGGCACGTCAGCGAGGACGCCCGCACCGGGCGCCCAGACCCGGGTGCGGGAGCTGCCGATGTCCAGGGCGAACCCGCGAACCGCCTTCTGCGCCGTACCCATTCGCCCGCTCCTGCCACTGATCATGAGGTGATTTAGCGGCATCACTATGCAATATCTCGGGCGATAACGCTACGGGGCGTCGGATCGCAGGCGTTCCGGGGTGTTCATGCCTCGCTGCCCAGCCACAGGTCGGGGCCGAAGACCTCGTAGTGCACGGCCGCCGGGGCGACCCCGAGGGCGAGCAGGTCGCCGCGGACCGCGCGCATGAAGGGCAGCGGGCCGCAGAGGTACGCGGTGACGTCCCCGGGCAGGTCGAGCTCGGCGACCCGGGCCCGGCCGCGCCCCGCGTCGGCGGTGCCGGGCTCCTCGTACCAGAGGTGCAGCGAACCCTGCGGCAGCGCCCCGACCAGGCGACGCAGCTCCTCGCGGTGCGCGTGGTCCTCGGGGGAGCGGTCGGCGTGGACGACGGTCACCGGGCGGGTGGAGCCGGTGGCGGCGAGGTGCCCGAGCATCGACAGCATCGGGGTCGAGCCGATGCCGGCGGAGGCGAGCAGCAGCGGCCCGTCGCCCTCGGGCAGCACGAGGTCGCCGAACGGGGCCGACACGTTGACCGTGTCGCCGACGGCGGCGTGGGCGTGCAGCCAGGAGGAGACCTCGCCGGCGGGGTCGCCGTCGACGCGCTTGACCGTGATCCGCCAGTCCGGGGAGCCGGGCGCGGCGGAGAGGCTGTACTGGCGGATCTGCCGGGCGCCGTCGGGGAGCGCGACCTGGACGCTGACGTACTGGCCGGGCCGGAATGACCCGGCCGGGCGCCCGTCGGCGTGGCGCAGGGTGAAGGAGGCGGTGTCGGGGGTCTCGGCCTGCCGCCCGGCGATCTCCATCGGCTGCCAGACCTGGCCCTCGGCGACTCCCTTCTCCTGGTAGAGGCGGGCCTCCAGGGCGATCAGGGCGTTCGCCATCAGCCAGTACACCTCGTCCCAGGCGCGGGCGACCTCGGGCGTGACGGCCTCGCCGAGGACGGCGACGATGGCGGCGAAGAGGTGCTCGTGGACCACCTTGTACTGCGCGGAGGTCACGCCGAGCGAGGCGTGCTTGTGGGCGATCCGGGAGAGCATCACGTCCGGGCGGGCCCCGGGGTGTTCGAGCAGCGCCCCGGCGAAGGCGGCGATCGAACCGGCCAGGGCCTTGCGCTGGTCGCCGGTGGCCTGGTTGCCGCGGTTGAAGAGGTCCCGCAGCAGCTCGGGGTGGGCGGCGAACAGCCCCGCGTAGAAGCGCTCGGTGATCTCGTCGAGCGCCCCGCCGACGGCGGGGAGGGTGGCGCGGACGACCGGGGTGGCCTGCTCGGACAGCATGACGACTCCATCAGTTAGATAAGTGGTAGATGATCTACGTGTTTAAAGAGGTGGGGAAGCCCCGCGGGGCGCGCGGGGGAGTGGGGGCGGTGCGGGGTAGTGCGACGGTGGTGAGGTGTGGGGTGGTGTGAGGTGGTGAGGTGTGGCGCCGAGTGGTCAGTCGGCTGGGCGGCTCGCCGACAGGGCGAGGAGCACCGGGCCGGTGGGGGACTCGACCAGTTCCGCCACGGTCAGCGGATCCAGCGTCCGGTAGAACGCCTCCTGGGCCTCGCGGAGCGCGCCCCGCAGCCGGCAGGCGGTCCGCAGCGGGCACGGCGGATCGCCCTCGCAGGCGACCACCTCCTCCTCGCCCTCCAGCGTCCGGGCCAGCCAGCCCACCGAGGAGCGCCGGCCGAGCTCGGTCAGCGTCAGCCCGCCGCCCCTGCCGCGCCGGGCCTCGACGACGCCGAGGTGCTGGAGACGGGTGACCACCTTCGCCATGTGGGCGTGCGGCACGGCCATCGACTCCGCCACCTCGCGCGTGGTGGGGGAGTCGCCCTGCCCTGAGACCGCCAGGCGCATCACGGCACGCAGCGCCAGGTCGGTGAATTTCGTCAGCCGCACGGAACGACCGTACCAAAGGCGCATGTGGCATTCGGATTAAGGGGTGGGGTCTTCGTCGGCCCCGGGACCGGACCCGCGCCGCCGTGTGAAGTGCCGCCACACCCACCAGCCGCCGACCGCCATCGACGCCGTGAACAGCGTGATGCCGAGGACCGGCCAGCGCCGGTCGGCGATCCGGGCGTCCGTGAGCGCGACCACCGCGAGCGCCACCAGGGGGACGAGGAGCGACGCCACCGCCCGCAGCGCCGCGAACACCATCGCCGGATCCAGCCGCCCGGACCTCCGGGGCAGTTTCGCGCCCGAGTAGAACAGCGCCGCCCGGTCCGCGACCCGTGCCGTCGAGCGGTGGTACGAGTCGGCCATGTACGGCAGCCAGACCAGCGGCGCCACCAGGCCCACCAGGAACACCACGGCCACCAGCAGCCACCGGCCGATCCGCACCAGCAGCCTGGCCGGGCCCTCGGCGGGGGTGGCGAGCCCCAGCAGCCGCGCCATCCGAAGGGTCAGCTCCCACAGCGCGGCGATCCGCCCCGGCCGGCGCGCGGGCGGGGCGTGCGGGGCGGCCAGGCCGGCCCGGGCGGCGTCCGTGTCCTCGTACACCCCCTGGAGGACGAGGAGTTCGGCGGTCCGCTCGGGGTCGGACGGGTCCCGGCCCTCCAGGGCCGCCAGCTCCAGCATCATGCGCGCCTGCGACAGCAGCGCGGCGCAGAACGCGATCGGGATGAACACCAGGAACGGGCCGCCCACGAACGCGCCCTCGGAGGTCGCCGCCCGGCTGCCGCGCGCCACGATCCTGGCCCGCAGCCGCTCGGGCGGCTCCCCGGGGTGCTCGGCGCGCAGCCGCGCCACCGTCCGGCCGGCCCCGTGGCCCAGCCGGCGGGTGGCGAAGTCGGCGAGGAGCTCCGGCAGCCGCCCCGGCTCCCGGCTCGCGGCACGCAGCAGCGAGCGCGGGAGCTCGGCGGGCGACTCGGGGGTCCCAGGGGTCCCGGGGGTCCCAGGGGTCCCGGGGGTCCCAGGGGTCCTGTGGATCTCGGGGGTCCCTGAGTCCTCGGGCTTCCCGGGCGTCCCTGAGGTCCCCGGGTCCTCTCCGTCCCGTCGTCCGGTCAGGACAGGACCTTGGCCTTCGCCTTCTCGAACTCCTCGTCCGTGATGGCTCCCTTGTCCTTGAGTTCGGCGAGCCGCGCGAGCTCGTCCGCGCTCCCGCCGCCGCCTCCGCCCGGCCCGGTGCCGGCGGTCTTGCGGATGTAGTCCTGGAACGCCGCCTCGCTCGCCTGGGCCTGCTTGATGTCGCGCTGCCCCATTCCCTTGCCACGGGCGATGACGTAGATCAGCACACCCAGATAGGGCAGCAGGATGCAGAGGATCAGCCAGCCCGCCTTGCCCCAGCCGTGGAGCTCGTGGTCCCGGAAGATGTCCGTGATCACCTTGAAGAGCAGGAAGAGCCACATGATCCAGAGGAAGAACCAGAGCATGGTCCAGAAGAGGTTGAGCAGCGGATAGTCGTCCATGCCTGCACTCCTGTTCCCGCCGGCCTTGAGCAGCCGGCGTGAAAGTGATCCTCTCCGACCCCGCCGGGTCCCGCATGTCGTGACCGGCTCGGGGTGCGGGCCCGCAGGGGCCGTGATCGGATGGACGGGCGCACGCGTACGGCACTCGCACACACGAGGAGTCACATGGGGCCGGTGGAATGTCTGGTGCTCGCCTTTCCCGGGGAGCGGCTCGCGGTCGCGGCGGTCACGGCCATCGCCGACCTCCGCAAGGAGGGGCAGGTGCGGCTCATCGACTCGCTGGTCGTCACCAAGTCGGCCGCCGGTGAGGTGTCCAGCTCCGAACTGGCCGAGTACGAGGAGTACGAGGAGGCCGCCGCCGAGATCGGCCCCGAGGCCAACCTGCTCGGACCGGAGGACGCCGCGGAGGTGGGCGAGACCCTCGAACCCGGCTCCTGCGCCCTGATGCTGCTCGTCGAGCACGTCTGGGCGGCCCGCGCGGCGGAGGCGGTCCGCGAGGCCGACGGGTACGTGGCCGGGCGGGTGCCCATCCCGCACGCTTTCGTCGAGCAGGCGCGCGCCGCCTACCAGGAGGCCGTCGCGGCGGCCGAGACCACGACCGCAAGGAGCTGACCGGGATGTTCATGCGCCGCCGCCCCCTCGTCCGCCCGGTCGTCCGGCCCGCCGGAGCCCCGCTGCTGCGCGGTGCGCTCGTCGGCGGCGCCGCCTACGCGGCGGGCCGCAGCGCCGCGCGCGGCGCCCGCCGGGAGCAGGACCAGGAACAGGCGATCGCCGACCTCCAGGCGCAGCAGGCCCAGGAGGCGCAGGCCGCTCAGGCGGCTCAGCAAGCTCAGGCGGCCCAGCAGGCCCAGGCGGTTCCGCCGCCTCCGCCGCCGGGCGGGCCCGCCGCCGCGCCCACGGTCATCGACCAGTTGACCCGGCTCGGGGAGCTCGCCCAGCAAGGGCTGCTGACCCCGGAGGAGTTCGCGGCGGCCAAGTCCAGGCTGCTCGGCACCTGAGCCGGGGGGACTCAGCGCTCGGGCGCCCGCAGGGCCGCGAGCGCCCGGTCTGCGTGGGCGCTCATCCGCAGCTCGCTGCGGACGACCTCCAGCACCCGGCGGTCCTCGTCGATCACGAAGGTGACCCGCTTCGTCGGCGCCAGCGAGAAGCCCCGCTTCACCCCGAACCGGTCCCGCACCGCGCCCGTCGGGTCGGACAGCAGCGGATAGCCGAGCGCGTGCCGGTCGGCGAACTCCTGCTGCCGCGCCACCTCGTCCGTGCTGATGCCGACGGGGTGCGCGCCGACCGCGCGGAACTCGCCCGCCAGGTCCCGGAAGTGGCACGCCTCGGCCGTGCAGCCGGGGGTGAGGGCCGCGGGGTAGAAGAAGAGGACGACCGGCCCGTCGGCCAGCAGACCGGAGAGCGAGCGGGGCGTCCCCGTTTCATCCGGAAGAGTGAAGTCCTCGACGATGTCACCGACGTTCATGCCCCGGGACGCTACCGCACGGTAGCCACCGGCGTCACCAGGTCGGCGGCCTCAGCGGTCCTGGGGGACCCGGGGCGCCGTCTCGCGCGCGGCGAGGACCGCCAGCACCCGCTCGCCCCAGCGCACGTTCTCCTCCTCGAAGGCCCGGCCGCGCATCAGGTTCAGATACGGGCCGACCCGCTCGGCCTCGCGGAGGTACGTCTCCTCGTCGCGCCCGTCGAGCAGCCACTCCCGCAGCCGCTCGTAGCGCGCGATCTTGCCCCGGGCCCACTCCATCCGGTCCCGCACGTGCTCCCGCACCGCCGCCGTGTCGCCCTCGTCGCACGCCTGCACCTGCACCATCAGCTCGTCGCGCACCGCCGTGGGCTTCGGCGGGTGCGCGGTGTAGGCGACGAGGTCCCGGCGGCCCGCCTCGGTGAGCGTGAACATGCGCTTGTTGGGGCGGCGTTCCTGCTGCACGACGCGGGCCTCGATCAGGCCGGCCTCGGAGAGCCGGTCCAGCTCCCGGTAGAGCTGCTGCGGCGTGGCCGCCCAGAAGTTGGCCACGGACACGTCGAAGAGCTTGGCCAGGTCGTAGCCGGACGCCTCGCCCTCCAGGAGGGCCGCAAGGACCGCGTGCTTGAGAGACATCCGGACAAAGTAGCAGTTCGTTTAATAGTTTCCTCCACACCTATTCACCGGTGAAAGCCCTGGTGGGAAGTGGGGTTCGGTCGGCGAGGCGGAGGATCGCCCGCAGCGCGTGCCCCGAAGGGGGTGGGCGCACCAGGGCGTTGCGCAAGGGTACGGCGAGCAGGCGGGCGAGCCGCGTGCCCCGGCGGGCCGGCCGGCCCGCGCCCTCCGGACACCCCGGGATCGCGGCCACGGCCTCGCCGTGCTCGCGGCGCGGGTCACCCGCCCGCTACGCCCATGTGCGGGAGAGCGCGTGCGCGACCCCGAACCGCGCGCGATCCTGGTGATCGAGTGGCTCGTGGCCGCCGCGCCCGGCCGACGCCCCCACCGCCCTGGAGTTCCCGAGGGAGCAAGCCCCGATGGACAGCAACGACAGCAACGACAGCAACGACAGCAACGACAGCAACGCCTTCGTCTACACGATCTACATCCGCACCAGCCCCGACGAGGTGTGGCGGGCGCTGACCGAGCCCGAGCTCACCCGCCGCTACTGGGGCGTGGCCTTCGAGACCGACTGGGCCGAGGGCTCCGCCATGGTCTGGGAGGAGGCCGGGCGCCGCACCACCGACCCCGAGCAGCGCGTCCTCACCGCCGACCCCGGCCGCCGGCTCGCCTACACCTGGCACACCTTCACACCAGCCTGGGCCGAGGCCGTCCACATCGACGAGCCGACCCGCGCCCGGCTCGCCGCGGAACGCCGCTCCAAGGCCACGTTCGCGATCGAACCCGCCGGGGACATGGTCCGGCTCACCCTCGTCCACGACGACCTGGAACCCGGCGGACTTATCCGGGACATGGTGGGCGAGGGCTGGCCCGCGCTGCTCTCCAGCCTGAAGTCCCTCCTGGAGACGGGCGAGGAACTGCCCGAAGTGCCACGCTGAGCCCCCGCGCCGCCGCACCGCTGAGCCCTGCGCCTCCGCGCCGAGCCCTACTCCCTCCCGTACCCCGAATTCCCCCGGACGGCCCAATCTCCCGCGCTGGCGTGCCTGCGTGACCGTCGCCCTGGTCCGCGACGGCGGCACCGCCATCGTGGTCGACCCCGGCAGGTCGCCGGCCTCGCGCCGATCCTCGCGCCGCCCGCCCCGTTGGTGCTTTCGAGTCGTCTCGCGCCCCTCTCCCGCGCCACGCCCGGTCAGTTGATCATCTTTTCCGCCCCGTATCGGTTCTGATGCACCCGACGGACCGGACCGGACCGGCCCAGGCGAGAAGGGGTGGGTGCCCGACGTGGCGTCACGCAACAGCATCAAGGGATGGGGCGCGCTCTCCCTCGCGGCCGGGGCCGTCCTCGCCCTCAACGCGGCCCAGCCGCCCGCCGCCGGAGCCGCCGCGCCCCGCACGGCGCCCGCGCTCGTCAGCGTCGACGCCTGCCCCGCCGCCGGGGCCCCCGGACTCTGCGCCGTCCCCCGCCGCACCGTCTTCCTGGACACCCGAAGGCCCCCGCTCACCCTCGACGGGCGCACCCCCCTCGGGCCCCTCGCGCTCTCCCTCCGCACGCCCGGACGGCTCGCCGACGTCACCGTCACCGACCACAAGGGGCGTCGGATCGCGGGCGAGCTGAGCGCCGACGGCACCCGCTGGACCAGCGCGGCGCCCCTCCCCGCCGACGCCCGCCTCACCGCGCGGCTCGTCGTCGAGCGCACCGACCCCGGCGCCCCGCACCGGCAGAACGCCCGCCTGGACCTGCGTACCGGAGCGGCACCCGAGGGCGAACGGCTCACCGCCGAGCTCGGCCCCACCCGCGACGGGGGCCCCGGCCCGCAGCTGTACGGGGTCGGCCAACCGCTCACCGCCGAGCTGAGCCACCCGGTGCCCGCCGCCGACACCGAGGCCCGGCGCACGGTCGAGCGCGCCCTCGACGTCCGCTCCACCCCCCGGGTCGACGGCGCCTGGCACTGGGTCGGCCCCAGCACCCTCCACTACCGCCCGCGCGCCTACTGGCCCGCCCACGCCACCGTCCGGGTGCACAGCGCCCTCGACGGGGTCCGGATCACCGACGGGCTCTACGGCGGCCCCTCCGCCCCGCTCACCCTCACCACCGGCGACCACGTCGAGGCCGTCACCGACGTCGCCGCGCACACCCTCACCGTCTACCGCGACGGCCGCGAGATCCGGACCATCCCCGTCACCACCGGCAAGGCCGGCTACCGCACCCGAGGCGGCGTCAAGGTCGTCCTCGGCAAGGAGGCCACCGTCCGGATGCGCGGCGACTCCATCGGCATCGCCCGGGGCAACAAGGACTTCTACGACCTCAAGGTCCGCTGGGCCACCCGGGTGACGTGGAGCGGCGAGTACCTGCACGCCGCCCCCTGGTCGCTCGACTCGCAGGGCAGCGAGAACGTCAGCCACGGCTGCACCGGCATGAGCACCGAGGACGCCGCCTGGTTCTACGACACCGTCCGCGAGGGCGACCTGGTCCGGGTCGTCAACGGCTACGGAGAGGAGATGAGCCCCTTCGACAACGGCTTCGGCGACTGGAACCTGAGCTGGTCCGAGTGGCGCCGCGGCAGCGCCCTCGGCTCCGCGCCCGCCGGCGCCGCGGGCCCCGACACCGGCGCGCTGCGCCCCGCCCTGTGAGCATCTGAGGAGGGAGGGAGCGCAGCCCCACCGGCGCGCCGACACATTCCTGCCCCTACGCCTCCGTCGGCTCCTCCTCCCCCTCCTCCTCCTTCGCCGCGCCCTTCTCGATCCGGCACACCAGCGCGTCGTTCTCGATGTCCGCCACGACCGTGTCCCCGGGGTCCGCCTCGCCGCCCAGCAGCAGCGAGGCGATCCGGTTGTCCAGCTCGGTCTGGATCGTGCGGCGCAGCGGGCGGGCGCCGAACTCCGGCTGGTGGCCGTGGGCCACGAGCAGCTTCTTCGCCGCCTCCGTCACCTCCAGGTCGAGACCCTGCGCCTTCACCCGCCGCTTGCTCTGGTCGATCAGCAGGTCGAAGATCCGCGACAGGTCCTCCTCGCCGAGCCCGTGGAAGATGATCGTCTCGTCGATCCGGTTGAGGAACTCGGGCCGGAAGTAGTCCCGCAGGTCCTGCTTGAGGTCCTCGCGGATCTCGGTCACGTCGCCGTGGTGGGAGAGGATCCGCTGGGCGCCGATGTTCGAGGTCATGATGACCACGCAGTGCCGGAAGTCGACCGTGCGGCCCTGCGCGTCGGTCAGCCGCCCGTCGTCGAGCACCTGGAGCAGCGTGTTGAAGACGTCCGGGTGGGCCTTCTCCACCTCGTCGAAGAGCAGCACGCTGTACGGCTGGCGGCGCACCTTCTCGGTGAGCTGCCCGGCCTCCTCGTGCCCCACGTACCCGGGCGGGGCGCCGACGAGCCGCGAGACCGTGTGCTTCTCCTGGAACTCGCTCATGTCGAAGCGGATCAGCCGGTCCTCGTCGCCGAAGAGCAGCTCGGCCAGCGCCTTCGCCAGCTCCGTCTTGCCGACGCCCGTCGGGCCGAGGAAGAGGAAGGAGCCCACGGGCCGCTTGGGGTCGCCCATGCCCGCCCGGTTGCGCCGCACGGCCTGGGCGATCGCCACGACCGCCTCGTCCTGGCCGACGACCCGGCTGTGCAGGGCGTCCTCCAGCTTGAGCAGCCGCTCCTTCTCGTTCTCCGTCATCTGGCTCACCGGGATGCCGGTGCGCCGCGACAGCACCTCGGCGATGTCCGCGGGGGTGACCTCCAGGACGCCCTCGCGGCGCTCCTCGATGCCCGCCAGCTCGCCTTCGAGGCGGGCGATGTCCTGCTTGATCCCGTTGGCGCGCTCGAAGTCCTCCGCCGCCACCGCCTCGTCCTTCTCGCGGCGCAGCTTGGCCAGCCGGTCCTCGCGCTCGACCGCCTCGGTCGAGCGGCCCAGCGAGCGCAGCCGCACCCGGGCGCCGGTGTGGTCCATGAGGTCGATCGCCTTGTCCGGCAGGAACCGGTCCCGTACGTACCGGTCCGACAGCTCCGCCGCCGCGGCGAGCGCGTCGTCGCCGTACCGCACCTGGTGGTGGGCCTCGTAGCGGTCCCGCAGGCCCTCCAGGATGCCGATGGTCTCCTCGACCGTCGGCTCCGGGATCAGCACCGGCTGGAAGCGCCGCTCCAGCGCCGCGTCCTTCTCCACGTACCGCCGGTACTCGTCGATCGTCGTCGCGCCGACGACGTGCAGCTCCCCGCGCGCGAGGGCAGGCTTCAGCATGTTGCCCGCGTCCATCGCGCCCTCGCCGGAGGCGCCCGCGCCGACCACGGTGTGCAGCTCGTCGATGAACAGGACCGTCGAGTCGGCGGCCTCCTTCACCTCGTCGATGACCTTCTTCAGCCGCTCCTCGAACTGGCCCCGGTACTGCGCCCCGGCGACCAGGCCCGACAGGTCCAGCGCCACCACCCGCCGGCCCTCCAGCGTGCGCGGCACCTCGCCCGCCACGATCCGCTGCGCCAGGCCCTCGACGATCGCGGTCTTGCCGACGCCGGGCTCGCCGATGAGCACCGGGTTGTTCTTCGAGCGGCGGGAGAGAATTTCCACCGTCTGCTCGATCTCCTCCGCCCGGCCCACCACCGGGTCCAGCTTCCCCGCGCGGGCCTCCTCCGTGAGGTCGCGGCCGTACTCGTCCAGGGTCGGCGTCTGCGACTCCGGCTTCGCCGAGGCCGGCGCCTCGGCGCGCGCCTGCCGGTCCGCGGTGGTGCGCAGCGTCCCGACGTCCGTGCCGTACGAGCCGAGCAGCCTGGCCGCGGCCGAGGACGGGCTGTCGAGCAGCGCGCCGAGGATGTGCTCGGGCCCGATGTACGAGACCCCCGACTCCCGCGACCGTTCGTAGGCCCGCAGCAGCACCCGCTTCGCCGCCGGGGTGAGGCCCGGTTCGGCCGAAGGTGTCGCGCTCTCGCCGGGCAGCACCTCGGCGACGGCCTTGCCGAGCTCGTCGGGGTCGGCCCCGGCCCGCGCGAGCAGCCCGCGCGCCGGTTCGACCTGGGTGCAGGCCCACAGCAGGTGCTCGGTGTCGAGGTCGGCGCTGCCGTCCTCGACGGCCTTGTCGGTGGCCCGCCCCAGCAGCTCACGGGCCGAGTCGGTGAGCAGCCGTCCGATCGGCACCCGCTGCACGGCCGGGGGAGAGGCCGCGGGGGACGTGCCGAAGAAGCGGTTCAGCAGGTCGTTGAAGTGGTCGGAGCCGCCGAAGGGGTCGGAACCCCCGAAGGATCCGAAGGGGGACATGGTCATGGAGTGCCGTCCAGGGTGCGTCGACGTCCGGGCAGTTCTGCTTCCACTGGACCAGCAACGGGCCCTTCCCACCTGCCGGAAGCCGGTCACGGACCGTGGCCGGACCCGGGGCCGGCCGCCGGTCGTACGGGCTCACCTCCCGCGTACCGGCCCCGAATCGGCTGCGCCGGCTGAGCCATCCGGGTCACCGGCGGCGGGCGGGGCGGATGGGGTGGACGGGGCGCCCGAGGCCGCCGGGGCGGCCGGACTGGTGGCACCCGTCGCACCCGCCGCACCCGCCGCACCCGCCGCACCCGCCGCACCCGTCGTATCCATCGCACCGGTCGGCTCCACGACATCAAGCAGCCCGACAGGAGACGGCTCGCCGACCCGCAGCCGGGTCCGGCGCTGGAGCCCGGCCCCGACCAGGACGCCCAGGGCGATGGCGGCGACCGTCACCACCGTGTTGATCAGGCTGGACAGCCCGCCGTCGGTGTCCCCCTGGACGATGATCTCGGAGACGCTGGTGAGCCCGATCGCGCCCGGCACGAGCAGCCAGAAGCAGGGCAGGAAGACGACCTGGTCGGGGGTCTTGGAACGGCGCTCGATCCAGCCCGCCATGGGCGGCAGCAGCACTCCGGCGGCGAAGGCGCCGAAGGCCGCGCCGCCCAGCTCGCTCGCGGTCGACTGCACCAGGCGCTCGGTGAGCAGCGCGGCCAGCAGCCAGCCGGTGACCCGGGGCGGCGCCGAGTAGTAGAGCAGGAAGCCGAAGCCGAGCAGGAGCACCCCGGCCCACGGGGCCCAGGCGCCGAGCGCGTGGGACGCCGGCCTGCCGACGGGGTGGGAGGAGACGAGTTCGGTGCCGACCAGGATGCCGAGGGCGAGGAGCAACAGCACGTTGAGGGCGACCGCGAGCCGGGCGATGCCGGACAGGGCGGCGCCGGTGGCCAGTTCGATGGTGCCGAGGGTGAGCGCCGAGCCGGGCAGGAAGGCGATCAGCGGCGGGATGTAGAGGAGGGTGGGCTCCTCGTGCAGGATCGGGCCCGCCCAGCGCAGCGCGACGGCGGTGACGAGGATGGCCGTGACCACCGGCAGCGCCGAGCGGGCGGCCGGCAGCCGGTCCCCGAACAGGCGCAGCAGGCCCACCCCGAGGCCGAGGACCGCGTAGCCCACGACGGCGGCGACGGTCGCGTGCCGGATGGTGCCCAGACCGACCGTCAGCAGGACGTAGCCGAGCACCGTGGTGGCCGGGCTGAACCGCTCGGGCCGCTCCCGCCCCGCCTTCAGCGCCGCCCACACCTCCTCCATCGGCAGCGGCCCCGCGCGCAGCCGGTCCACCAGCGACTGCAGCGCCTCGACCTGGTCCAGGCGCAGGTCCGGGCCCTCGACGGGGGCGAAGTCCAGCTCGCCGCCGCGCCCGTCCAGCCCGCCGCCGACCCGTACGAACAGGCCCGTCGGCACGATGAAGCAGCGGGCGCGCATCCCGTAGCGGGCGGCGATGTCGAGGACGGCGGCCTCCACGTCGGCGGTGCGCTGCCCGGAGCGCAGCAGCTCGGAGCCGATCTCGCAGAGCAGCGCGGCGAGGTCGCGCAGCCGCTCCCGGCCGGCGTCCTCGGCCTCGGGGATCGTGAGCGTGCCGGGGGTACGGCGGCGCAGCGGCCGGATCGAGGCCGCCTTGCGGGCGAGCCCGCGCAGATCGAATGAGGGCAATTGCCGCATTACGGAAAGCTAGCAGCGTTCGGTCCGCCGCGCGCCGCCCCCGCGCCGTGCCCGCTCCGCCCCCGTGCCGCACCCGGAACCGCCCGGCGCGGCGCGGGGAGCCGAAGGCACGACGGGGGGCCGGGGGTCAGACCCGACCCCCGCCCGCCGTGTCCGAGGACAGCCGCTGCGCCGCGTAGATCGGGATCACCGACAGCAGCACCAGCACCGCCGCCACCACGTTCACCACCGGCGCCTGCTGAGGCCGCGTCATGTTGTCGAAGATCCACAGCGGCAGCGTCCGCACCCCCGGCCCGGCCGTGAACGTCGTCACCACCACCTCGTCGAAGGAGAGCGCGAAGGCCAGCAGCCCGCCCGCGAGCAGCGCCGAGCGCATCAGCGGGAAGGTGATGTCCCAGAAGGTCCGGAAGGTGTGCGCGCCCAGGTCCATGGCGGCCTCCTCGTACGAGCCGGGGAGCCGGCGCAGCCGGGCCGTCACGTTGTTGAAGACGACCACGATGCAGAAGGTCGCGTGGCCCACGATCACCGTGAAGAGCCCGAGGCCCACTCCGAGCGGCGCCAGCACCGTCCCGAAGGCCGAGTTCAGCGCGATGCCGGTGACGATCCCGGGCAGTGCGATCGGCAGCACCACCGCGAAGGAGACCGCCTCGCGCCCGAAGAACCGGTGCCGCTGCACCGCGAAGGCGATCAGGGTGCCGAGGACCAGCGCGATCGCGGTCGCCGCCAGTCCCGTGCGCACCGACACCCACAGGGCCTCCCGCGCCCCCTCGTTGTCCCAGGCCGCCGCCCACCAGTCCAGGGTGAGCCCGGGCGGCGGCCAGCTCGCCGAGCGGTCCGGGTTGAGCGAGCCGAGCAGCACCAGCAGCAGCGGCAGGTAGATCACCGCGAAGCCGAGCCCGGCGGCGGTGCGCAGCGCGATCCGGGCGGGACGGGAGAGGTTCATCGGGAGCGGTCCTTCCGCGGACGGGTCCGGCTGACGGTTCGCGGCCCGGTCACAGGCCGCGCAGCGCCCCGGTGCGCCGCACCGCGAGCAGGTAGAGCACGATGACCGCCACCGGCACCGTGCCGAGCGCGGCGGCCATCGGCAGGTCGAGGGTGACGTTCGAATAGACGAGGTTGCCGATCAACTGGGTCTTGCCGCCGACGATCTGCACGGTGATGTAGTCGCCGAGGCTCAGCGAGAAGGTGAACACCGAGCCCGCCGCCACCGCCGGCCACACCACGGGCAGCACCACCGAGACGAAGGTCCGCCCGGCCCGCGCCCCGAGGTCCGCGGAGGCGTGCAGCAGGTTGTCCGGGAGCTGCTCCAGCGCCGTGTGGATCGGCAGGATCATGTACGGCAGCCACAGGTACGTGAGCACCACGACCGTGGCGGTGAGCCCGTAACCGGGGCCGCTCAGCCCCAGCGGGCGCAGCGCCCAGTCGAGCGGTCCGCCCTCGGAGAGGATGAGCCGCCACGCGTACACCTTCACCAGATAGCTGGCCCACAGCGGGGTGAGGATGGCGACCACCAGCAGTGGGCGGCGGCGCGGGCTCGCCACCCGGGCCGTGTAGAAGGCGAGCGGGAAGGCGATGAGCGCGCACAGCACCGTCACGGTCAGCGCCACGCCGACCGTGCGCAGCGCGACCGTCCGGTAGACCGGCGAGGACACCAGCTCCTGGAAGTTACGGCCCGACCAGACCCGTACGACCTCCGAGGTGAAGGAGTCCGTGGTCCAGAACGCCGACAGGAACAGCGCGGCCAGCGAGCCGAGGTAGGCCAGCACCAGCCAGAGCAGCGGCGCGGCGAGCAGGGCGGCGAGCCGGACCCGGGGCCTGCGGTGCAGGGCCCCGGCGAGCCGCCGGACCGGGCCGGCGGCTCGTGGCCCGGCGGGCGCGGGGGAGAGGGTGGTCATGGGACGGTGTCAGCCCTTGATCTCGTTCCACGCCTGCACCCACTTGGCGTACGGGACGCAGGCCACGTCCGTGCGCCCGTCGAGGCACTGCTCGATCGGCGTGGTCCAGAAGTGCACGTTCTTCCAGTACGCCTCGTCGCTCGCGTGGAAGGTGGCGCAGTGCGCCTTGTCGGCGGTCTCGCCGCAGGACCTGGCGTTCGCGGGGGCCTCGCCGAAGTACTCGGCGACCTGGGCGTTGGTCTTCGGCGAGACGATCCAGTCCAGCCACTTGTAGGCGCACGTCGGGTGCTTGGCCTTGGCGGACACCATCCAGGTGTCGGACCAGCCGGTGGAGCCCTCCTTCGGCAGCACCGCCTCGACCTTGGCGCCCTCCGCCTTGGCGAGGTTGGCGATCACCTGCCAGCTGGTGCCGACGACGGAGTCGCCGCTCTTGAAGGCGGAGATCTCCTTCAGATAATCGCTCCAGTACTCGCCGATGTGCTTGTTCTGCGCCTTCAGGAGCTCGACGGAGGCGTCGAACTGCTTCTGGTCGAGCGCGTACGGGTCGGTGATGCCGAGCTCCGGCCGGGTCGCCTTGAGGTAGAGGGCGGCGTCGGCCAGGTAGATGGGCGAGTCGTAGGCGGTCACCTTGCCGCTGTGCGCGGACGCCTTGTCGAAGACGGCGGACCAGGAGTCGGGGGCGGGGACGACCTTGTCCTTGTCGTACATCAGGAGGTTGGCGCCGCGCCCGTGCGGGATGCCGTAGGCGACACCCTTGACGGAGTTCCACTCCTTGTTCTTCAACCCGGCGAAGACGTCGGCGTAGTTCGGGACCAGCGCGGTGTTGACGGGGGCCGCGTCGCCGGAGGCGATCAGGCGCAGCGAGGCGTCGCCGGAGGCGGAGACGGCGTCGTAGGCGCCGGTCTTCATCAGGGCGACCATCTCGTCGGAGGTGGCGGCGGTCTTGGAGTTGACCTGGCAGCCGGTCCGCTTCTCGAAGGCGCTGACCCAGTCGACCTTGGGATCGTTGGAGCCGTCCTCGACGTACCCGGCCCAGGCGACCAGGTTGACCTCGCCCTCGGCGGCGCCGAGGGAGGTCGGCGCCTTGAGCGCGGGCGGGTTGAGACCGCCGGACTTCCCGGCGCCGCCCTGGCCGGTGGAGCCGCAGGCGGTCAGGAGGAGCAGTCCGGAGACGGCGGCGGCCGTCAGGAGCGAGCGGTGCAGGCGCACGGGGGTTCTCCGTTGCGTGAGGGTGCGGTACGGGGAGAGCGGTGCTGCGGTACGGGGAGTAGCGAGCTGCGCTCGCGGACGAGCTCAGCCGCTCTTAGGTGGCGTCCCGGCCTCGGCGGGCGTTGCCGCGCGGGCCGGCGCCGTCGCCGGCGCGCGCCCGGGGTCCTCGCCGGACGCCGGGGCCGGTACGGGCGCCGGGACGCCGACCGCGTGGCGCGGGTGCCAGCGGAGCTCGACCCGGGCGCCCCGGAAGCCGGCGAGGTCGTCGGCGGAGGTGTCCAGGTTCTGCTGGAGGGCGGTGAGCCGCCCGCCCACGTCGAGGTCCACCAGGAAGCGGGTGGCGTCGCCCAGGTAGACCACCTCGGCGACGGTCCCGGCGGCGCGCGTCAGGCCCGGCTCGGCGGGCGCGGCCGGATCCCTGACGACGCGGATCTTCTCCGGCCGGACGCTGTACGTGCCGGAGGCGCCGAGCACGGCCCGCGCGGTCTCGCCGACGAGCAGGTTGGAGGTGCCGACGAAACCGGCGACGAAGGGGCTGGCGGGGCGCTCGTAGATCTCGGCGGGGGAGCCGACCTGCTCGATCCGGCCCTGGTGGAAGACGGCGATCCGGTCGCTCATCGTCAGGGCCTCCTCCTGGTCGTGGGTGACGAACACGAAGGTGATGCCGACCTGCCGCTGGATCGCCTTGAGTTCGACCTGCATCTGCTCGCGCAGCTTGAGGTCGAGCGCGCCGAGCGGCTCGTCGAGCAGCAGCACGCGCGGGCGGCCGACCAGCGCGCGGGCCAGCGCGACGCGCTGCCGCTGGCCGCCGGAGAGCTCGCCGGGGCGGCGCCCGCCGAGCCCTTCGAGGCGGACCTGGGCGAGCGCGGCGCGGGCCCGGACCAGCCGCTCCGCCTTGCCGACCCCGCGCACCTTCAGCGCGTACGCCACGTTCCGCTCGACCGTCATGTGCGGGAAGAGGGCGTAGTCCTGGAAGACGGTGTGCACGTCCCGCTCGAAGGGCGCGAGCCGGGTGACGTCCCGGCCGGCCAGCTCCACGGTGCCCGCGCTCGGGCTCTCGAAACCGGCGATCAGCCGCAGCACGGTGGTCTTGCCCGAGCCGGACGGGCCGAGCATCGAGAAGAACTCGCCGTCGGCGATCTCCAGGTCCACCCCCGCCACCGCCTCGGTGCGGCCGTAGCTCTTGCGCAGTCCCGAGAGCCGGACCGCCATTCCCTGCATGGGCGGGAACCTTTCTGGTGCGGTGGTGCGTTCTGACGAGCGAGAACGTAAACATATGAAGTCATAGTTCAAATCTCAAGACCCCTTTAGGGTAAAGGCTGAGTCAACGCGCGAGGTGGTAGACGGTGAAAACAGACGGCAGACAGGGCGCGGGCGCGCCGGGGAGCGCCCACAGGGCCGTGTTCACTCCGGTCGACACCCGCGCGCGGGTCGACACCGTGGCGCGCAGGCTGGGCGACGCCATAGAGCTCGGCCTCCTCGCCGACGGCGAGCAGCTCCCCGGCGAGGCCGAGCTGGCGGCCCAGCTCGGCGTCTCCACCGTGACCCTGCGGGAGGCCCTCATGGCCCTCCGCCAGCAGGGCCTCGTCACCACCCGCCGGGGCCGGGGCGGCGGCAGCTTCGTCACCGTCCCCGAAGGCCCGCCCGAGCACCGGCTGCGCGCCCGCCTCGTCGACTGGTCCACCGAGGAGCTCCGCGACCTCGGCGACCACTGGGCCGCCGTCTCCGGCGCCGCCGCGCTCCTCGCCGCCCGCCGCACCGGCCCCGGCGAACTGCGCCCGCTCGCCCGGACCGTGGACGAGTTCGCCGCCGCCGAGGACCCCGCAGCCCGCAGCCGCCTCTACGGACGCTTCCACGTGGAGCTGGCCGCCGCCGCCCAGTCCGCCCGCCTCACCCGCGAGGAGATCGCGCTCCAGACCGAGTTGGGCGCCCTGCTCGTCCTCGTCCTCGACGAGCCCGGCCTCTTCGAGCGCGTGGCGGATCGTCACCGCTCCGTGATCTCCGCCGTGCAGGATGAGGCCGACGAACGGGCAAGGATGCTGGCCGAGCAGTGCGTCCGCGAGTCCGTGGACCGGCTGATCGCCCTGCGGCTCGCTCCCGAGGAGGACACCGATGGCCAGGAGCACCGGGCTCGCCCGCCCCGAGAGGACCGCCACCGCTGACCCGCCCCGCCCCGCCGGGCCCGAAGCCGTCGCGCGGCGCGTCCGCGACACCCTGGAGGACGTGTTCGACGCCGTCGCCGCGATCCGCGCCGAGACCACGGCCCTGCTGACCGCCGCGGCGGCCGTCGGCCGGGCCCCCGAATCCGCCGGACTCGCCGCCCTGCGGCCCGGACTGCGCGCGGCGCTCGCCGCCCACCCGCTCGTCTCCGGCGCCGGATTCGTCGCCGCGCCCGGCCTCCTCGACGACGTGCCGGCCTGGCTGGAATGGTGGCAGCGCGGCCCCGAGGGCACCGTCCGCCCGCTGCTCCTCGACCTCGACCCGGCACACTCCGCGTTCGCCGACTACACCCACTGGGACTGGTACGCGCTGCCCCGCGAGACCGGCCGCCGGGCCGTCGCCGGGCCCTACGTCGACTACCTCTGCTCCGAGGAGTACAGCCTCACGCTCTCCGCGCCGGTCCACGTCGACGGCCGCTTCGCCGGGGTCGCCGCCGCCGACGTCTACCTGCGCCACTTCGAGGCGGCCGTGCTGCCCGAGCTCCAGCGGCTCCCCGTCCCCGCCCGCCTGGTGAACGCCCGAGGCCGGGTCGCCGCCTCCACCGACCCCGGCCACCTCGCGGGCTCCCTGACCAAGGGCCCCGACTTCGCGGCCGTCCTGGCCACGGAGGTGGCCCCCGCCCACCGCCACGGCCCGCTGCTCCTGACGCCCTGCGTGGGCACCCCACTGGTCCTGGTGACCCCGGATCAGGATCAGGAGCAGGATCAGCCGGACCGGTGACACCCGGCCGCGCGGCGGATGCCAGGATGACCTCGTGCACACCCAGGACAGAGACACCCGATTGGCCGAGGCGGTCGCCCTGCGCGAGCGCGGCGACCGCGAGGAGGCCCGCGACCGGCTCGTCGCCCTCACCGCCGACCACCCGGACGACCCCGAGATCGCCTACCAGACCGCGTGGGCCCACGACGTCCTCGGCCTGGAGGCCCAGGCCGTGCCGTACTACGAGAAGGCCCTGGCCACCGAGGGCCTCGGCACGGAGGACCGCAGGGGCGCCCTCCTCGGCCTCGGCAGCACGTACCGCACCCTGGGCCGCTACGAGGACGCCGTCACCACCCTGCGGCGCGGCACCGAGGAGTTCCCGGACGACGGCGCGCTGGGCGCCTTCCTCGCGATGGCCCTCTACAACACCGGCCGGCACCACGACTCCACCCGCCTGCTCCTCCGCCTCCTCGCGGAGACCAGCGAGGACCCCGAGGTCCGCCGCTACCGCGCGGCCCTCACGTACTACGCGGAGGACCTCGACCGCGTCGAGGGCTGACGGACGGCTCGCGGGCCAGGCCCTAGTCGTTCACGGTCGTCAGCAGCACCACCGCGTCCTCCAGGGCCGTCAGCCCGTGCCGCTCCTTCGGGATCACCTGGAGGCCGCCCGCCGCCACCTCCTCCGCCCGGCCCGCCGCCGTCAGCGCCACCCGTCCGCGCAGCACCTGGAGGCTCGCGGCGGGCGGCGCGTTGTGCTCGTCCAGCGAGGTGCCCGAGGTCAGGGCGATCACGCTCTGCCGGAGCACCCCGTCGTGCAGCACCAGATGGGCGCTGCGGCCGTGCGGCGCGCTACGTGCCCGCGCGAGGTGCTCGTCGACGAGGGCACCCAGGTCGAAGGGGTCGGGTCGCTGCATCGTGTCTCCCTGTGGGACGCGGACGGTACCCCCAGCCTTCCCCGTGCCGCGCCCACCGCAAGTCGGGCGCGCCGCCGCCCCCGCGCCGGGCTAGGAACCGAGCACCGGCGCGGGCGGGGTCCAGCGGCGGCTGCGGGGGACCGTCGACGCCACGCCGAAGTCGGCTTTCAGGTGCTCGGGGATCGCGTAGTGCATGACCCGCCCCCGGGTCAGCGAGGACAGCTCGAAGACCGTCGTCAGGTGCCCGATCCGGTCGAGCGCCCACGCGCCCAGCGGCGAGTGGTCCTCGACCGTCTCCAGGACCCCCAGCAGGTGGGGCACGGCCTTCACCACGGTGTCCCAGGCGGTGCGCGGGACCTGGAGCCAGTCGGCGGAGGTGTCGCCGACGAGGAAGCGGATCAGCGCCGAGACGACGGGGTCGAAGAAGGTGCCGGGCACGACCTCCTCGTACAGGTCGATGAGCTGCCGGGTCAGCACCGCGCCCTCCTCCGACGGGCCCATGTACCGCAGCATGTAGCCGTCGAGGAACGCCCGCGCCTCGGCGAGGTCCTTCGGCACGGTGTCCTGGTCGACCCCGAGCATCGCGCCGACCACCCGCCACGCGTAGTAGTACGCCTCGGCCCCCTCCGTGGACATGTGGACGCCGAGCCGGTGCAGGCTGTCCAGGACCAGCATCGAGAAGAACATCTGGCCCCCGATCATGTCCTCCTGACAGATCGGCACCCCCAGCGCCGCCGTGTCCCAGCGGTTCTCCCGGATCAGATGGTGGCGGATCGACGCGTGCAGCAGCCGCACCTTCTGCGCGGCGGGCACGAACCGGCCGCCCGCCTCGAAGGCGTCCGGCCGCATCAGGTGCACGGTGAACTGCCCCGTCTCCGCCATCCGCTTCGACGGGTACTTCAGCCCGTGCGTCGTCGACAGCAGCTTCGCCACGTGCGGCACCAGATAGCAGGCGGGCATGGAGGCGAAGGACAGCGCCGTGGTGATGTGCACGTCGTTGTCGATGAAGAAGAGCCGCGCCTTCTCCATCTCCTCCCAGTCCACCCACGCCGGTGCCGCGCTCGTGACGTGCAGGTACTCACGGGCCACGTCGGGCAGCCCGTCCGGCAGCGGCGCCCCGGCGACCGACACGTACCGCATCAGGGTGTTGAACTTCCCGACCTCGCCCCGCTCGAAGAGCGTGGCCACGGTGGCGTCGGCGAGTTCGTCGCCGGCCTGGCGCAGGGCGTCCGTCGACACCTCTGTGGGGGACATGCGGGGGCTCCTTCGGAGAGTTCCGATACGGGAAGAGGGGCGGTACGGGAAGAGGGGCCGCGGTACGGGTCGGGGGTCGCGCTACGGGGCGCGGTCAGGACGGGCGGGTGGTGGCCGAGTGCGCGAGCGTGGTGAGCGCGGCGGCGCCCGCCGGGGGCAGGTCCAGCGGGTCCAGCGCGCCCAGCGCCTCCTCGACCCGCGCGGCGATCATCTCCTCCACCCGCTGGGGCGCCTCCAGCCGCAGCATCAGCGCCCGGACCTCGTCGAGGACTCCGGGCTCCGGCTCCGTACCGCCCGCGCCGAGGAGCGCGCGCAGCCGGTCCCGGTCGGCCGGACCGGCGAGCCGCCACGCCTCCGCGAGCAGGGCCGTCGGCCGGTGCCCGCGCAGGTCGTCGCCGTCGGACTTGCCGGTGCGCGCCGGGTCGCCGAACAGCCCGAGCAGGTCGTCCCGCAACTGGAACGCCTCGCCCAGCGGCAGCCCGTACGCGGTGTACCCCTCGCCCAGCCGCCGCCCGGCCCCGGCCAGCGCGCCGCCGATCAGCAGCGGCTGCTCGACGGTGTACTTGGCGGTCTTGTAGCGGATCACCTTGAGCGAGGCGGCGGTGTCCGGGACGGCGCCCGTGTGCAGGATCTCCAGGCACTCGCCCGCGATCAGCTCCCGCGCGAGCAGTGTCCACAGCGGGCGGGCCCGCCCCAGATAGGCGGCGGGCAGCCCGCTGGTCGTGAACAGCTGCCCCGCCATCGACATCAGCAGGTCGCCGAGGAGCATCGCGAGCGAACGGGCCGCCCCGGCACCGCGCGGGTGGCGCGGCAGCGCGGCGCGCAGCGCCAGGTGGGCGGTGGGGCGGCCGTGCCGCAGCGGGCTGTCGTCGACGAGGTCGTCGTGCACCACGGCCGCCGCGTGGACCAGCTCCAGCGCGGCGGCGGCCCGTACCAGCGCGTCGCTGTCGGGCTGTCCTGCCCCGCGCCAGCCCCAGTAGCAGAACGCGGCCCGCAGCCGCTTGCCGGCCGCGACCGCCGTCTCCAGCTCGACCGCCACCGGCGCCAGCGCCGGGTCGACCGAGGCCAGCAGGTCCGCCTCCCGGGCGACGAACCGGCGCAGTTCGGTGTCGACGCGCTCCTTGAACGCGCCCGGGTCCCACGCCTCAGGCATCCCGCGCGTCCCCACGGGCCACCACGTGCCGGGCCAGCACCTCCAGGTGCGGCGGCGGCGCCGAGGCGTAGCGGTCGAGGGCGAGCCTGCCCCGCGCCCGCAGGTCCCGTTCGGCCTCGGTCGCCAGCTCGGCCGCGTCCGAGCGGCGCAGCAGCCCGCGGACCGTGCCGAGCGCCGAACCCACCGCGTCCACCGCCAGATCGGCGAGCCCCGCGACGAGTAACACGGCCTGCGCGTCCAGGCCCTCGCGGCGGTCCGCTTCCGGAGTCATCCTCGTCCTCCACCCCTGCGGACCGCCCTCGGATCCGCCCCGACCAGGGTGGCGGGGCCGGGGAGGGGAGATCACCGGAACTCACGAACGAGTGAAGGACCGGGAGGCGGACACCCCCGCCGGAGGTCCGCGCGGGAGGGCTACGGCACGGCCAGCGCGCCCGTGAGGTGCGCGTACGCCACCCGCGTGTGCAGCCGGACCCCGGTGACCAGGGTGTCGTCGTCCGCGTAGAAGCCGGGGTTGTGGTTGGTGACGAGCCCGCGACCGCCGGGCAGCGGGACCGGGCGCCCGGCGGCGTCCAGCGCCGCGTCCTGGACGCCGAGCATCACGTACAGCCCGCCGAAGCGGCCGATGAACTCCGAGATGTCGTCGTAGCCCAGCGTCCCGCCGGTCTCCACCATCCGGTGCTCGCCGACGACCGCGCGCAGCGTCGGCAGCGCCGCGGCCACCCAGGGGGCGCTGTTGTGCACGGGCGGCACCGCCTGGAGGTACTCGACCGTCGCCGTGGCCTGGTACGCCGCCGCCGTGTGCTCGGCCAGCGCCGTCAGGCGCCGCTGGACCTCCGCCATGCCGGACTCGTCGGCGCAGCGGACCGTGCCCCACAGGGTGACCGTCTCGCCGATGATGTTGAACCGTCCGACGTCCTCCACGTGCCCGATGGAGACGGTGACCGGGTCGAAGGCGGAGACCTGGCGGTAGAGCTGCCCGATGCCGGTCATCACGGCACCGGCCGCCGGCATCGGGTCGACACCCTGCCAGGGTGTCGACCCGTGCGTCTGCTTGCCGGTGATCACGATCCGGACCAGCGTGGACGCCGCGTACTGGTTGCCGACCCTGTAGGCCACGTACCCCTTCGGGTAGGGCGTGACGTGCATCCCGAACACCATCGTCGGCACCGGCCCGGCGAACGCGCCCGCCGCGACCATCGCCCGCGCCCCGCCCTCCTCGTCGACCGGCGGCCCCTCCTCGGCGGGCTGGAAGACGAACAGGACGGTGCCCGGGAGCCGGTCGCGGGCGCCGGCGAGGACGCTCGCCGCGCCCATCAGCATCGCGGTGTGGCAGTCGTGCCCGCAGGCGTGCGAGACGGGGAACGGCCCGCCCGGATAGGCGGTGTCGACGACCTCGGAGGCGAACTCCGCGCCGCACAGGTCCCGCACCGGCAGGGCGTCGATGTCGGCCCGCAGCGCCACCGTGCGCGGGCCCGGCCGCCCGCCGCGCAGCACCCCGACCACACCGTGGCCCGCGATGCCGGTCCGCACCTCGTCGAGTCCGAGCCCGCGCAGGTGCTCCGCGACGAACCGGGCCGTCTCCACCTCCCGGTTGGGCAGCTCGGGATGCCGGTGCAGATGCCGGCGCCAGCCGACCACCTGCCCCGACACCTTCTCCGCGGCCCGGTCCAGCTCCGCGTGGACCGCGTCGCCGGGCGCTGTCGTGCTTTCGGTCGCTGCCGTCGCGTCCGTCACTTCCGAGCTCACGGGGGCCTCCGTCGCGCCGGTGGATGGTCGGGGGGCGTGCGCCACCAGACTGCCACGCACCCGGTCCCGCCGCCCGGGGTCCGGTCAGGCCGACGGATACCCCGGCGCGCCCCGCTCGATGATCGCCGCCGTGTCCACGCCCGCCGGGAGGGTCCCGAAGGCGACGCCCCAGTCGCCGTCGAGGCGGGAGGCGCAGAAGGCGTCGGCGACGGCCGGGTGCCCGTGGCGGACCAGCAGCGAGCCCTGGAGCACCAGGGCGAGGCGCTCGACGGTGCGGCGGGCGCGGAACTGGAGGGCGTCCGGGTCGGCCGGCTCCGCGAGGTCCTTGCGGAGCCGGGCGGTGGCCGCGTCGAGCCGCCGGTCGGCGCCGGCCGCCCGGTCCACCTCCGCGAAGAAGGCCGCCACCGCCTCGGGCTGACGGGCCATCGCGCGCAGCACGTCGAGCGCGGCCACGTTGCCGGAGCCCTCCCAGATGGAGGGGAGCGGCGACTCCCGGTAGAGCCGGGGCAGCCCCGAGTCCTCGACGTAGCCGTTGCCGCCCAGGCACTCCAGGGCCTCGGCGGCGTGCGCGGGCGCCCGCTTGCACACCCAGTACTTGGTGACGGCGAGCCCGAGGCGGCGGAGCTGCTCCTCCTCGGCGTCCCCGGCCGCCGCCCGGTCCACGGCGCCCGCGAGGCGCAGCGCGGCGACCGTCGCGGCCTCCGCTTCGACGGCGAGGTCGGCGAGGATGTTGGTCATCAGCGGCTGGTCGACGAGCCGCGCCCCGAACGCGCTGCGGTGCGTGGCGTGGTGCACGGCCTGCACGAGGCCCTGCCGCATCCCGGACGCGGAGCTGACGGCGCAGTCGAGCCGGGTCATGTTCACCATCCGGATGATGGTGGCGACCCCGCGGCCCTCCTCGCCGACGAGCTGCCCGAGGGCGCCCTCGTACTCGATCTCGCTGGAGGCGTTGGAGCGGTTGCCCAGCTTGTCCTTGAGCCGCTGGAGCCGAATCGCGTTGCGGGAGCCGTCCGGCAGCACGCGCGGCACCAGGAAGCAGGACAGCCCGCCGGGCGCCTGCGCCAGGGTGAGGAAGACGTCCGACATCGGCGCCGAGGTGAACCACTTGTGCCCGGTCAGCGCGTACGTCCCCGGCTCCCCCGTCGGCTCCGCGCGGGTGGTGTTGGCGCGCACGTCCGAGCCGCCCTGCTTCTCGGTCATCGACATCCCGGCGATGATCCCGCGCTTCTCGGTGGGCACCCGCAGCCCGAAGTCGTACGCGGGCGAGGTCAGCAGCGGCTCGTACACCGCGGCGAGCTCCGGCGCGGCGCGCAGCGCGGGCACCGCCGCGTACGTCATGGAGACCGGGCACAGGTGCCCCGGGTCGGCCTGCCCCCACACGAAGACCTTCGCGGCGCGCGCCACGTGCGCGCCGGGCCGGGGGTCGGCCCAGGGCGCGGCGTGCAGTCCGTGCTGGACCGCCACGTTCATCAGCTCGTGCCAGTACGGGTGGAACTCGACCTCGTCGATCCGGTGCCCGTACCGGTCGTGCGTGTGCAGCACGGGGGAGTGCCGCTCGGCGAGCCGCCCCCACTCCTGCGCCTGCTGCCCGCCCGCCATCACGCCCAGCTCCCGGACGTCGGTCTCCGCCCAGCCGGCGCCCTCGCGCCGCAGCGCCTCCAGGAGCGCGGGGTCGGCGGAGACGTCGTAACCGGTCAGCGGCGGGACTTGGTTGGTGACCTCATGCGTGACGGGCATCGGGAGCTCCCAGGGCTCGGAGGGTGAAGGTGACCAGGGCGGGTACGGTGCCGGGCCCGACGGGCTCCGAGCTGTCGCCGTCGCCGTCGTCCTCGGTGGCGGTGGAGGGGCCGGTGAGCGGGCCGATGAGCGCCTCGGCGCCCGCGCCCACGAGTGCCGAGGCGGTCAGCCGGGCGTCCTGGGGCGGGAGTTCGCCGCTCGCGACCCCCGCGGCGATCAGCCCGGCGAAGACGTCGCGGAAGGCGCGCCGGAAGACGAGCCGCTCGGCGTCGACGGCCGGGTCGACCGGCTCGGCGAGCAGGGCGTAGGCGAGCCGGGGCGCCTTCAGGGCGCGCCCGGCGAAGGTCTCGATGACGGCGACGACGCGGTCGGCGGAGGTGCGGTGCGCGCCCAGCGCGGCGGCGGCGGAGACGGCGGCGACCTCCCGGCCCACGACGGTGCGGAACAGCTCGACGGAGAGCGCGGCCTTGCTGGGGAAGTGGCGGTACACGCTGCCGGTGGCGATCCCCGCCCGCGCGGCGACGGCGGCCATGGTGCACCCGGCGTACCCGTGCTCGGCGAGCAGCGCGAGGCCCGCCTCGACCACGGTGCCGCGCTGTGCGTCGAGACGGGCCTGGACCGCCGGAGTGCGTCGGTAGGGCATGGAAGGAGTGAAGCAGCGATTCACTCCTTCAGCAAGGCTCCGCCGGGCACCGGCGGGCCGTGTTCGCTCAGCCCGTGAAGATCTCCACGAGGGACCAGATCGCGAGCGCGGCCATGCACAGACCGCCGATGCGCTGCACGGTCTTGAGCGGGACGCGCTTCGCGATGAAGCGGCCCGCGACGAGCGCGAGCGCCGAGACGCTCATCAGGGCGGCGGCGGAGCCGATCGCGGTGGACCAGGTGCCGTTGGTGGCGGCGAGGTTGGCGGTGGTGATCTGGGTCAGGTCGCCCCACTCGCTGATGAAGACCGCCATGAAGGCGGTCGAGAAGACGGGCCAGAAGCCGGTCACGGTCTTGCCGCCGCCGTCCTCCTCGTCCTCGTCGCCCCCGCCGCGCAGCAGCATGAACGCGCCGAAGGCGAACAACAGGGCCGAGACGAGCTTGACGCTCCAGTCGGGCAGCAGCCCGAGCAGACTGCCGGCGCCCACGGCGATGGCCACATGGACGATGAAGGCGGTCGAGGTGCCGAACCACACGTACAGCGGACGCATCCGCGTGCCCATCGCGAGCGACGCGAACATCGTCTTGTCGGGAAGCTCGGCGAGGAAGATCAGCCCGAAGGCGGTGATGATCGCCAAGGGGTCGAGGTGCATACCGGGAGCTCTCTGCTCGGACCGGGCCCGGGCCGACACGGCGCCTGGGCTGGCGACGGGAGGACCACTCGGCCCGGCATGACGAACCACGCCCACTGGTGTGGACGTGGCGATGATGCCTGGCCGAAGGTCTCGCCCGTCCGCGCTTCCGCACGGACCCGGTCACCGGGAACCCGGGGGTTCCAGTGTGTCGACGACCGGTTCGCGGGGCTACTCCCCTTCGCTGACACCAGTGTAACGGACGGCTCGGCGGGGGCGGGGGTGGGGCTGGGGCTGTGGGCGGGGCTGAGGAGGAAGATGGACATCGGGGAGTAGACAGTGTCTACGAAGATCGACTAGAACAGCCCCCATGCCTCGTGAAACCACACCGCCCGCCCCCGCTCCCGCCTCCACCCCCGCCACCCCGCCCCCCGACACCGGGCTGCGGGAGCGGCTGGTCCTGACCGGGGTCGAGCTCGTCGACGCGGAGGGCGCGGGGGCCCTGTCGCTGCGCGAGATCGCCCGCCGGGCCGGGGTCTCGCACGGCGCGCCCCGCCGCCACTTCCCGACCCACCTGGACCTGCTCTCCGCCATCGCCCGCGAGGGCTTCCGCGAGCTCGGCGCCCGCGCCGCCCGCGCCGAGGAGCGCGCCGCGGCCGAGGGACGCGGGGACGCGCGGGGGCGGATCGAGGCCGTCGCCCGCTGCTACCTCGACTTCGCGCACGGGCGCGGCGGGATGTACGAGCTGATGTTCCGCCACGACCTGCTGGAGAGCGGCCGGCTCGGGCTGCGCGACACCAGCCTCCCGCTCTTCGCCCGCTTCGGCGCCCTGCTCGCCGAGGCCCGGCCGGGCGCCGACCCCGCCGTCGCCGCCGGGGCGCTCTGGGCCAACCTGCACGGCATCGCCCAGCTCCGGCGCTGGGGCAGCCTGTCCCTGGCGACCGGCACCGACGACGTGAGCCCGCTGATCGACACAGCCCTCGCCGCGTACCTCAGGCGTGTCTGCCCCGCCGACGGCACGCGGTGAGCGGCGCCGCCGCCCCGGCCCGGACCGCGCCCGCCGCCGCGCCCCGGTCCCGGCTCGCCGCCCTGACCTGCTCCGTCGTCGGCGCCGCCGTCGTCGCCCTGGACGGCACGGTGCTGACCGTCGCCCAGCCCGCCCTCCAGCGCGAGTTCGGCGCGGACCTCGGCCGGGTGCAGTGGACCAGCACCGGCTATCTGATCGCCGTCGCCGGACTGCTCGTGTTCGCCGGCCGGCTCGGCGACCGGTACGGGCACCGCCGCCTCTTCGCCGTCGGCTGCCTTGGCTTCGCCGCCGCGTCCGCCGGGATCGCCGCCGCCCCCGGGCTCGGCGCCGTGATCGCGCTGCGGGTCGCCCAGGGCGTCGCCGGGGCGCTGCTCCAGCCCGCCACCCTCGGGATGCTGAGGGCCGCCTATCCGCCCGAGCGGCTCGCCATGCCGGTCGCCCTGCGCACCAGCGCCATCGGCCTCGCCGCCGCGGCCGGACCGCTGCTGGGCGGCGCGCTGGTCGACACGTACGGCTGGCGCGCGGTGTTCCTCATCGGCGTCGCGCCCACCGCGGCCCTCGCCCTGCTGGCCCTGGCCGTCCCAGAGCACCGCCCCGCCGCCGACGGCCCGCCCGGGAGCCGCGGCGCGCTCGACCTCCCCGGGGCCGGTCTGCTCGGGCTCGCCCTCGCCTGCCTCGTGCACGGGATCGCCGCCGGATCCCCGGTCGCCCTCGCCGCCGCCGCGCTCGCCGCCCTCCTGCTCGTACGGCACGAGCGGCGCGCCCCGCACCCCCTGCTGCCGCCGGGGCTGCTGGGCCCGGGACCGGTCGCCGCCGGGCTCGGCGTGCTGCTCGCGGTGTCCGCCGCGCTCTCCGGCACCCTCTTCGCGGTCACCTTCCTCTTCCAGGACACCCTCGGCCTCGGCCCTCTGGACACCGCGCTGCGGATGCTCCCGCTCGCCCTGTGCCTCATGGCGGCGGCGCCCGCGGGGGCCGTGCTCCAGCGCCGCCGCGGGCCCCGGGCCACGGTCCTCGGCGGCATCCTGCTCATGGCCCTCGGCGTCCTGCTCCTCGGCCCGGCGGGCGGATCCGGCGGCGCGCTCGCGGCGGGTGCCGGGGCGGCGCTGACCGGGGCCGGGTTCGGGGCCGTGATGGCGACCGCGACCTCCGTCGTCGTGCGCCGCGCGCCGGCCGGGCACGCCGGGGTCGCGGGCGGGCTCCAGCAGACCGCGATGAACACCGGACCCGTCCTCGGCGTCGCCCTCGCCGCCCTGCTGCCCGGCCCCGGCACCGCCCTGCCCGTGCTCGCCTGTGTCGCCCTGCTCGCCGTGCCCGCCGCGCTCGCGCTGCCGGGCCCGCCCCGGGACACGGACACGCCACCGGCGCCGTAACGCCCGGGTCCGGAGCCGCCCCCTACGTACGATCGGGCAATGCCCACCCGCGGTCACCGCCTCCCCACGCCCAAGGGGACGCGCACCCAGTTCACGATCGGCCTCTCGCTGCCGCTGCTGGCCCTCGCGATGGTGGTGGTCCTCGACCTCGGCACCTCGCAGGGGCAGCACTTCGACCGGCTCCTGGTCATCGGCCCCGCGCTCGCCGCCGTCACCTGGAACGTGCGCGGCACCGTCGCCATCGGTCTGCTCGCCATGGCGCTGCGGCTGGGTCTTGCGCTGGCACAGGGGGATCCCGCCAAGGACATCCTGGCCGCCGAGGCTGTGCTGGCCGTCGTGATCGCCGCCGCCGTCTGGGTCAGCCGGGTCCGGTCCCGCTACGAGCAGGACATGCGGGAGGTGACGGCCGTCGCCGAGGTCGTCCAGCGGGTGCTGCTGCGCCCGCTGTCGCCCCGGCTCGGCCGCGTCGAACTGCACCTGCTGTACGTCGCCGCCGCCGCGAAGGCCCGCATCGGCGGCGACTTCTACGAGGCCGTCCGGGTCCCCGGCGCCGTCCGCGTGATGCTCGGCGACGTCCAGGGCAAGGGCCTCGGCGCCGTCGAGAGCGCCTCCGTGCTGCTCGGCGCCTACCGGGGCGCGGTCACCGACGCGCCCGACCTGCCCGCGCTCGCCGACCGCCTCGAAGAGGGCATGGAACGGTACGGCACCTGGGACCCCGGCTCCGACGTCGGCGAACGCTTCGCGACCGTGCTGCTGCTGGAGCTCCCCGACGACGAGGACGTCATCCGGCTGGTGAGCTGCGGCCACCCGGCGCCGCTCCTCCAGCACGCGGGCCGGGTCGCGCCCGTCGCGCTCACCGACCCGTCCCTTCCGATCAACCTGGCCGGGCTGCTGCCCTCCCGGCACCGCGTCGAGGCGGTGCCGTTCGGGCCGGGCGACCGGCTGCTCCTCTTCACCGACGGGGTCAGCGAGACCCGGAACCGGGCCGGCGACTTCTACCCGCTGGAGGAGCGCCTCGACACCTGGTCCGACGAGCCCGGCGACCGCGTCCTGGCGCTGCTCCACCACGACCTCGACAGCTACAGCGCGGGCGGCCTCGACGACGACGTGGCCGCGATGCTGCTGGTCCGCCCGCTGGAACCGGCCGCCGAACCCGCCGCCCGCGCCGGGACCCTCCGGGGGTAGCGGCCGGGCCCCCCTTTCAAACGTGCGAAACCGGGCGAGCGGTGTCGCCGCCGCCCCCGCGCGGTGTCTCACGCGCCCTTCGTGCGCTCCCTGGTGACACCGTCCGCCATGGTCCAGGCTTGCTGACCGTACGTCAGACGTCCGCAATGCGGACGTCCGTACACGGAACCGCAGGACCAGACGAGAGGACCGGGTGCACGTGCCCGAGGAGACCCCGCACACCACCTTCAGCTCCCTCCTCGCGGCCGGTGCCGCGCGGCCCGTCACGGACGCCGACGTCGCCCACGTCGCCTCCCGCGGCCTGTGGGCGCCCGACGGGACGGTCGACCCCTACGCCGCCCGGATCGGCCAGTGCCTGGCCGCCGCCCTGGAACCCGGCGGGCGCACGGACCTGCTGACCGAGGAGCTCGCCGAGCTCGTCGCGCAGGTGCGGGCGACCGCCCTCCCGCTCGTCACGGCCGTCGAGACCCACGACGGACTCGGCCTCTCCGCCTTCACCCTGCGCCGGCGCGCGCCCGGCCCGCACCCCCTGGTCATCCTCCCGGCCGCCTGGCAGCCCTTCGGCTGGGCGCCGTTCATGTACGCGTACCTCACGCTGGCGCTCAAGGGCTACCACGTCCTCGCTTACACCCCGCGCGGGCTCGGGACCCGGGGCCTGCCGTCCACCTCCCCGGGCTTCGTCGACCTCGCCGGGCCGAACGACCTGGCCGACGGCCTCGCCGTCCTCGACTACGCAGTGGAACGCTTCGGCCCCAGCGCCACCGGCTTCCTCGGCGTCTCGTACGGCTCAGCGATCGGCCGGCTCGTCGCCGCCCACGACCCACGCGTCCACGCCGTCGTCGCCCTCAGCTCCTGGGGCGACCTGGCCGGCGCGCTGCACGGCAACGGGGTCCGGCACGTGGCCGCCCTCGACGCGCTGCTCGCCCTGACCGGCGGCACGGTCGAGGAGAAGTTCGACGCCCGGAGCCGCGCGGCCCTCGCGGAGTTACGGGACGGCACGGATCCCGACGCTTCCGGCGCCTTCGCCGCCTTCGCCGCGCGGCGCTCCCCGCGGGCCCACCTGGAGCGGACCAACGCGCTCGGCACGCCGACCCTCCTGTCGCACGCCTGGCACGAGGCCCTCTTCCCGGTCAACCAGGCGGTGGCGGACTTCGAGGCGCTCACGGTGCCCAAGCGGCTCAACCTGTGGATCGGCGACCACCTCGTGCCCGAGGGGCGCGGGCTGCTGGCCCCGCCCGCACGCTCCGGAGACGTCAACATCCCGATGCAGGAGGCATACGCCTGGCTCGACCACCACCTGAAGGGCGAGCGCAACGGGGTCGAGCAGTGGCCGGCCGTCAGCAGCCAGGTGATGTTCACGTACCGGACGGTCCCGGTGCGCGACCCCGAGACCGGGCGGCCGACCGGCGAGCACCGGATCGTCGCGCCCGCGCTGCGCGAGGGCCGGCCGAGCTGGCGCGAGGCGACCGTACGGACCGAGCCCTACGCCCTGACCGGCGGCGGGGCGGGCGGGGCGGACGGCGCGCTCGTCGCGGGCGCGGGCGCGGGCTCGGGCGGGGAAGCGGCGGGCGGCTGGGAGCGGTCCTTCGTGGCGGGCGTGGACACGGCGGCCACCGTCCTGGACCGGATCGTGGAGACCGGGCGGAAGGAGTGGGCGGGCGACCCGAAGGTCTACGACACCCGCAAGATCGACCGCGTCCACGCCCTGGTCTGGACGACGGAGCCGCTCACCGCGGACCGGACGGGGGCGGGCGGCGGCGCCGGGACGGCGGCGCGGCGGATCCGGGGCGTCCCGGTGCTGCGCCTGGCCGTCCGCTCCACGACCGGCTCGGCGAGCCTCTTCGCCCACCTCTTCGACGTGGCCGAGGACGAGACGGCCCGGATCATCACCCACGAGCCGCTGAACGTCACCGGCCTGGGCCCCGGCGAGGTGCGCCGGGTGGAGTGGCGGCTGCAGGCCGCCGCGTACGACCTCGCGGAGGGGCACCGGCTGATGCTGGTGGTCGACAGCAGGGACCCGCTGTACCGGGACGTGGCGGCGGTCTGGACGCAGACCGTCGTCGGCGGTCCGGCGGCGCTGGAGCTCCCGCTCGGCTGACGCCCGCCCGCGCGCGGACGCGCGGACGCACGCGGGGGAGGGGCCGGGCATGCCGCCCGACCCCTCCCCGCCTCCCCTCCCCGGTCCCGCGCCCTGGGTCAGGCGCGGCCGTGGAAGTCGTAGCCGGCGTCGTCGATCGTGGTCGAGATCAGCGCGTCGTCCGGCTCGGCGGCGGTGTTGACGGTGACCAGGCCGGTGGAGATCTCCACGCTCACCGTGTCGACGCCGTCCAGGCCGCGCAGGGCCTCCGAGACGATCGCCTTGCAGTGGCCGCTGTTGACACCGGAAACCTTGTACGTGGTGGAGAAAGCGGACATGGGAACCTCCTGAGCGGGTGCGCGTGATACCCCGTAGGGGTATTCCGTTGATCCATTTGTACCCCCGGGGGGTATCCCGCGCAAGGAGGAGTTCCGGCCGACGGGCTCAGGCCAGGAACGCCGGGCGGGCTAGCCGGCCGGCAGCTCCAGGTGCTCCCGCAGCGTCGTCCCGGTGTACGCCGTGCGGTACACCCCGCGCTCCTGGAGCTCCGGGACCAGCAGGTCCACGATGTCGTCCAGGCCGTCGGGGATCAGGTACGGCGAGACGTTGAAGCCGTCCAGCGCCCCGTGCCGCACCCAGTGGGCGAAGGTGTCGGCCAGCCCGGACGCGGTGCCGACGTGCCCGCGCTGGGGGCCCAGCTCGATCACCGTCTCCCGCAGCGACCAGCCGTTGGCCTCCGCCCTGGCCCGCCAGGTGGCCACCACCCCGTGCGGGTCCGCGACCCGCGCCGAGCCGAACGCGCCCGTGTTCTCCTCGACCACCGGGTCCTCGGCCGGCAGCGGACCGTCGGCGTCTCGCTCCGACAGGTCGATGTTCCACAGCCGGCTCGCCACGGCCAGCGCCGTCGCCGGGGTGACCTGCTCCAGCCGCACCCAGCGGGCCTTCTCCTCCGCCTCCTTCTCGGTCGCGCCGATGACGATCTCGGTGGCCGGCAGGATGCGCAGCGCGTCCTCCGGACGGCCCGCCGCGCGCAGCCGCCGCCGGATGTCCTCGGCGAAGCCCAGCGCGTCCGCGAAGTCCTGCCCGTGCGCGGAGAAGATGACGTCGGCGTTGCGCGCGGCGAAGTCCCGCCCGGTCGGCGAGTCGCCCGCCTGGAAGATCACCGGATGCCCCTGGCGGCTGCGCGGCAGCGCCGGTACGAGGTCGACGTCGAACTGCTCGCCCGCCGCCCGGACCCGGCCGATGGTGCCGGGCACGGACCAGGCGCGGGCCTCGGTGCTCTCGCTCACCGCGCCCGGTGCCCAGCCGTCCCAGATCGCGCGGGCGACGGTCAGGAACCCCTCGGCGCGCGTGTAGCGGTCGGCGTGGTCGAGGAAGCCGCCGCGCCGGAAGTTGGCGCCGGTCCAGGCGTTGTCGGTGGTGACGACGTTCCAGCCGGCCCGGCCCTGGGAGAGCAGGTCCAGGCTGGCCAGCCGGTGGGCGAGGTCGGCCGGTTCGTTGAAGGTGGTGTTGGAGGTGGAGACCAGGCCGATCCGGTGGGTGACCGCCGCGAGCGCCGCGAGCTGCGCCAGGGAGTCGGGACGCCCGGCCACGTCCAGGTCGTGGATGTGCCCGTCGGTCTCGCGCAGCCGCAGCCCGTCGCCGAGGAAGAAGGCGTCGAACAGGCCGCGTTCGGCGGTCAGGGCGACCTTGCGGAAGGAACCGGGGTCGATCTGCGAGCCGCTGGCCGGGTCCGACCAGATGGTCCAGTGGTTGACCCCCTGGAAGAAGACGCCGAAGTGCAGCCGCGCGTCGGGACGGGGGACGTCGTACGGGTCGGTGCGGGTCATCGGTTCCCCTCCCGGGTCGTGGTGGCGGCGGTGGTCGCGGCGGCGAAACGGCTCTCGGGCCGGGGCAGTCCGAGGGTGGCGCGCAGGGTGGTGCCGGGCAGCGGGCGCGCGGCGACCCGCCGGGAGAACAGCTCGGGCAGCACCAGCCGGGAGAGCACCGACAGGTCCTCGTCGAGCACCAGCGGACGCAGCCGCACGCCGTCGACCAGGGTGCTCAACTCCTCCAGGAGATCGGCCAGTCCGCGCGCGGAGCCGGTGTAGCGCAGCCGGCCGGGGTGCCCGGCCCAGGCGGCGGAGCGGTCCAGGTCGGCGATCCGCTCGGCGGCGGTCTCGCCGGGGGTGTCCAGGGCGACCTCCAGCTCGGCGAACGCGAGGGGCGCGCCCGAGGCGGCGGCGGCCTCGCCGAGCAGCGCCGGGGTGGCGCCGTCGACCAGGGCCACGTCCACGAGACCGGGCGGGACGAGACCGGCGGGCGCGAGGACGACGGGGCGGCCCTGCGGCGGGCGCGGCACGATCGCCGGGCCCTTCACGCTGTACGT
Source organism: Streptomyces sp. NPDC048659 (assembly GCF_040650575.1). Lineage (NCBI taxonomy): Bacteria > Bacillati > Actinomycetota > Actinomycetes > Kitasatosporales > Streptomycetaceae > Streptomyces > Streptomyces sp. NPDC048659. Next base: position 1,674 of record NZ_JBEZHM010000064.1, on the reverse strand, counting down.
CTCGCCCTCGAAGTCGACGTAGTGCAGCCGCTCGCGGTCGAGGTAGCGGCTGGTGGCGACGGACCGGATGACGGCGTCGTCCTCCCAGGAGTCCCACAGGTCCCGCGCCACCCGCAGCCCGTCCACGGCCTCGCGGCGCAGCGCCGCCTCGCCCTCGACCCGGGGCCGCCCCCAGGCGCGGGCGGCCTCGGGGCTCTCCTCCACGCCGAGGACCCAGCCCGCCCGGCCGACCGAGACGTGGTCGAGGGAGGCGATCCTGGTGGAGACGTGGAACGGCTCGGCGTAGGTGGTGGCCAGCACCGGGGCCACGCCGATCACGCTCGTGGACCCGGCGATGAAGGCGGCCCGCTCGACGGCCCCGAGCCGCCCCGCGGGACCGCCGACGGCGGCGGAGGCGGGCGGCAGGATCGAGTCGTCCAGGGTGACCAGGGTGAATCCGGCGTTCTCGGCGACGGCCGCGACCTTGGCGGTCCGGCGCGGCGTCAGCAGCTCTCCGGGGGCGTGCGCGGCACGGCGCCACGCGGCGGGATGCGCACCGTCACCGTCGATCTCGACGGCCAGGTGCAGGGCAGGGTGAGGCATCGGGGGTCCTTCCGGAACGACACGGCGAACACGACGGCACACCGCCCGGGGCCGAGGACACGGCGATACGGGACGGGGCCGGCCCCGGACCGCGTCGAGGGCGCGGCGGCGGGGTGGGATTCAGCGGTGCGCGGAAGGACAGATGGCGGAGGCGGTGCGGCAGAAGTCGACATGCCGCCGGCAGCTCAGCAGGGCCCCGGAGCACACGACACCACGCCCGCGACGCGGCGCGGCGAGAGGTGCGGGCACGGGAGCCTCCAGGATCCGAACGGGAACGCCCCACCATAGGCAGGCGGTGTTCGGGGCTGTCAAGAAGCTTCTGACAGGCGGACATCGGCCCCGGCCGCACAGGGCGGATCGGGGCCGAGGAGAGGGGCGCTCCGGGCCCGTTACGCCCGGTTCGGGGTGTTCGCCGCCGCCCAGTCGGCGAGCGCGCGGGCGCAGTCGGCGACCGACTCGCGCCAGCTCCGGGCCGCACCCTCGCCCGCCTCGTCGCTGACGTGCTTGACCAGCCGGACCGGGACGCCCGCCAGCCGCGCCGCGGTCGCCAGCGCGTACCCCTCCATGTCCACCAGGGCCGCCCGCTCCGCGAGCCGCTGCCGCGCGGCCTCGTCCGAGATGAAGGCGTCGCCGGTGGCGAGGACCACGTCGCCGCCCGCCGGCAGGGAGAGGGGCGCCCCGTAGGTCTCACCCGTGAGGGTCGCGAGGAGAGCGCCGTCCAGGTCGTGCTGGATGACCGTGCCGACGACGTGGGTGCCGGTCCAGCCGGGGCGCAGCGCGCCCGCCGTGCCGAGGTTGACCACCTCGGAGGGGAGCGGGCCGCGGCCGAGCACGGTGGAGAGCGCCGTCGCCGCGTTCACCTTGCCCATGCCGGTGAGCAGGACCGGCAGGTCCGTGTCGAGGTACTGCGCCTCCTCCTTGACCGCGAGGACGAGCAGGGGACGGCCGGCGGTGATCTCACCCGAGAGTTCCATGCGCCTCACGCTACCCGGTGCCGCCTAGGGCCTGTCGTCACACTCCCGTCCGGAGCTGGCCAAGGCGCCGGGCATGACGCCCGACATGTTCCAGGTGATCGGCAAGGTCATCCACGAC
>NZ_JBEZHM010000063.1:0-41748 GCF_040650575.1 Streptomyces sp. NPDC048659 | reverse complement strand
GATCGCGCAGCCGATCAGGGCGATGGCGATGACCTGGGCCAGGGCCGCGGAGCCGATGTCGTAGCGGTCGCGGATGGCCTCGGACCCCGAGGGGTCCGGGGCCACCCGGCTCTCGTGCGTCCGGCTACCGCGCCTGGGCGGCGGGGGCGGTCGCGGCGGGCGCTGCGGCGTCCGGCACCGTGGCGTCCGGCGTGCGGCGGAACATCCGGGTCGCGGTGATCTCGCCGTGGATCGTCTCGCCCTCCGCGCTCGGCTGCGGCAGCCCCGGGCGCAGGTGCTCCTCCACGCTGATGTACTTCAGGCCCGCGCGCAGGTCCGCGTCGTTGCGCAGCCGGATGACCAGCGGGAACTCGGCGAGCGCGGTCGTGTCGAACAGGCCCGTCGTGTAGAGCAACTGGACGCCCAGCGCGTCCGACACGGCCCGCTGGAGCTCCAGCAGGTACGTGGCGTTGGCGCGGCCGATCGGGTTGTCGAGGAAGAGCGTGCCCGCGTGGCGGTGCTTGTCGCGGCCCCGGTCGTTGGAGCGCAGCGCGGCCATCGTGCAGTAGAGGGCGATGGCGGCGGTGAGCAACTGGCCGCCGGAGAAGACGTCGCCCATCTGGCCCACCGGCACCCGCTCCGCGCGCAGCACCGCGTCCGGCTTGAGGATCTCGACGGCGATGCCCTTCGGTTCGAGGGCCGCCTGGACCCCGCGCAGCAGCAGGGACATGCCGTCGCGGCGCAGGTCGGAGTTCTTCCGCACGGCCGCGCGGGTCGCCTCGTCGACGACCTCGCCGAGCCGCTCGTTCAGCGTCGCCGGGTCGGGCTCCTCGAAGCGGATCCGCAGGAACTCCTGGCCCGACCACTCGCCGAGCCCCTCGGGCAGCCGGGACAGCCGCTGCGCCGACCGCAGGGTGGCCAGCGAGGACTCCACGAGGCCCCGCAGCCGGTCCACGATCGACTCGCGGTTGCGCTCCAGCTGCGCCAGCTCGTCGGTGAGCACCCGCAGCCGGGGCGCGAACGCCTCGGCCCACTTCGCGGCGTGCTCCGGGAGCGCGGCGGCGGGCAGCTCGCGGATCTGCTGCCGGGCCGGGGTGCGGACCTGCTCGAAGCGGGTCGCGTTGGCGTGCCGGACGAGGATGTCGCTCGCCTCGCGGACGGCCGCGTCGGCGGCCGACAGCTCGGCGGCGCAGCCGCGCAGCGCCCGGCGGGCCTCCGCCGCCGCCTCGCGGGCCTCGGCGGGCGGGCCCGGGTAGGGCTCGGGCTGCTCCTGCTCGTCGTCCGTGTGGTCGCGCAGCAGGTCGCGCAGGAGCGCGGCGGTCTCGTCGAAGCCGCCGGTGGCGTCCTCGGCGGCCCGGTGGGCCTGGAGCAGCCCGGTGTGGGCGGCGCGGGCGGCCTCCAGGGCGTCGGTGCGGGCGGCCAGTTCGGTGGTGGCGGTGCGCAGCAGGCCCTGGGCGTGCTCGGCGTCGGCGGGGTGCAGTTCCTCGGGCAGCTCGGTGTGCGCCTCGCCGTCCTCGGGGGCGAGCCGCTCGGACTCGCCGCGCAGCCGGCCGAGCTTCTCGCTGGCCTCGGAGGCCCGCGACTCCAGCTTCTGCACCAGGGCCTCGGCGCGGGCCGCGGCGGCCTGGCGGGACGGGCCGTCGGCGCCGTCGGTGGACTCCAGGAGCTGTTCGGCGCGGGTGCGGACCTTGTTGGTGAGGCGGTCGAGCTCGGCGAGGGCGGCGGACTCGTCGCTCTCGGCGCGGGCCTGCTCGGCGCGCAGGTCGGCGCCGACGCCGACCTTCTCGTACACCTGGGAGGCGGCCCGGTACGCCTCGCGGAGGGTGGGGAGCGCGGCGCGGGGCGCGTCGGCGTCCTCCTCCGGCAGGTGCTCCGGGGCGCCGGCGATCTCGGCGCGCTCGGCGCGCAGCGCGCGGGCGGTGCGGTGGGCGTCGTCGGCGGCGCGCTGGGCGGCGCGGCGGTCCTCGTCGGCGGCGCGGGCGCGCTCCAGGCAGGTCTGCGCGCGGGCCTCGGACTCGGTGGCGTCGTCGGCCAGTTCGCGCAGCTTGGCCTGCCAGGCGGAGCGCTCGCGCAGCCGGTAGGCGAGGCCCGCGAGCGCGTCGGCGGCGCGGCGGGCGCGCTGGGCGGCGTCCTGGCGCTCGTCGCGGACCCGGGTGGCGTCGGCGGCGGCCTCCTCGGCCTCGGCGCGGACCGCGCGGGCCTCGGCGAGGACGGCGGTGGCGGTCTCGGCGGCGGTGCGGGCGGAGGCGGCGACGGCGGCCAGCTCGGCGAGCATCCCGGGCGGGCAGTCGGCGCGCCAGGAGCCGATCCGGGCGGCCAGCGAACGGTCGCCGGTGAGCCGGGCGGCGAGCGCGCGGATCTCCTCGTCGCGGGCGGCGGCCCGGCCGCGCAGCGTCTGGCGTTCCTCGTCGGCGGCGTTCTCGTCGTGCATGGCCGGGTTCGGCGGGACGAGGAAGACGTCCGCCTCCTGGCCGGCGGCGGGGGCCGGTACGGGGGCGAGCAGGGCGGCGGCGGTGCCGACGGCGACGGTGGAGCGGGGCAGCAGGGCGGCGCCGCCGAGGACCTCGCGGGCGCGGCCGTACGAGACGGGGTCGGTGATCACGACGCCGTCGACCAGCTCGGGGCGGGCGGCGAGGACGGCGGCGTGGTCGGCCGGGTCGACGGCCTGGGCGAGGTAGCGCCAGCCGGGCAGGGCGGGGATGCCGTGCTCGCCGAGGAACTCGACGGTGGCGAGGACGTCCGGGCCGGGCGGCAGCAGGCCGCCGTCGCCGAGGGCGCCGAGGATGCGGTTGTCGTCGGCGGCGGCCGTGCGCAGGTCGAACAGCTGGCGTTCGGCGGAGCCGATGGACCCGTCGAGCAGGGCGCGCAGCTCGTCGGCGTACCGGTCGAAGTCGGTGACGGAGAGCGGGCCGCCGTCGGGGGCCGCGAGGGGCCCGGCGGCGGGGGCGGCGCCGTCGCCCGCGCGCTGGCCGGGCAGCGGGGCGCCGGCGGGCTGGCCCGTGGCCTCCCCGGCGCCCGGCAGGGAGAGCAGTTCGGCCAGGCGCGGGTCGGCGGCCAGGGACTCGGCGGCGCGGCGCTCGGCGTCGTAGGCGTTCTCGGCGGCCTCGGCCGCGTCGGCGGCGCGGGCGGCGGCGAGTTCGGCGCGGGACTCGGCGCCGGCGGTCTCGCGGGCCCGCTCGGCGGCGGAGCGGGCGGCGTCCCGGGCCGCGTCCCAGGCGGCGACGGTGGTCTTCTCGGCGTCGCTGGCGGCGAGGGCGGCGCGGGCCGGGTCGGCGTCGGGGGCGGTGTCGTCGAGCCAGCCCGCCCGTACCGCCTCGGCGGTCTCCTGCTCGACCTCGGCGAGCCGCTGGCGCAGGTGGCCGGCCTCGCTGCGGGCGCGCTGGGCCTCGGTGGCGGCGGCGGTGGCGTCGCGGTGGGCGGTCTCGCCGGTCTCCTGGAGGGCCGCGGAGCGCTCCTCCTCCTCGGCGGCGTGCCGCTCGCCCTCGGCGGCGGCCGAGGCGAGGGCGCGGACCAGGTCGGCGGCGGCCCTGGCGCGGGCGGCGAGCGCGGGCGCGGCGTCCCGCTCGGCCTCGCGGATGGCGGCGGCGACGCGGGTGGAGCGGTCGCCGGCGGCGCGGTGCCGGAGCACGGACTCGGCGGCCTGCCAGGCGGAGTGCAGGGTGCGGGCGTCGGTGAGCTCGCGGCGCTGGGCGGCGGCGCCCTTCTCGGCGGCGGCCAGGGCCAGCGAGGCGTGCCGGTAGGCCAGTTCGGCGGCGATGAGGGCGCTGCGGCCGCGGGCCAGCTCGGCCTCGGCGACGGCGTGGGAGGCTGCGGTGACCTGCTCGGCGAGCTCGGCGACCCGCCCGCGCTCCTGGGCGGCGCGGGCGGAGAGCCGGCGGGCCAGGGTGCGGGTGCGGCGCTCGGCCCCGGCGTGCACGTCCCGCGCGCGGGCGCGGGTGTCGGCGGCGTCGACGATGCGGGTGAGCAGGTCGACGGAGCCGGCGGTGAAGTCGCGCTCGGCGGTGAGTTCGGCGCGGCGGCCGAGCTTGTTGCCGAAGCCGCCGACGAGGTCGGCGAGGCCGTCGGTGTCGCGGGTGTCGGTGACGGCGCGCAGCAGGAGGTCGGTGAAGTCGGAGTCCTTCTTGACCGCGAAGAGGCCGGCGGCCTCGCCCTCGTCGGCGTTCATCTCGCGCTGGTAGCGGAAGAGTTCGGGGTCGAGGCCGAGGTCGCCGAGGTGCTCGTTCCAGCGGTCGTGGATCTCCTCCCAGACGACCTCCAGGTGCGGGTACGCCTTGCCCGCCTCGGTGATCGCGTCGCGGAAGCCCTTCATGGTGCGGCGGCGGCCGGTGGCGCCGGAGGCGCCCTCGACGGGCGGGCGCACGGAGGTGGCCTCGGCGACGGGCAGGTTGTCGAGGCTGAGTCCGGGGCCGGGGCGGAAGGAGTACCACGCCTCGGCGAACTTGCGCGGGTCGTTGGAGACCTGGCGTCCGCGCCACTCGCTGGCCTTGCCGACGACGACGAGCTCGCCGGTGAGGGTGTGCTGCCACTCCAGGGCGACGTGGCCGCAGTCGTCCGCGAGGAGGAACTTGCGGAGCACGCCGGAGCTGGCGCCGCCGAGGGTGTTGCGGTGGCCGGGGAGCATCACCGAGAAGATCAGCTTGAGGAGGACGGACTTGCCGCCGCCGTTCTCCAGGAAGAGCACGCCCGCGGGGGCGGGGCGGCGCGGCGGGCCGACCGGCTCCTCCTCGAAGAACTCCGCCTGGGTGGGGGCGGGGTGGGGCACCGGGGCACCGACGCCGCGCAGGTCCAGGACGGTGTCGGCGTAGCGGGCGCCGGCCGGTCCGATGGAGTAGAGGCGGACCCGGGACAGCTCGTACATGCGGCGGACTCTCGTGCTTCTCGTACGCGGATGGGCGGTGACGTGCGGGGGGGGCGGTCGGCCGGTCGGCTGGTCAGCCGGTCGGCCGGTCAGTCCGGCGGCCGGTCAGCCCGGCGGCCGGTCAGCCGGTCAGGCCGTGGAAGGGCAGGCCGGCGTCGGCGGCGAGCTCCAGGTCGTCGCCCTCGGGCGGCGGCAGGAGGGTCGCGGAGCCGTCGCTGACGGGGACGACGCCGAGGTCGAGCAGTTCGGCCATGGCGGCGGTGCCGGCCATGTCGCGGACCTGGAGCTGGTAGCGCGCGGTGGTGCGGTAGGAGCCGCCGGACTCTTCGCCGGTCCGCTGGAGGAAGCCGGAGTCGGTGAGGAAGGCGACGGCCTTGCCGACGATGCCGGTGGTGGAACCGGCGAGGCGGCGGGCGTCCTTGGTGGCGCCGGTCGCGCTGCGCCGGGCGTAGATCCGCCAGGCGGCCTCCAGGCCGGGGGCGTCGGAGGCGGGGTCCGTGTTCTCGCCCTGCTCCTCGGCGCGCTCTTCGAGGCGGCGGCACGCCTGGCGGACGAAGGCGTCGACGCCGTTGACGGTGAGGCGGCCGATGTAGCCGTCGTCGGCGAGGTCCTCGGGCCGGGGGAAGGCCATGGTGGCGACGGCGAGGTGCGCGAGGCCGTGCAGGAAGCGGTCGGCGGAGTCCGTGGAGGCGCGGCGCGCGTAGTCGCCCATGCGGACGGCGAAGACGGAGTCCTCGCCGGCGGTGACGGCCATGCCGGCGCGCGGCGAGACCTCCAGGACGACGAGGCCGAGGCCGGTGGCGACGGCGTCGGCGAGCCGCGCGAAGGCGGGGTCCTCGCGGTAGCGGCGGAGCAGCTCGGCGTATTCGGCGTCCCGCGCGGGCAGCAGCTTGGGCTGGAGCCCGAAGGAGACGAGCCGGGCCGCGTCGGCGGCGTCGGCGGGGGTGACGGCCGAGGGCGCGGCGGCGGTCCCCGGGGCCTCCGGCTCGCTCCACGCGTCGGTGTGCTCGACGTGGTGTTCGCTCACGGCTGGGGCTCCTCGGTACGGCGGGGGTGCGGCGGGGCGGTGCGCCCGGCGGGGGTCTGGGGGGCTGCGGAGACGGCGGCGGCTTCCGGGGCCGTAGCCGTCTCCCCCGCCGGGGCGGGGCCCGACAGCGGCAGGCGTACGGGGATGACGGTGACGGGCGCGGGCTGCGGGCCCGGGTCGGCCCCGTCCCGCGCTCGGGAGGGCGCCGCACCGGGGCCGCCGCGCGCGGGCGGCTCCTCGGGGTGCCGCTCGCGCGGGAGCGGCACGGCGCGCACGAAGGCGCGGCGGACGGGCTCGGGGGCCGTCCCGGCGGGCACCGGGCGGACCCGGGGACCGTCGGCGGACGGCGCGCCGGACCGCGCGGCGGCGGGCCGCGCGAGGGGCACGGGGGCGACCCTGGGGCCGGACGCCCGTCCGGCGTCGGGTGCTGTGGTGGTGCGGGGGGTGGCGGCGGGGGTGCCGGGCGCGGTGGTGCGTGGGGCCGGGGTGGCGGGGGTCTGCGGGTCCGGGTGGCCGGGGGTGCGCGAGGCGGCGGTACCGAGGGCCTGCGGGTCCGAGTGGCCGGGCGCGGCCGGGGTGCCGGAGGCGGCCGGGGTGCCGGAGGCGGCCGGGGTGCCGGAGGGCTGCGGGGCCTCGGGCGGGTGGGGCGTGGTCACGTGGCCTCCGTGCGGTCCGCGGCCATGCCGACGGCGTCGAGGAGGGCCGTGCCGACGATGAGGTCGGCGCCGCCGAACTCGTGGTCGTCGAGGGGGGTGCCGTCGTCGACGGCGAACAGCAGGCGCTCCTCGCCCTGGCGGTAGGCGGTGCCGACCGGGGGGCTCGCGGCGTGGACGGCGAGGAGGGCGACCAGGTAGGGCAGGTCGGGGTCGCGGAGCCGGGCCTCGGCGAGCAGGCCCGAGAGGCGGCGCGGGGCGTCGTGCTCCAGGTCCAGCAGCTCCATGGCGCTCGCGAGCTGCTCCTCGCTGAAGCGGCTGTCGTCGGGGGTGGCGATCAGGTCGGGCTCGGGCATCTCGGCGCCGAGGTGCTGGCGCTCGACGGGCGGGGTGAGCAGCAGCTCGACGAGGTCGGCCACGCGGACGGAGGCGGGTGTGCGCAGTCCGGTGCCGTGCGCGAAGAAGGCGTCCGTGACCCGGGTGGCCTGCTCGACGGGGAGCGGCAGCAGCGGGGCGACGAGCTGCCCGTACAGGTCGAGTCCGGTGTACGCGGTGGGCGCGGCGAACGCCTGGCGGTCCTGCTCGGCGCGGAAGAGCGGGCCGGCCTCCAGGAGGCGGGACTGGAGCTGGGTGTGGCGCCGGATGCAGTCCTTGACGATGTCGACGAGCTCGGCGGCGCGGCGCTTGTGCTCGTGGTCCTCGGCCTCGTCACGGGCCTTGCGGATGTTGGTGAGGATCGCGTTCTCGTGGCGGTAGCGGTCGGCGACGTGGTCGAGGGCCTCGGCGATCATGTCGGGCACCGTGTGGAGCCAGTCGACCGCGCGGACGTTGCGCCGGGTGGCCTCCAGGGTGCGGCGGAGGGTCTCCGCGTACTGCACGGTCCGGTAGCGGGCCTGCTCGGCGGCGAGCTGGGCGTCGGCCAGGCGGCCCCGGCTGATCAGGACCTCCAGCTTGACCTCGGCGGCGATCTGGGCGCTGGTGACATCGGTGTCAAGGGCGCCGACCAGCACGTTCACCGCCTCGTCGGTGGTGCGGAGGCAGACCCCGCCGCCGTAGCCAGGGACCTCTTCGACGAGCTTGAAGTCGTAGTCGCGGCGGGTGTAGACGCCGTCGGCGCCGAAGGTGCCGTAGACCGCGCGGAAGCCCCGGTCGACGCTGCCGACGTTGATCAGGTTCTCCAGGACCCAGCGGGCCACCCGCTCGTGCTCGGCGGCGGGGCGCTCGGGGGCCTGGGCGGCGACGCGGGGCAGCAGCCGGGAGACGACCTGCTCGTGGTCGGCGCCGGTGTCGAAGTCCATGTTGAGCGTGACCAGGTCGATCGCGGCGAGGGCGACCTCGGCCATCGCGTAGACCGTGTACTCGCCGGCCAGATTGGCCTTGCGCACGTCCAGGTCGTGCAGCGGGGCGGTGCACGCGAGCGCGCGGAGGCGCCGCGCGAGCCCTTCGTCGGCGGCCGGACCCTGCGCGGGCCGCGGCCCCGCGCTGAGCTGGGGCGGAGCGAGGTCCGTCGAGGCAGGCGAAGTCACGGTGCACAGAGTAGGTCCTCGGACTGACAACGGTCGAAACGGCGCTTATACGACCGTGCCCCTGTCCGGAACCCGCCGGGCGGACGGGGGCCGGCCGCTCCCGGCGGCCCCGGACCACTCACGCCTCCGGGTCGTCGACCGCCTTCGCGTACGCGTCGGTGATCCGGGTGCGGGAGTCGTCGAGGTAGCGGGCGAGCAGCCGCTCGGCGCGGTCGCGCTCGCCCGCGCCCAGGGCGCCCAGGATCTCCCGGTTCCGGACGAGGTAGGGCTCGTGGAGGCCGCGCGGGTCGGCCACGGTGTGGAAGGCGAGGCGGAGTTCGGCGAGGACGCCGCGCATCAGCTCGTCGGTGCGGGCGCTGCCGGCGAGGGCGACGAGCTCGCGGTGGAAGTGGATGTTGGCGGTGGAGACGCCCTTCCAGTCCTCCGCGCGGGCGGCCCGTTCCCCCTCGGCGACGGCGTCGGCGAGGCCGTCGACGGCGAACGGGGGCTCCCCCAGGGCGTGGACGACCGCGCACTCGACGAGCCGCCGGGTGCGGTAGATGTCGTCGACGTCGTCGACGGTGAGGACCCGGACGAAGACGCCCCGGTTGAGCCGGTGGACGAGCAGCCGTTCGTGGGTGAGCAGCCGGAACGCCTCGCGCAGTGTGTTGCGGGACACACCGAGGGCGCCGCCGATGCCGTCCTCGGAGAGCCGGGTGCCGGGCGGGAAGAGCCCCTCGGCGATCCGGGTGCGCAGGATGTCGGCGACCCGCTCCGCCGTGCTCGTGCGTCCCAGCAGCGCGCGGTCGTCCGCCAGCTCGCCGATCGAGTCCCTCGGTTCCATGCCGTTCCCGTTCCCTCCGTCGTTCGCGGCCGAGTCAACCGCAGGTCAGGCGCCGGAAACAAGGACGGGTGGGAAGGACCGCCGATACGACCGCGGATACGGCCGCCGATATGACCGGCGATATGCCCGGCGATATGACCGCCGACGGGACTCTTGTCGGATCGTTGAACGATCCCTACATTGAACGACACCGCACGGTACGTCAGCACGGTTCGTCAGCACGTCTCTCCCGCACTCTCCTCCCCTTCTGCGAGGTGCAGATGAGCACGACCCAGACCCGGCACTCCGCCCGGGACGAACGGCCCGACGACACGGGCGCGTTCGCCTGGCTGCGCGCCCTCGGCCCGCGCGGCAGGCGCGCGTTCGGCGGCGCCTTCGGCGGCTACGCCCTCGATTCCTACGACTTCTTCACGCTGCCCCTGGCGATGGTGGCGATCGCCGCCTACTTCGGCCTGGACAAGGGGCAGACCGGTCTCCTCACCACGGTCACGCTGGTGGTCTCCGCCGTCGGCGGCGCGCTGGCCGGGGTCCTCGCCGACCGGATCGGCCGGGTGAAGGCGCTGCTGGCCACGGTGATCACGTACGCGCTCTTCACCGTCCTGTGCGGCTTCGCGCCCAACTACGAGACCCTGCTGGTCTTCCGCGCCCTCCAGGGCCTCGGTTTCGGCGGCGAGTGGGCGGTCGGCGCCATCCTGGTCGCCGAGTACGCCTCCGCGCGGCACCGCGGCCGGACGCTGGGGGCCGTGCAGAGCGCGTGGGCGGCCGGCTGGGCGCTCGCCGTGATCGTCTACACGCTGGTCTTCCGCTTCGTCGACGCCGACACCGCCTGGCGGGTCATGTTCTGGACGGGCGCCCTGCCCGCGCTCCTCGTCGTCTACGTGCGGCGGCACGTCGAGGACGCCCCGCAGGCGGCCGAGGCGCGCCGCGCGGGCGCCGGGCGCGGCTCCTTCACCGCCGTCTTCAAGCGCCCGCTGCTCGGCACCACGCTCTTCGCGGTGCTGCTCTCGACGGGCGTCCAGGGCGGCTACTACACGCTCGCCACCTGGGTGCCGACCTTCCTGAAGACGGAGCGCGGGCTCACCGTCGTCGGCACCGGCGGCTACCTCGCCTTCCTCATTTCGGGCGCCTTCACCGGCTATCTGGCGGGCGGCTACCTCACCGACCGGCTCGGCCGGAAGAAGAACATCGCGCTCTTCGCGGTGCTCTCCGCGCTCGCCGTCCTCGCCTACACCCGCATCCCGGACGGGGCGAACACGCTCCTGCTGCTGCTCGGCTTCCCGCTCGGCTTCTGCATGTCGGCCATCTTCAGCGGCTTCGGCTCCTTCCTCGCCGAGCTCTATCCGACCGCCGTGCGCGGCACCGGGCAGGGGTTCACCTACAACACCGGGCGCGCGGTCGGCGCCGTGTTCCCCGCCCTGGTCGGCTTCCTCGCCGAGAGCTGGGGCGTCGGCGGCGCCCTGGTGTTCGGGGCGGTGGGCTACGGCATCGCCGTGCTGGCCCTGCTGGGGCTGCCGGAGACCCGGGGGAGGGAGCTCGCGTGACCACCCATGACGCCGTCCCCTCAGCCGTCCCCTCAGCCACCGGCCCCCGCGCCCACTCCCCCGCCCACCCGTCCGTACGCGACCCCCGGGACGCCCGCGCGCGGGTGCGCGCCGGGGCCACCGGACCGACGGCCGGCTGGGCCCCGGGCCACGCGCAGGCCAACCTGATCGCGGTGCCCGCGGACTGGGCGTACGACGTGCTGCTCTTCTGCACCCGCAACCCGCGGCCCTGCCCCGTCCTGGACGTCACCGACCCGGGCTCCTGGCGCACCCTCCTCGCCCCGGGCGCCGACCTGCGCACCGACATCCCGCGCTACCGCGTGTGGGAGCACGGGCGGCTGGTGGACGAGCCCACCGACGTGACGCCCTACTGGCGGGGCGACCTGGTGTCGTTCCTCATCGGGTGCAGCTTCACCTTCGAGGGCGCGCTGGCCGAGGCGGGGGTGCCGCTGCGCCACGTCGAGCAGGGGCGGAACGTGTCGATGTACGTGACCGACCGCGCCTGCCGTCCGGCGGGGCGGCTGCACGGGCCGATGGTCGTGTCGATGCGGCCGGTGCCGGCGGCCCTGGTGCCGACGGCGCGGCTGATCAGCGGGCTGCTGCCGGCCGTGCACGGGGCCCCGGTACACGAGGGCGATCCGGCCGCGCTGGGCATCTCGGACCTGGCCCGGCCCGACTTCGGGGACCCGGTGCTCGCGGAGCCGGGGGACGTGCCGGTCTTCTGGGCCTGCGGGGTCACCCCGCAGGCGGCGCTGACGGCCTCGCGCCCGCCGTTCGCGATCACCCACGCGCCGGGCCGGATGCTCGTGACCGACGTGAGGGACGCGGAATACCGCGTCGGGGCCTGAATCCGGGCCCGGAAGCCGGGCCGGAACGGGGAGCGCGCGCGTTCGCGGGCTCTTCTGCGTACGAGGGAAAGGAAACATCTCATGGACCGGGTCTCGATCGACCTCAACGCCGACCTCGGCGAGGGCTTCGGCCGCTGGACGCTGACCGACGACGAGCGGCTGCTCTCGGTGGTCACCAGCGCCAACGTGGCCTGCGGCTTCCACGCCGGGGACGCGGCGACCATGCGGCGGGTCTGCGAGCTGGCGGCCGCGCGCGGGGTGCGGATCGGGGCCCAGGTCTCCTACCGGGACCTCGCCGGCTTCGGGCGCCGCTCCATGGACGTGCCCGCGGCCGAGCTGGCGGCCGAGGTCGCCTATCAGATCGGCGCCCTGGAGGTGTTCGCGCGGGCGGCCGGTTCCCGGGTCGCGTACGTGAAGCCGCACGGCGCCCTCTACAACCGGGTGGTGCACGACGAGGAGCAGGCGGCGGCGGTCGTCGAGGGGGTCCTGCTGGCCTCGGCGGAGCTGCCGGTGCTCGGGCTGCCCGGCTCGCGGCTGCACGAGGCCGCGCGGACGGCCGGACTGCCCGTGGTGGGCGAGGCGTTCGGCGACCGCGCCTACCGGGCCGACGGCACCCTGCTGCCACGGGGGCAGGAGGGCGCCGTGCTGTCCGACCCCGGCGAGGTCGTCGAACGGGCGGTGTCCATGGCCCGGTCCGGGGTGGTGACCGCGCACTGCGGGCGGTCCGTGCCGGTGCGGGCCCGCTCCCTGTGCCTGCACGGCGACACTCCCGGCGCGGTGGGGCTGGCCCGGCGGGTGCGCGAGGGCCTGGAGTCCTCCGGTGTCCGGGTGGAGGCGTTCGCGTGAGGGCCCGGAAGGTGTACCGGGTCGGGGACCGGGGGCTGCTCGTCGAGCTGGTGAGCGGCGAGGCGACCGAGGCGTTCCACGCCGAGCTGCTGCGGCGGCGGGCGGCGGGCGCGCTGCCCTCCGTACGGGAGATCGTGCCGGCGGCGCGGACCGTGCTGCTCGAAGGGGTGGCGGCGCCGGACCGGCTGGCGGCCGAGCTGCGCTCCTGGGACGTGTCCGCGCGGTGCGCGCCGGAGGGGGCCGCGGTGACGGTGCCGGTGCGCTACGACGGGCCGGACCTGGCCGAGGTGGCCGCGCTGTGGGGGGTGTCGCCGGAGGCGGCGGTGCGGATCCACGCGGCGACCGTGTTCCGGGTCGCGTTCTGCGGGTTCGCCCCGGGCTTCGGCTATCTGACGGGGCTCGGGGCGCGGTACGAGGTGCCGCGCCGGGCGACGCCGCGGACCGCCGTCCCCGCCGGGTCGGTGGCGCTGGCGGGGCCGTACACGGGGGTGTACCCGCGCTCCTCGCCCGGCGGCTGGCAGCTGATCGGCACGACGGACGCGGTGCTGTGGGACACCGCGCGGGAACCGGCCGCGCTGCTGTCGCCGGGCGCGCGGGTGCGGTTCACGGTGGCGGCCCGATGAGCGATCGTGCCGTGGCCGTCGTCCGGGCCGGGGCGCTGACGACGGTGCAGGACCTGGGCCGGGCGGGGCACGCGCATCTGGGCGTGCCCCGCTCGGGCGCGCTCGACCCGGGCGCGGCGCGGCTGGTCAACCGGCTGCTGGGGAACGACGAGGGCGCGGCCGTGCTGGAGACCACGGCCACCGGCTGCGCGGTGCGGCCCCGGTGCGCGGTGACGGCGGTGGTGGGCGGGGCGCCGTGCCCGGTGCGGGTGGACGGGCGGCCCGCGGCCTGGGGGACGCCAGTGCGGGTCGGCGCCGGGCAGCTCCTGGAGGTGGGCGCGGCCGTGCGCGGGCTGCGTTCGTACGTGGGTTTCGGCGGCGGGATCGGGGTCGATCCGGTGCTCGGCAGCCGCTCCGCCGATCTGCTGTCCGGGCTCGGTCCGGCGCCGCTGACGGACGGGGTGGTGCTGCCGCTGGGGGCGGTGACGGCGGCGGTACGGGGGCCGGTCGACGCCCCGCCCTGGCCGGGGCCGCCGGACGAGCTGGTGCTGCGGGTGCGGCTGGGGCCGCGCGAGGACTGGTTCACACAGGGCGCGCTGCGCACCCTGGCGAGGGGGGTGTGGCGGGTGTCGCCGGCGAGCAACCGGATCGGGCTGCGCACGGAGGGCCCCGCGCTGGAGCGGGCCGTCGCGCGGGAGCTGCCGAGCGAGGGCATGGCGCTGGGGGCGGTGCAGGTGCCGCCGGACGGGCGTCCGGTGGTGTTCCTCGCCGACCATCCGACGACGGGGGGCTATCCGGTGGTGGCGGTGGTCCGGGAGGCGGATCTGGCGGCGGCGGCGCAGGCCCGGCCGGGGACGGCGGTGCGTTTCGTCCCGTACCGCTGAAAACCGTGTTCACAGGGGCGGTGGGCCGTAACCGCCGCCACCAGGGGTGCGGATGACGAGGACGTCGCCGGGGCCGACCTCGGTGGTGTCGACGCCGTCGAGGCGGTCCACGGTGCCGTCGGCGCGTTCGACGGTGTCGGCGCCGAGCGCGCCGGGGCCGCCGCCGGCCATGCCGTAGGGCGGGACGCGGCGGTGTCCGGCGAGCAGGGTGACCGTCATGGGCTCCAGGAAGCGGATGCGGCGCTCCACGCCGTCGCCGCCGTGCCGTCGGCCCCGTCCGCCGGTGCCCGCGCGGACGGCGAAGGAGTCGATCCGGACCGGCAGG
Organism: Streptomyces sp. NPDC048659; assembly: GCF_040650575.1. NCBI lineage: Bacteria > Bacillati > Actinomycetota > Actinomycetes > Kitasatosporales > Streptomycetaceae > Streptomyces > Streptomyces sp. NPDC048659. The sequence goes on along the minus strand of NZ_JBEZHM010000063.1, from coordinate 27,836 downwards.
CGCCACTCCAGGACCTCGGGGTCGGTGAGCCGGGAGTTGGTCATGTGGGTCTGGACGGCGTCGGTGCCGTCGAAGTCCGGTCCCGCGCCGGAGCCGCTGGCGACCGTCTCGTAGTACTGGACGCGGTCGTTGCCGAAGGTGACGTTGTTCATGGTGCCGGAGCCCTCCGCCTGCACGCCGAGGGCCGCGTACAGGGCGCCGGTGACGGCCTGGGAGGTCTCGACGTTGCCCGCGACGGTGGCGGCGGGGTGGGCGGGGGCGAGCATGGAGCCGGGCGGGACGCGGACGTCGAGCGGGGCCAGGCAGCCGCTGTTGAGCGGGATGTCCTCGTCGACGAGGGTGCGGAAGACGTAGAGCACGGCGGCCAGGACCACGGCCGTGGGGGCGTTCGTGTTGCCGGGCCGCTGGGGCGAGGTGCCGGCGAAGTCGATGACGGCGCCCCGGCGTTCGCGGTCGACCCGGACGGCGACCTGGATGACCGCGCCCGTGTCGGTCTCGTAGCGGCAGCTCCCGTCGCGCAGCCGGGCGACGATGCGGCGGACGGACTCCTCGGCGTTGGCGCGGACGTGCCGCATGTAGGCGTGGACGACGTCGAGGCCGAACTCGGCGACGGTCCGGCGCAGTTCCTCGATGCCCTTCTCGTTGGCGGCGAGCTGGGCGCGCAGGTCGGCGAGGTTGGTGTCGGGGTCGCGGGAGGGGTGGCGGGCGCCGGTGAGCAGGGCCCGGGTCTCGGCCTCGCGCAGCCTCCCGTCGCGGACGAGCAGCCAGTTGTCGAAGAGGACGCCCTCCTCCTCGACGGTGCGGCTGAAGGCGGGCATGGAGCCGGGGGTGATGCCGCCGATCTCGGCGTGGTGGCCGCGCGAGGCGACCAGGAAGAGCAGGGCGGTGCCCTCGGGGTCGAAGACGGGGGTGACGACGGTGACGTCGGGCAGGTGGGTGCCGCCGTGGTACGGGTCGTTGACGGCGTAGGAGTCGCCGGGGCACAGGGTGTCCCGGTCGCGGCGCAGCACCTCCTTGATGGACTCGCCCATGGAGCCGAGGTGGACGGGGATGTGGGGGGCGTTGGCGATGAGGTTGCCCTCGGGGTCGAAGAGGGCGCAGGAGAAGTCGAGCCGTTCCTTGATGTTGACGGAGCGGGCGGTGTTCTCCAGGCGGACGCCCATCTGCTCGGCGATCGCCATGAAGTGGTTGTCGAAGACCTCCAGGAGGACGGGGTCGACGTCGGTGCCGACGGCGGTCCGCGCGGGGCGCGGGGCGGCGCGGCGCAGCAGGAGGTGGCCGCCGTCGGCGGCGGTGGCGCGCCAGCCGGCGTCGACGACGGTGGTGGCGTCGTCCTCGGCGAGGATCGCGGGGCCGGTGACGGAGTCGCCGGGGCGCAGGTCCTCGCGGCGGTAGAGCGGGGTCGGGACCGGCGCGTGCCCGTCGTGGGTGCGGACGGTGGCGCGCGGGGCGAGCGGTCCGCGCCGGGCGCCCCGGGGGACGATGACGGGTCCGTGGGGTCCGGCGGCGCCGGTGGCCTCGACGGAGACGGCTTCGACGACGACCGGCTGGTCGGTGGTGAAGGCGTACCGCGCCCGGTGAAGGGCTGTGAACTCGGTTTTCATCGTTTCCGGGTCGGTGAGCGGTACGGGGAGGCTCGCGTCGGTGCCCGCGTACCGCAGCAGGGCGTGGGCGCGGGTGGTGATCGCGGTCTCGGGCAGCCCGTCGGAGCGCAGGTCCGCGCGGGTGCGGGCGGCGAGGTCGGCGTGGAGCGCGGTGAGGCGCGCGGCGGTGCCGGGGGTGTCGAGCGCGGCGGAGACGGTCTGCTCGCGGATCGCGGTCGCGTCGGCCAGGCCGATCCCGTACGCGGAGAGGACGCCGGCCAGCGGCGGTACGAGGACGGTGTCGATGCCCAGGGCGTCGGCGACGGCGCAGGCGTGCTGGCCGCCGGCGCCGCCGAAGCAGGTGAGGGCGTAGCGGGTGATGTCGTGGCCGCGCTGGACGGAGATCCGTTTGACGGCGTCGGCCATGCCGGCGACGGCGATCTCCAGGAATCCCGCGGCCACTTGTTCGGGGGTGCGTCCGCCGCCCACTTCGGCGGCGAGGGCCGTGAAGCGGGCGCGGACGGCCTCGGTGTCCAGCGGCAGGTCGCCGTGTTCGCCGAAGACGGCCGGGAAGTGGGCGGGCTGGATCCGGCCGAGCATCACGTTGGCGTCGGTGACGGTCAGCGGGCCGCCGCGCCGGTAGCAGGCGGGCCCGGGGACGGCGCCCGCGGAGTCGGGCCCGACGCGGTAGCGGCGCCCGTCGTAGTGCAGGACGGAGCCGCCGCCCGCGGCGACGGTGTGGACGCTCATCATGGGGGCGCTCATCCGGACGCCGGCGACGGAGGTGCCGAGCTCGCGCTCGAAGGCGCCCGCGTAGTGCGACACGTCGGTGGAGGTGCCGCCCATGTCGAAGCCGATGACCCGGTCGAAACCGGCGCGGGCGGAGGTGCGGGCCATGCCGACGACTCCCCCGGCGGGCCCGGACAGGACGGCGTCCTTGCCGCGGATGTGGGCGGCCTCGCGCAGGCCCCCGTTCGACTGGAGGAACATGAGGCGGATCCCGGCGAGTTCGCGGGCGACCTCGTCCACGTACCGGCGCAGGATCGGCGAGAGGTAGGCGTCGACGACGGTGGTGTCCCCGCGCGGGACGAGCCGGATCAGCGGGCTGACCTCGTGGGAGGTGCTGACCTGGGCGAACCCGGCGGCGCGGGCGAGGGCGGCGACGCGGGCCTCGTGCGCGGGGTGGCGGTAGCCGTGGAGGAGGACGACGGCGGCGGCGCGCAGTCCGGCGGCGCGGGCGGCGGCGAGCTCCGCGCGGACGGCGTCCTCGTCGAGCGGGCGGACGACGGCGCCCCGCGCGTCGACGCGTTCGGGGACCTCGATCACGCGCGCGTAGAGCGCCTCGGGCAGGACGATGTGCCGGTCGAAGAGGCGGGGGCGGTTCTGGTAGGCGATGCGCAGGGCGTCCCGGAACCCGGCCGTGACGAGCAGGACGGTGGGCTCGCCGCGCCGTTCCAGGAGCGCGTTGGTGGCGACGGTGGTGCCCATCTTGACGACGTCGATCCGGTCGGCGGGGACGGGCTCCTCCGGGGCGAGGCCGAGGAGGAGCCGGATGCCGGTGACGGCGGCGTCCCGGGGGCGGGCCGGGTCGTGGGAGAGCAGCTTGCGGGTGACGATCCGGCCGTCGGGGCGGCGCCCGACGACGTCCGTGAAGGTGCCGCCCCGGTCGATCCAGAACTCCCAGCCCGCGGCCATGTCCTCATTGTGACGGGCCCGCGGCGGCGAGGGCGGTCGAGAGGGCGCGCTCCGCGCGGGCGTCCAGGCGGGCGCCGGTCCCGGTGGCCGTGTGGCGCAGTTCGGCGGCGGCGAGCAGGAGCAGCTGGGGCAGCAGGTCGTGGCAGCGGCGCAGCACCCAGGCGGTCCCGGCGGTGGCGAGCCAGAGGGCCGCGTCCGCGCGGCCGGGCGGCGGCTGCCGCGGCTCGGGGCTCGGGGGCGGTCCTTCGGCGAGCCCCCGGTCGCGCAGCAGCCGGTGGTAGGCGGCGGCGATGGCCCGGTGGCCGCGCTCCCCGGGGTGCAGCCGGTCGGCGCTCCACAGGGCGCGGTCGGCGGTCCAGGCGGGGGCGTCCAGGTGCAGGTGGACGCTGTCGTAGCGGGCGGAGAGGGCGTGGACGACGGCGTTCACGGAGCGCTGGCGGCGGGCCAGCGGGCGGGCGAGCGGGGCGGGCAGCCCGAGCATGAGCCCGGGGTCGGGCAGGCAGGCGGTGAGCAGGACGGCACCGGCGGCGGTGAGCTGCGCGCACACCCGGTCGAGGCGGGCGGCGAGCAGCCCGATGTCGAAGGTGTGGCGCAGCGTGTCGTTGACGCCGACGACGACGGAGGCGAGCCGCGGTTCCAGGGCGAGCGCCGCGGGGAGCTGCCGTTCGGCGACCTCGCGGCTCTGGGCGCCGCTCTCGGCGAGGTTGGTGAACGCGGTCTCCGCCGCGTCGGCCCGCAGCCCCTCGGCGAGCAGCGCCGCCCAGCCCCGCCAGCGCCCGTCGACCCGGTCGCCGACACCTTCGGTGAGCGAGTCCCCGAGCGCGACGAACCGCACCGGGGCCGCGCGCGTGCTCATCCCGGCGTCCCGAGGCGTACGGGGGCGTCGTGGGCGGCCAGGAAGGCGGCGGTGGCGCGGTCCCAGGAGAAGAGCTCCGCGCGGGCGCGGGCGGCGGCCCGCCGGGGCGCCTCGGGGAGGGCGAGGACGGCGCGGACCGCGCGGGCGAAGGCGGCGGGTTCGTCGGCGGCGCAGGCGCCCGCGTCGGCGACGACCTCGGGCAGGGCGGAGGAGGCGCTGCAGACGACGGGGGTGCCGCAGGCGAGGGCCTCCAGGGCGGACAGCCCGAAGGTCTCGGCGGGTCCGGGGGCGAGGCAGACGTCCGCCGCCGCCTGGAGGTCGGCGAGCGCCTCCCGGTCGGCGACGTGGCCGAGGAAGCGGACGGGCAGCCGCCGCTCCCGGGCCCGGCGCTCCAAGGCGGCCCGCAGCGGCCCGTCGCCGGCCACGACGAGCGCGGCGGCCACCCCGAGGGCGCGGAGCTCCGCGAGGGCGTCCAGGGCCGTGCCGGGGCGCTTCTCGACGGAGAGCCGGGAGCACAGGACGAGCAGCACCCGCGCGCCGTCCGCGTGGCGGGCCCGCAGGACGGTGCTGCGGCGGCCGGGCCGGCAGCGGTCGAGGTCGACGCCGAGCGGGGCGCGGACGACGTTGCGGGCCCCGATCCGTACGAACTCCCGCTCGGCCCACTCGGTGGTGCAGACGATCCGGGAGTAGGCCCAGGCGGTGCGGCGGTTGAGCCGGTCGGCCGCGCGCGCGGCGAGCGCCTCGGGGACGCCCCAGGCGCGCAGGACCCCGTCGGCGGTCTCGTGGGAGACCATCACGGACGGCACCCGCGCGCGGCGCGCCCACTCCCCCGTCCAGCGCAGGGTGGTCCGGTCGGAGACCTCCAGGCGGTCGGGGGCGAGTCCGTCGAGGAGGCGGCGCAGGCGGTGCCGGTCGGCGAGCACCCGGTAGCCGCCGGTGCCGGGGACCACGGGCCCCGGCAGGGTGACGACGCGGCCCTGGGCGGTGTGCCGGTCGCTCGCCGTCGCGCCGGGGACGACGAGCACGGGGTGGTGTCCGGCGGCGGCGTAGCCGCGCCCGAGGCGGTCGAGCGCGGTGCGCAGCCCGCCGGAGGTGGGGGTCACGAAGTTGGCGACCCGGACGATCCGCAGCGCCCGCCCGGGGTCCCCGGGCCGTGTCCCGGTCACGCCGCCACCGCCGCCCGCTCGTGCAGCACTTCGCGGTAGTGCCCGATCAGCTCGTCGCCGACGGACTCCCAGGTGCGCCGCTCGACGGCGGCGCGGGCGGCCCGGCCGTAGACCGCGCGCAGGGCGGGGGCGGCGGCGAGGGCGGCGACGGCCTCGCGGAGCGCGCCGGGGTCCTCGGGCGGGACGAGGTAGCCGGTGCCGCGGTGGTCGACGAGGTCCAGGGGACCGCCGGCGGCGGGGGCGACGACGGGGACGCCGGAGGCCATCGCCTCCTGGACGGTCTGGCAGAAGGTCTCGTAGGGCCCGGTGTGGGCGAAGACGTCGAGCGAGGCGAAGATCCGGGCCAGCTCGTCTCCGGTGCGGCGGCCGAGGAAGACGGCGCCGGGCAGCGCGGCCCGCAGCGCGGGGGCGCTGGGTCCGTCGCCGACGACGACGAGCCGGACGCCGGGCAGGCGGCAGACCCCGGCGAGCAGGTCGACGCGCTTCTCGGGCGCGAGCCGTCCGACGTAGCCGACGAGGGTCTCGCCGCCGGGCGCGAGGAGCCGCCGCAGGGCCGTGTCACGCAGCTCCGGCCGGAAGCGCGCGGTGTCGACCCCGCGCCGCCAGAGCCGGATCCGGCCGATGCCGTGCGCCTCCAGGTCCCGGACGGCGGCGGTGGAGGGGGCGAGGGTGCGGTCGGCGGCGCCGTGCACGGCGCGCAGCCGGCGCCAGGCGGCGGCCTCTCCGGCGCCCACGTACGTACGGGCGTAGCCGGCGAGGTCGGTCTGGTAGACGGCGACGGCGGGCAGGCCGAGGCGGGCGGCGGCCGTCATGCCGCGGACGCCGAGGACGAAGGGGCCGGCCAGGTGGACGATCTCGGCGCGGTGCGCGGCGAGGGCGGCGGCGACCCGGCGGCTGGGCAGGGCGACCCGTACCTGGGGGTAGCCGGGCAGCGGCAGGGAGGGCACCCGGACGACGGGGCAGGGCGCGTCGGCGTCCGGGCCGGCGGCGGCGAGGGCGCCTTGGGGGGCGGGGGCGACGACGAGCGGGGTGTGGCCGCGGCGGACCAGGTGGAGCGCGGTCTGCTGGGCGCAGTGCGCGACCCCGTTGACGTCGGGCGGGAAGGACTCGGTGACGATGACGACACGCATACGGGTGTTGTCGTCCCGCTCGGCGTGTCCCCGTCAAAGTGGATCTGGACGGGCGGGGAACGTCCCATGAGCGTTTGCCCCGGGCGGCGCCCGGAGCCGCGGGGTGGCCGGAGCCGCGGGGGTGCCCGGAGCCGCGGGGGTGGCCGGAAGACGGCCACCCCCGGGGTGCGGTGCCTCAGACCTGGAGGTCGAGATCCGGTCCTATCCGGTTGCGCACGGCCGTCTGGACCTCGGCCTCCTCGGCCGGGTCGGCGGCCAGGCGGCGCAGCCGGTCGGCGACGCGTACGTCCCCGGTCTCGGCGTGCAGCGCGGCCAGCTCGCGGGTGGTCTCCTCGCAGTCCCACAGGCACTCGACGGCGAAGCCGGTGGCGAAGGTGGGGTCGGTGGCGGCCAGCGCGCGGGCGGTGCGGCCGCGCAGCTGGGAGGAGGCCGTCTCGCGGTAGATGTGGCGCAGCACGGGGGCCGCGCAGCCGATGCCGAGGCGGCCGGCGCCGTCGACGAGGGGGTAGAGGGCCGCCGCGTCGGGGCCCTGGGCCCGGACGGTCTCGCGGAGGGCGCCGAGGACGAGGGGGGAGTCCTGGGTGCCGCCGCGGAAGGCGAGCGTTCCGGCGGCGGCCGCGCCGAGCGCGTCGGGCCGGTGGATCCAGCCGCGGGCCCGGTCGACGGCGGCTTCGCCGGTCATGCGCTGGAAGGCGGCGACGGCCGCTTCGGCGACGGTGGAGCCCTCGCCGGCGGCGAGCTCGACGAGGTCGAGGACGGCGGGGTCCTCCGCCGCTGCGAGGTGGTGCAGCGCGGCGCGGCGGGCGCCGTCGGGGCCTCGGCGGGCGGTGGCGAGGATCAGTTCGCGGTCCTCGGGTCCGGCGACGGCGGCCAGGCAGCGGGCGGCGGGCCCGGTGAGCTCGGCGCCGCGCTCCAGGCCCTCCTGGGCCCAGTCGAGGACGGCCTGGACGCTCCAGCCGGGCCGGGGCCCGGTGGGGCTGAGCTGGCGCTGCCAGCGGTCGAAGGAGCCCTGTTCGCCGGCGGCCCTGATCCGGGCGCCGACGGCGGCGCGCGGGTCGTCGGCCCACAGGCGCCAGGGCCGCGGCTCGTAGGCGTCGCGGACGGCGGCGGCCAGCGCGGCCTCGCCCTCGGCGTCGGCCGGGAAGCGGGCGAGCACGGCCCGCGCGAGGGAGCGCAGTCCGGCGTCGTCGTCGCGCAGCGCGAGCTCGTCCAGGGCCCAGGACCAGTTGGCCCCGGTGGCGGCGTAGCGGCGCAGCAGGAGCACCGCGTCGCGGCGTCCGTACGAGGCGAGGTGCCCGAGGACGGAGAGCGCGAGCCCGGTCCTGGACTCCTCCTCGTCGAGGCGGTCCTCGGGCGCGAAGAGGTGCGCCTCGATCTCCTCCAGACCTCCATGGAGGTCCAGGTAGAGACGGGCGTAGTAGAGGGAGCGGTTCTCGACCTGCCAGTCGTGGCGGGGGTCGTCGAGAACGCAGCCGTTGAGGGCCGCGAGGGCCTCGGCACGTGGCGCCGCGAGCGCGTGCAGGGTGCCGTCGCCGCGGCCCCTCTGCAACAGGCCGAGCAGAGTGCCGCTCGGCGCTATGACTGGATCGAACATGGAAGACGCCTCACATCAAGCTGTCGACACGACCGGGGGAATCCGGGATGAACCGGGTCAGGCTGATCGCCTAGGCCGTGCGGCAACATGTCGGGCCGCCCGTGGTTCCGCGCTTGTGATTGACCATCTTCCTCTGCCTCTCGTCGGTGGCCCCCTGTGGGCCCGTCGTCATGATGACCCACCCATTTCGCCACCGCGACCACATTTACGACGCTGCTCTCACCTGGGGTTCAGCCGGTGTTCACCGGGCTTCGAAGAGCTCCAGGAGTTCGGTCTTCCCGAACATCCGCGCGGTGTCCGCGGCGGACGGAGTCCCGGCTTCCGGATTCGCCCCGCCGGCCAGCAGGGCGCGGACGACGTCGTCGGCGCCCTTGAAGACGGCACCGGCGAGCGGGGTCTGGCCCCGGTCGTTGGCGCGGTCGGCGTCGGCGCCCCGCTCCAGGAGCGCGGTGACGGCCCCGGCGTGCCCGTGGTAGGCGGCGAGCATGACGAGCGTGTCGCCCCGGTCGTTGGTGAGGTCCGCGGGGACGCCCGCGTCGAGGTAGGCCGCGAGAGTCGCCGCGTCGCCGGTCCTGGCCAGGTCGAAGACCTTGCCCGCCAGCTCGACGACCTCGGGGTCCGGGGTCTGGCTCTCGCTCATGGTGGCGCCTCGCTCTCGTGCTTGACCTGCGCACGGCAAGTGAGGCCGTACGAGTGAATCGACAGGGTACTGCCCACCTGGGGACATGACCGTGCCTGTTCGAGGCAAAGATCACTCGCGACGTGTGCCCTTTTAGCGCGATCCGGACTTTTCGCCACCCGAAGAAGGGGCCCTTCTAGGCCGGTCAAGTGAAAACACCCGCAATTCACCCATATGCACCTTTAATCACATAGATACTTGCTGTGAACCTGGAAGGACTGATGGTGACTGTCCCCTCAACCAGGAGAACACCTCATGATCCTGTCCATTTCGGGCGTCGTCCTGCTCGGCATCATCTGCTTCCTGTTCTTCAAGAAGGACGGCATGAAAGCCTCGCACGCCCTCGTCAGCGCCCTCTTCGGGTTCTACCTCGCGGGCACCGCGATCGCCCCGAGCATCACCGCGGGCGGACAGAGCCTCGCCAGCCTTCTGGGCGGGATCAAGTTCTGACGCCCCTCCGCCCCTTCCACCACTCCAGGAGTACGACGTGGCCCGGCGACCACTCCCCCGCATTCTGAGCAGCGGCAGCGCCCAGATCGCTCGCAGCCGAGAGATCGCGCGCACGGCCGCCGACAGCGCCACCGATGTGCTCCATCCGCTGATCACGATCTCGCGTGGTCTGCGGAAGCTGGCCGCGACCGCGCGCGCCAAGTGGGCCGCGACCCCCAAGGAGCGGCGCGGTCCTACGCTGTTCCTGGTCGCGGCCTGCGTCCTGGTCCTGGCCTTCCTGCCGTACGGCCCGCTGCTCGCCCTCGTCGGGGTGATGGGCGCCGCCGCCTGGCAGGGCCGGGAGCGCCCGGTCGTCAAGACCGGGCCCGACGACGCCGAGGTGGCCCGGCTCAAGGGCCTCTACGAGGCCCTGGTGCCCTATCTCTCCCTCCCCGAGGACCCCGAGCCGCTCTTCGCGCACGGCGGGGACTGGAGCGCCGCCTTCGCGGACCACGCCTTCGACGAGGACGGCCGGCTGACCCGGCTGCGCATCTCGTACCCCCCGTACTTCACCGACGGCGAGCCCGCCGCCCGCGCCCGCGTCGAGCAGCTGCTGCACGCCAAGTCGGGCCGCGGCCGTGAATACCTCTTCTCCTGGGACGAGGAGGGCAACCGGCTCACCATGCGGGTCCTCGACGCCCTCCCCACCACGATCGCCGCCCAGCACTTCGTCACCGCGCCCGGCGAGACCGTGCTCGGCTTCACCGACGCCGACGCCGTGCCCCGGACCGTTCCCGTCCAGGGCCCCGACGGCACCGAGGACGCCCCCGCCGTCATCTGGCGCACCGGCCCCCGCTCCGCCGAGCCGCACCTGCTCGCCGTCGGCCAGCCCGGCAGCGGCACCACCTCCCTGCTCCGCTCGATCGCGCTCCAGGCCCTCCCGCACGGCGACGTCCTCGTCATCGAGGGCGGCGGCACCGGCGAGTTCGCCTGCCTGGTCGGCCGGGCCGGGGTGCTCGCCGTCGAGTGCGGCCTCTCCGGCGCGCTGGCCAGCCTGGAGTGGGCGGCGCACGAGACCGAGCGGCGCCTCATCGCGGCCAACCGCGCCCGCCAGGCGGGCCACCCGGCGCCCGAGGACACCCGGCGTCCGCTGTGGATCCTGCTCGACCGGCCGAGCGTGCTGGGCCACCTCGCCGCCGCCGACGGCCGCCCCGACCCGCAGGAGCTGCTCCAGGTGCCGCTGCGGCACGGGCGCGCGGCGCAGGTCACGGTGGTGGTGGCGGAGCAGTTCGACAGCCTGGACGCGCTCGGCGAGACCGTGCGGACCCACACCCGGGCCCGGGTCGTGCTCGGCCCGGCCGCCCCGGAGCAGATCGCCGCCGTCCTGGGCGCGCCGCCGCACACGACCCCCGTCCCCGAGGTGCCCCCGGGCCGCGGCTACGCCCGCCTCGGCGCCGCCCCGGTGCTGCGCCTCCAGGTCCCGGCCACACCCGACCCGTACGACGACGCGACCGGCGAGGCGCACCGCCAGGCGGTCCTGGGGCTGCTGCCCGAGCGGCAGACGGCCACCATGGCCACGATCGAGGCCGCCCCCGGCTCGGCCCCGGACCCGGACGGGGAGGCCGACACGGCGCCGACCCTCCGCAAGGGCACCGGCACCGCCGCGATGCCGTCCCCGGTGCCCGCCGAGGGCTGAGCCCCGTACGGACGCGAGAGGGCGGGCGCGGGAGACGGACGCGAGAGACGGACGCGAGAGGGCGGGCGCACCTTCACCGGTGCGCCCGCCCTCTTCTCGTGCCGCCGGGGCCCAAACCCCCCGTACGGGTCAGGCCACGAAGGACCTCGGGGCCTCGGCGCCCGAGCCCGCCGCGCCCGACTCCACCAGCCGCGCGGCGGCGGCCAGGCGGGCGGCGGCCTCGTCGGCGACCGGGCCGCCGACGGTGAACGGCAGCCGGACGTACCCCTCGAAGGCGCCGTCCACCCCGAAGCGCGGCCCCGACGGCACCCGGACGCCGACCCGCTCGCCGACCTCGGCGAGGCGCGAGCCGGACAGCCCGCCGGTGCGCACCCAGAGCGTCAGGCCGCCGCGCGGCACCTCGAACTCCCAGTCCGGCAGCTCCCGGCGCACAGCCGTCACCAGCGCGTCGCGGTTCTCCCGGGCCTGGACCCTGCGCAGGCCGACGGCCTCCTCCCAGCCGCCGGTGCGCATCAGCCAGTTGACGCCGAGCTGTTCCAGGACCGGGGTGCCGAGGTCGGCGTAGGCGCGGGCGGCGACCAGGGAGCGGATGACGTCGGGCGCGGCCCGCACCCAGCCGATCCGCATCCCGGCCCAGAACGCCTTGCTCGCCGACCCGACGGTCAGCACGGTGGCGCCCGCCGGGTCGAAGGCGCAGACCCGCCTCGGCATGGTCACGTCCTCGTCCAGGAAGAGCTCCGTCATCGTCTCGTCCACCACCAGCACCGTCCCGGCCGAGCGGGCGGCCTCGACGAGCTGCCGCCGCTGGTCCTCGTCGGCCAGGGCGCCGGTGGGGTTGTGGAAGTCGGCGACGACGTACGCGAGCCGGGGCGCGGCGTCCCGCAGCACCTGGCGCCAGCGGCCCAGGTCCCAGCCCGCGAGGCCCTCGGCCATGGCGACGGGCACCAGCCGCGCGCCGGCCTCCCGCATCAGCTGGAGGATGTTGGCGTACGAGGGCGACTCGACGGCGATCCGCTCGCCGCGCCCGGCGAAGAGGTGGCAGATGGCGTCGATGGCGCCCATGGCGCCGGTCGTCACCATGATCTGCTCCGGCATGGTCGGGATGCCCCGCTCGGTGTACCGGTCGGCCAGCATCTGCCGCAGCGCGGGCAGCCCGGCCGGGTAGTCGCCGTGGGTGTGCGCGTAGGGCGGCAGCTCCTCCAGGGCTCCCTGGATGCCCCGGGTGAGCCAGGGTTCGGGCGCGGGCAGCGCCGCGCAGCCCAGGTCGATCATGGAGCCGAGCGACTCCGGGGGCAGCGGTTCGAGCCCCCGCGCGGGCAGCGGATTGCCCGCCGGGACCGCCGTCCAGCTCCCGGCCCCGCGCCGGGACTCCAGGAAGCCCTCGGTGCGCAGCGCCTCGTAGGCGGCGGCGACGGTGGTGCGGCTGACGGTGAGGGCGAGGGCCAGTTCGCGCTCGGCGGGCAGCCGGGCGGCCACCGGGACGCGGCCCTCCAGGACGAGCAGCCGGATGCCGTCGGCGAGGGCGCGGTAGGCGGGCGGCTTGCGGGCGCCGGGCACGGCGGGCCGGGCCTGCTGGGCCTGTAGCTGCCGGGCGAGCTGGGCAGGCCCCACCGCCGAGGTCCACTGAGCCATGGAAATCAGTCCACCTTCCGCGAATTGGCCATGGTTGGCGCGTTCTCCCCCGCCACAGAGTGTCATGAGCCAGTCCACCACGACCACCCAGGTCATCTCTCAGGGGGCAAGTCCTGTGTCCATCGCCTCCGGCCTCCGCGGCCGGCATCTGACCCGCCGCCTCGTCCAGCTGTACGTCGGGCTCGCGCTGTACGGGATCAGCTCGGCGCTGCTCGTGCGCGCGGGGCTCGGCCTGGAGCCCTGGGGCGTGCTCCACCAAGGGCTCGCCGAGAAGACGGGGCTGACGATCGGGGTGGTGTCGATCGGCGTCGGGGCCGTCGTGCTGCTGCTGTGGATCCCGATCCGGCAGCGGCCCGGCCTCGGGACCGTCTCCAACGTCTTCGTCGTCGGCCTGGCCATGGACGCCACCCTCGCCCTCGTCCCCGACCTGGACGGCCTCGCCGCCGGGATCGCCCTGATGGTCCTCGGCATCGTGCTCAACGGCGCCGCCACCGGGCTCTACATCGCCGCCCGGCTCGGCCCCGGCCCGCGCGACGGCCTGATGACGGGCCTGCACCGGCTGACCGGGCGGTCGATCCGGCTGGTCCGCACCGCGATCGAGATCGCGGTCGTCGCCACCGGCTTCGTCCTGGGCGGCTCGGTCGGCGTGGGCACGGTCCTCTACGCCCTGTGCATAGGCCCGCTGGCCCAGTTCTTCCTGCGCCGGTTCGCGATCCCGGAGGCGGACGCCGCCTCCGGCGCGCCGGAGGCCGGTTCCGACACCCCGGACGCCGCCCCCGGTGTGCCGGACGTCGCACCCTCCCCCGTCCCCACCCCGGCGCCCTGACCGCCATACTGCGGCGGTGACTCGCGTACGCCACCCCTACCTCGACCACCCGGCTCCCCTCCCCTTCGCCCACCGCGGCGGCACGGCGGACGGCCTGGAGAACACCGCGGAGGCGTTCCGGCGCGCGACCGCGGCCGGATACCGCTACTTCGAGACCGATGTGCACACCACGGCGGACGGCGTCCTGGTCGCCTTCCACGACGCGACCCTGGACCGGGTGACGGACGCCGGGGGCCGGATCGGGGACCTGCCCTGGGCGGCCGTCAAGGAGGCCCGGGTCGCGGGCAAGGAGCCGCTGCCGCTCTTCGAGGAGCTCCTGGAGGAGTTCCCCGAGGCGCGCTGGAACGTGGACCTCAAGGCCGAGTCCGCCCTCGGGCCGCTGCTGGACCTGATCGCCAGGACCGGCGCCTGGGACCGGATCTGCGTGGGCTCCTTCACCGAGGCGCGGGTCGCGCGGGCGCAGCGGCTGGCCGGGCCGCGGCTGGCCACCTCGTACGGCGTGAAGGGCGTGCTGGGGCTGCGGCTGCGCTCGCTGGGCCTCCCGGCGGCGCTGCGCGCGGGTGTGGTCGCGGCCCAGGTGCCGGAGCGGCAGGCGGGGCTCCCGGTGGTGGACCGGCGCTTCGTGCGGGAGGCGCACGCGCGGGGCGTCCAGGTGCACGTGTGGACCGTGAACGAGCCGGAGCGGATGCACGCCCTCCTGGACCTTGGCGTGGATGGCATCATGACCGATCATCTGGAGACGCTGCGCGGTGTCCTGACCGACCGCGGACTGTGGGTCTGAGCGCGCGTACCACCACGGGGAACACGGGGACGAACGAGGGGGCGCGGCCGTGACCGACGTCGACAACACCGGCCTGCCGGAGAGCACGGGGAGCCCTGCGAGCCCCGAGGGCCCGGTGAGCCCGGCCGAGCGCAGGCGCGAGCAGCGCGGCTGGTACTTCTACGACTTCGCCTGCTCGGTCTACTCGACGAGCGTGCTGACGGTGTTCCTGGGGCCGTACCTGACCTCGGTCGCCAAGGCGGCGGCGGACCCGGAGGGGTTCGTGCACCCGCTGGGCATACCCGTGCGGGCCGGCTCCCTCTTCGCGTACGCGGTGTCCGCGTCCATCGTGGTCGCGGTGCTGGCGATGCCCCTGGTGGGCGCGGCGGCCGACCGCACGGGGCGGAAGAAGCCGCTCCTCGCGGCCTCGGCGTACGTGGGGGCGACGGCCACGACGGGGATGTTCTTCCTGTCGGGCGACCGCTATCTGCTGGGCGCGTTCCTGCTGATCGTGGCGAACGCCTCGCTTTCGGTGTCGATGGTGCTCTACAACGCCTATCTGCCGCAGATCGCCGAGCCGGACGAGCGGGACACGGTCTCCTCGCGGGGCTGGGCCTTCGGCTACACCTCGGGCGCCCTGGTGCTGGTCCTCAACCTGGTCGTGTACTCGGGCCACGAGTCCTTCGGGCTGACGGAGGGGACCGCGGTGCGGATCTGCCTCGCCTCGGCGGGGCTCTGGTGGGGCGCCTTCACCCTGGTGCCGCTGCGGCGGCTGCGCGACCGGCACGCGGATCCGGCCGCCCGCGCGGGCGAGGGTTCCGTCGGCAGTGGCTGGAAGCAGTTGCGCGCCACCCTGAAGGACATGCGCCGGCATCCGCTGACGCTTTCCTTCCTGCTCGCGTACCTGATCTACAACGACGGCGTGCAGACGGTGATCTCGCAGGCGTCGGTGTACGGCTCCGAGGAGCTGGGCCTGGACCAGACGACGCTCATCACGGCGGTGCTCCTGGTGCAGGTGCTGGCGGTGGCGGGAGCGCTCGGCATGGGCCGTCTGGCGCGTTCCTACGGGGCCAAGCGGACGATCCTGGGCTCGCTGGCGGTGTGGACGGCGATCCTGGCGGCGGGGTACTTCCTGCCCGCCGACGCGCCCGTCTTCTTCTACTGCCTGGCGGCGGCGATCGGCCTGGTCCTGGGCGGCAGCCAGGCGCTCTCGCGCTCGTTGTTCTCGCATCTGGTGCCGCGCGGCAAGGAGGCGGAGTACTTCTCGGCGTACGAGATGAGCGACCGCGGGCTGAGCTGGCTGGGGCCGTTGGTGTTCGGTCTCGCGTATCAGCTGACCGGGAGCTACCGGGATGCCATCATCTCTCTGGTGATCTTCTTCGCGGTCGGGTTCGTGCTCCTCGCGAGGGTCCCGGTGCGGGCTGCCGTGGCCGCCGCGGGGAACCCCGTACCGGACCGGATTTAGACGCGGAAATGAAAGACCGGTAGTGTACGCCTTTGGCCTGCCAGGCGGACCGTTACTGCGTGCTGACTTGGTGAAGACGTTGGGTGACATCTCCTGCCAGATGTGACAAAACGGGCACTGGTGGGTAAAACAAGGGGCGGCACGACGGGCGACGCATGACCCGTAACGGGAATCTTTACCGCCGACCGGACGTTGACCGGATGACGACGACAGCGACACCTGTCCTGTGGGCGACAAGCCCGGGAGGCACGATTCATGAGTGAGCGAGCTCTTCGCGGCACGCGCCTCGTGGTGACCAGCTACGAGACCGACCGCGGCATCGATCTGGCCCCGCGCCAGGCGGTGGAGTACGCATGCGAGAAGGGGCATCGTTTCGAGATGCCCTTCTCGGTGGAGGCGGAGATTCCGCCCGAGTGGGAGTGCAAGGTCTGCGGGATCCAGGCACTCCTGGTGGACGGGGACGGCCCCGAGGAGAAGAAGGGCAAGCCAGCGCGAACGCACTGGGACATGCTCATGGAGCGGCGCACCCGCGAGGAGCTGGAGGAGGTGCTGGCCGAGCGGCTGGCGGTCCTCAGGTCCGGAGCCATGAACATCGCCGTGCATCCGCGCGACAGCCGCAAGTCCGCCTGACGGACGACCGCACGGCCTGAGATACGCCGAGGGGCCCGGTACACACTTCGTGTACCGGGCCCCTCGGCGTTCCCGCGTACGTTCCGGCGCTCGGCTCCCCCGTGCGCGGGAACGACGGAGCCCCCGGGGATTCCCCGGGGGCTCCGTCGTCATGTCACGTCATCTCACGTCACACGCCATGTGTCGCGCCAGGTGTCGCGCCACTGCGCTCAGGGCATCAGCGGCGGGCGGGGTGCCTGGGGCTCGCGCGGCCCCTGGGGCGCGTCCTCGCGGATGACCTCGCCCTGGACGACCTTTCCGTCCGGGCGGTGGATGCGGGCCTGCTGGAAGACGTCCTGGAGGCTTCCCTGCGGGGCGGCGCTCATCCGGCGCTCCGCGACCTTCTCCGCGTACCGCCCGAGCGCGCCGCGCACCGGCGGGATCAGCAGCAGCAGTCCGGCCGCGTCCGAGAGCAGGCCGGGGATCATCAGGAGCAGGCCGCCCAGCATCAGGAAGCCGTTGCGGTCCTCCGCGCCGACCCGGTCGGCCTCGGTGGGCGTGGCGCCCGTCCGGGCCGCTTCCTGGGCCTTCTGGAAGGTCCCGGTGAGGTTGGCGAAGGCCCGGCGGCCCGCCCGCTTGATCACGGTGGCGCCGAGCACGGCGCCGCCGACGATCAGCAGGAGGACGGTGAGGCCGCCGGCCGCGTTCGCGACCACCGTCAGCAGCCAGATCTCCAGGACCAGCCAGGCGGCGACGGCCAGGGGAAGGTACGTACGCGCGCGGGAGCGCTTGGGGGCGATTGAGGGCGTTGCGCCGGTCGTCATGCCCTCCAGTGTGCCTGGCGGCCCGCCGGAACGTCGTAAAGGGAAGATCAGCTCGCGGGGCCGCGGCCGAGCAGCTTGCCGACCTTCTGCGCGCGGGCGGTCAGGCCCCAGCCGGTGACCCGCCACAGCGCCTCGACGACGATGTTCCGGCTCATCTTGGAGTCGCCGACCTCGCGCTCGACGAAGGTGATGGGGACTTCCACGACGTGGAAGCCGGCGGCGACCGCGCGGCGGGCCAGGTCGACCTGGAAGCAGTAGCCGGCGGAGGCCACGTCGTCCAGGCCGAGGCCCTCCAGGGTCTCCTTGCGGAAGGCCCGGTAGCCGCCGGTGACGTCGCGGATCGGCACGTCGAGCATGACGCGGGAGTAGAGGCTGCCGCCGCGCGAGATGAACTCGCGGGACTTGGGCCAGTTCACGATCCGGCCGCCGGGCACCCAGCGGGAGCCGAGCACCAGGTCCGCGCCCTTGAGCGCGGTGAGCAGCCGGGGCAGCTCCTCGGGCTGGTGGGAGCCGTCGGCGTCCATCTCGACCAGGACCTCGTAGCCCTGCTCGATGCCCCAGCGGAAGCCCGCCAGGTAGGCGGCGCCGAGCCCTTCCTTGCCCTTGCGGTGCAGGACGTGGACGTGGTCGTCCTCGGCCGCGAGCTCGTCGGCGAGCTTGCCCGTGCCGTCGGGGCTGTTGTCGTCGGCGACCAGGACGTGCGCTTCGGGGACCGCCTCCCGCACCCGCGCGACGATCGGCTTGATGTTCTCCGCCTCGTCGTAGGTCGGAATGATCACCAAGACCTTGCCGAGCGGGCCGTAACGCCTCTGGCCACCGTCGTTCACTACTGCCCCTTCGGATACAAGCGAGAGGCACCACCATAGCGAGCCCCGCATCCGGGGTGCGGGATCGGGGCCCGGCGTCCTTCGGGCCGACCCGGGACCCGCTGGCTGCGGATCGACCGAGGCCGTTGTCTACTGAACGCCGGAGCCCTGCCCGGGTCGCACCCTCCGCCGGAAAAACCTTCCCTCGCCCCCGAGGCGCGGGCGGCGTTCGGTGCCAGCGTGGAGGTGTGAAACCGGTCGGACGTCCGTGGTGGACGTGCCGAACCTACCGGCCCCCGCCCGTCGCCTGTCAACACCCGTTTGACCTGCGGTGATGCCGCCTCCGCCCGGCCGGGTCCCGAAGATCCGCAGGTCGCGGGGGAACCCGGCCGATATCGAGCGGCGGCTCGAAATGTCCCTACGTCACTCGTTCGGTCGTACGAACACCGTCTGTCCGAACACCACGGTCCGCAGGCAGACGGGGAGATCGCGCCCGGGGGACAGATCGGGCAGACCGGGCGTCCCGGAGCGCGGGTCGGTCGACCAGCGGGCCACCCGGTCGTCGGGCGCCTGCACCACCAGCTCGCCGGTGCGCCAGATCGCGTAGTCGGCGGGGGCGCCCGGCACCAGGGTGCCCGCGTCGTCCCGGCCGACCGCGCGCCAGCCGCCCCGGGTGTGCGCCGCGAAGGCGGCCCGGACCGAGATCCGGTGCTCGGGCGTGCGGTGGAAGGCGGCGGCGCGGACGGTCCCCCACGGGTCCAGCGGGGTGACCGGGCTGTCCGAGCCGAAGGCCAGCGGCACGCCCGCGCGCAGCAGCGCCGCGTACGGGTTGAGGGTGCGGGCCCGTGCCACGCCGAGGCGGTCGGCGTACATGCCCTCGTCCCCGCCCCAGTACGCGTCGAACGCGGGCTGCACGGAGGCGGTGAGGCCCAGCTCCGCGAAGGCGGCGATCGACTCGGGGGTGAGCATCTCGGCGTGCTCGACGCGGTGCCGGGCCGAGCGGATCCGGGCCAGGCCCAGCTTCTCGGCGGCGGCCCGGACGCCGTCCACCACGGCGTCCACGGCGGCGTCGCCGATCGCGTGGAAGCCGGCCTGGAGCCCGGCCTCGGTGCAGGCCACCACGTGGGCGGCGACGGCCGCCGCGTCCAGATGGGCGACGCCGGCGCCGGCCCGGTCGGCGTAGGAGTCGTGGAGGCAGGCGGTGTGCGAGCCGAGGGAGCCGTCGGCGAAGAGGTCGCCGGCCGCGCCCAGCGCGCCGAGGGCGCGGGCCCGCTCGATGTCGAGGTCGGCCCAGTAGCCGACGATCCGGGGGCCGGGCTCGCTGCGGGCGAGGTCCATCAGGCCCGTGAAGTCGTCCTCGGAGGAGATCTCGGGCCCGCCGCACTCGTGCAGGGTGCCGATGCCCAGCGAGGCGGCGTGCAGGCGGGCCGCGCGCTGCGCCTCGGTGCGCTGCCGCGGGGAGAGCGCGGCGTAGGCGGCGGCGCGGACGGCGTGGTGGGCGTCGCCGGTGAGCGGCTGCCCGTCGTGGAAGCCGGTCAGCTCGCGGACGCCGGGCACCAGGTCGAGCAGGGCGGTGGTGACGACGGCCGAGTGGACGTCGATCCGGGTGAGGTAGAGCGGGCGCCCGCCGGTCAGCCCGTCGAGCTCCGCGCGGGTCAGCGGGCGGCGCTCCGGCCAGCGCGCCGCGTCCCAGCCGTGCCCGATGAGGATGCGGTCGGCCGGGCGGGCGGCGGCGTGGGCGCGGATCCGGTCCGCCGCGTCGGCCAGCGAGACCGCGTCCGACAGGTCGAGGCCGGTGAGGGCCAGGCCGGTGGCCGTGGTGTGCACGTGCGCGTCGACGAACGCCGGGGTGACCAGCGCTCCTTCGAGGTCCACCACCTCGTCCACACCGGAGGCGAAGGCGTCGGCCGCGCCCTCCGAGCCCACCCAGGCGACATGCCCGCGCTCCACCACCATGGCGGTGGCGAAGGGGTCGGCGGGGCTGTGGACTTCTCCACCGCGCAACAGCACGGTGCGGTGATCGTACGCACTCATACGACCAGGCTAGGCCGTCCCGGACACGGTTCTTACCAGCGGGTTCGGCGGGCGCGACGGCCCCGGCTCAGATGCGCGGCGGCCGGGACTCGTACGGGGTGGAGAGGACGACCGTGGTCCGGCTGGAGACGTGGGCCTGCGAGCGGATCCGGCCGAGCAGGTGCTCCAGCTCCAGCGGGGTCGCCACCCGCACCTTGAGGATGTAGTTCTCCTCGCCCGCGACGCTGTGGCACGCCTCGATCTCGGGGATGTCGGCGAGCCGGTCGGGGGTGTCGTCGGGGGCGCTGGGGTCGAAGGGTTTCACCGAGATGAAGGCGGTGAGCGGCAGGCCGACGGCCTCCGGGTCCACGACGGCGGCATAGCCGCGGATGACACCGCGCTGCTCCAGGCGGCGGACGCGCTGATGCACGGCCGAGGTGGACAGGCCGGTGGCCTTGCCCAGGTCGGTGTAGCTCATGCGCCCGTCCTTGACGAGCAACTCGACGATCTGACGATCCAGCTCCTCCATGCGGTGACCCTATGGCCCCGAAGGAGCCGGAGCACAGTCGGGCGCCGCCCTTATGCGTGACTTTGGGCGGCTGCGGGGCACCTGCGACGGGCATGTGACGAACGCCACAGGTTTTGGCGGGCCTCGGGCGTGACCTCACGGTTATGCGGCGGGCCGTATGGGAATTGCTTGCTGTGGTCGAGGCCACTCAGATCCGGCCGACCCGTCCGAGGGGGAGATCTCCATGCAGGAGCCTGTTGATTCCGTCGCCATGCCCGACGCCATGTCCGACGGCACGCCCGACGAGCTCGACACGTACGACACCTTTGAGATGTACCGGGTGATCTGCCCGGACTGCGCGCAGCCCATCGCGCTGCTCGCCGACGAGGACGTACTGCCGGAGCACGCGCTGTGCCCGAGCCCGTGGAACCCCTTCGTGCTCACCGTCTGCTCCGGCACCGGCCTGCCGGCCGCCGACACGCGCCCGGCGGACGAGACGCTGGAGGTGCAGGAGCAGGACACCGCCCTCCTCCTGACGCTCCCCCAGGGCCTCGACTGGCGGATGCAGCCCTTCTCGCACGTCGGCGGTCCGGGCTCGCGTCCGATCAAGCCGGCGCAGCTGCGCCGCGCCGCCTGAGCCTCACCAGTAGCGTCCGCGCACCATCGCCGCCAGGGTGGCGTGGTGCAGGATCAGGCCGTCCACGGCGGCGGCCTCGCTCGGCACCTCCACCTCGCCGAAGTGGGCCTGCCGGTACGCGATCCGCAGCATCACGATCGCGTGCCGCAGCGCCGCGTACAGGGTGTGGAACTCCATGTCGCGCGGGGTGTGCCCGGTGAGCTCCGCGTAGCGCCGCTCGATGTCCTCGCGGCGCAGGAAGCCGGGCAGCCCCGGCTGGCCGAAGCTCACCGTGAGGTCCTGGAAGAAGCGGTGCAGATAGACCGTCCAGCCGAGGTCCACCTCGCGCGGGGCGCAGGCCGCCATCTCCCAGTCGAGGACGGCGGCGGGCCGGAAGCCCTCGTAGACGATGTTGCCGATGCGGGCGTCGCCCCAGTTGAGCACGGCCGGGCCCTCGTCGGCGGGCCAGTGCGCCTCCAGCCAGTCGAAGGCCGACTCGATGAGCGGCGAGGGCGCGAGGCCGTCCACCACCCACGTGTAGTAGGCCCGTTGGGCGTCGACGTGGCGGCGCAGCGGGCTGCCGGGGCCGTCCGGCAGCAGGAACTCGGCCTCCTTCGCGGGGAACTGCTCGTGCAGCCGGGCCACGATCGCGACCGACTCGGCCTCCAGGAGCTCCCGTTCGGCATCGTCGGCGGCGTGCAGCCAGTTCCCCTCGTACGTGTAGGGCATGACGTCCGGCGGGACCCGGCCCTCCGCGCGGGCCATCACGAAGAAGGGCGCGCCCAGCGGCCCGGGGTCCTCCTCCAGCCAGAGCACCCTCGGCACGGGCACGTCGGTGTGCTCGGCGACCAGGCTCATCACCCGGTGCTGGCGGGCCATGTCGTAGACGGGGAAGACGGTGTACGCGGCGGGGTCGGCGGCGAGCCGGAGGGCGCACCGGCGGACCGGGGCGTCGGGGTGGTCGAGGTCGAACAGCAGGGTCTCGCTGGACATGCCGTTGGAGCCGGGCACGGCCAGGTCGTGGACGCGGGCGCCGGGGAGCCGCGCGTCCAGCCAGACGGCCAGCCGTCGGCCGAGCTCCTCGGGGTCCCGGGTGGTGGTGCGGGGGCGGGGCGCGGTGGCCATGGGACTCCTCGGGCTCAGGGGGCGGTGGAGGTGTGGTCGGCGAAGCCGCTGGGGTCGTGGCGGCCGAAGGAGCCGTGCTCGAAGATGCCGTAGCCGGTGCGCCCGTCGAGGGTGAAGCGGGCGGCGTGGTCGGTGACTCCGTACGCGGCCATGGGGTGGGCGGCCGGGTCGGAGAGGTCGTAGACGCGCCGGTCGGTCCAGTTGCGGCCCTGCCAGCTGCCGTGCTGCCAGTCGGTGGCGGGCGGGTAGCCGGCGCCGACGGCGAGCGGCGAGGAGGCGAGGATCTCGACGCCGATCTCCAGCGGCTTGCCGGCCGGGTCGGTGACGTGGACGACGGCCCGCGCGGGATCGCGGGTGCCGGGGCGGTAGGTGATGTCGGTGCGGGGCCAGCCGAGTTGGGTGTCGCGGCGGCCGTTCCGTACGAGCAGGGCCTCGTTCAGGGTGCGGTAGCCGTCGGCGTCCTCCTGGGCGATGACCATCAGGAAGCGGTCCTCGAAGCGCATGGGTATCCAGAGCCAGTGGAAGCCCTCGGTGCGGAACTCCTCGGCGCGGCCGGGCTCTTCGCCGGGCAGCGGGCGCACGCCCCAGCTCCGGTCGCGGGTGCCGGTCCACTCCCCCTCGGTCACCTCGTACGCCTCGCCGCCCGCGCGGATGGTGCCGGTGACGTGGCCCGCCTGGACGAAGCGGCGGCCCTCCAGGGTGAGCCGGTCGCCGCGGCGCTGGGTGTGGTGGGGCTCCCAGACGGCGGGGAAGTCCCCGGTCCAGGTGAGGTCGAAGGAGAGGCCCTCGGGGTCGGCGGGGTCGGCCGCGCAGTGCAGGGTGAGGCGGCGCAGCGGCTCGTCGACGGTGATCCGCAGCGGGCCGACGGAGAGGTCCATCCGGTCCTCGCCGAGGGCGTCGGAGGCGCGGACGGCGTGCAGCCGGTCGCCGGTGCGCAGGGTCGCGTACGCGTCGACGACCCCGGTGTTGGGGTAGACGCCGAGGCCGGCGATGAGCAGGGCGCGGCCCTGGTGGTCGAAGACGTGGAAGATGCACCGGTCATAGGCGTTCCGGTCGCCGCTGACGTGGTGCTTCATCGAGAGCGGTGCCTGGTGCACGGGGTACTCGTCGAGGGCGACGGGCCGGTCGTCTGACACGTGTTACCTCCAGGGCGGCGATGGAGAACTGACGGTACGTCAGAAAGCGGGCCGGGGACCAGAGCCGTGCAGGGGCGACGGCGCGGGGGCGGCACGGGGGGCGACGGCTCGAACTCCCGCTCGGAGGAAGGTGCCGGTGACCGGCGGTACGGCGGGGCCGTTGGTCCGGGCATGACCACGCTGTATACGGCACCCAGCGGATACGGCCGGCACCGCCAGTCCGAGCCCCGCGCTGAAGAATCGGTTCCTCAGATGCTCCCCGCGCTTCCGTCGCCGGCGCCGCCGCCCGCGCCGGAGCCCGCCGACCCGCCCATCTACCGAGCGATGCTCGACCTCTGGGCGAGCGAGGGCAGGACCCTGCCCGGCCACCGCGACCAGGAGTGGACCCGGCTGGCCGCGGGCCCGGTCTGGGCGGGCCGCACGGTCCGGGTCAGCGGGACTCTGGTCCGGCGAGATGACGCGCGATGACCATGCGCTGGACCTGGTTGGTGCCCTCCACGATCTGGAGCGCCTTCGCCTCGCGCATCAGCCGCTCGACGGGGAAGTCGGCCGTGTAGCCGTAGCCGCCGAGGACCTGGACGGCGTCCGTCGTGACCCGCATCGCCGCGTCGGAGCAGAACAGCTTGGCCATCGCCGCCCGCTGCGCGAACGGCCGGCCCTCGTCGCGCAGCCGGGCCGCCTCCAGGTACAGGGCGCGGCCCGCCTCGGTCTGGGTCGCCATGTCCGCGAGCAGGAAGCGGAGCCCCTGGAAGTCGGCGACCGGCCGCCCGAACTGGCGCCGCTCGCGCGCGTACGCCACGGCGGCGTCCAGCGCGGCCTGGGCCACGCCCACCGCGCAGGCGGCGATGCCGAGCCGGCCGGAGTCGAGCGCGGCCAGCGCGATCGCGAAGCCCTGGCCCTCCGCGCCGATCCGGCGGGTGTCGGGGACCCGGACGCCGTCGAGGTGGACCTGGGCGGTGGGCGAGCCCTTCATCCCCATCTTCCGCTCGGGCGGGGCGGCGCTCAGGCCGGGCGCGTCGCCCGGTACGAGGAACGCGGTGATGCCCTTGGGGCCGGGGCCGCCGGTGCGGGCGAGGACGGTGTAGAAGTCGGCGATCCCACCGTGCGTGATCCACGCCTTGGTGCCGTCGAGCACCCAGTCGTCCCCGTCCCGGACGGCGCGGGTGCGCAGGGAGGCGGCGTCGGAGCCGGCGGCGGGTTCGGAGAGGCAGTAGGCGCCGAGGAGGCCGCCGCCGAGCATCGCGGGCAGGGCGGCGGCCCGCTGGTCGTCGGTGCCGAAGGCGGCGAGGGCGTGGCAGGCCAGGCTGTGCACGCTGACGCCGAGCGCCACGGTGAGCCGGGCGGCGGCGAGCTCCTCCAGGACCTGGAGGTAGACGGTGTAGGGCTGGTCCCCGCCGCCGTACGCGGAGTCGTACGGGAGGCCGAGCAGGCCCGAGGCGGAGAGCAGCGAGAACAGCTCGCGCGGGAAGCGCCCGGCGGCCTCTTCGTCGGCGGCGCGGGGCGCGATCTCCCGCGCGGCGATCTCCCGGACCAGGGCGAGGAGCTCGCGGGCCTCGTCGGTGGGCAGCCGGCGTTCCACGGGCTGCGGATGCGGCTGCGGCTGCGGCTGCGGCTGCGGGGCGTGGTCGGGCATGGCGGTCACACTCCTCCCTCGTCGTCGCGACGCGGTCGTGCGTCCGTCACTGCCGATGCTGCCCCTGGAGGGGCGGGGGCGCGCGGGGAGCGGGCGTGGGGCGTCGCGGTGGAGTGATACCCGGGGGCGGGGGCGGAGGCACGCGGTCGGGGACCGGCGGGGGCTGCGTGGGACCGTCGCAGGCCGCCGGGAACCCTCGCGGACCGTCGCAGACCCTCACGGACCGTCGCGGACATTGACTCCCGTACGGTCCGTGCCTACGCTCCCGAGCTCACCCGCGTACGGGAGGGAGGGCGGCCATGCGAGGCACCGCGGCGCCGCTCCGGCTGGTGCTGCCGCTGGTGGTCTGCGGCGGCGGTCTGGTGCTCGTCCAGCTGGGCCCGCCGGCCGCTCTGGCGGCGCTGGGCCTGACCGGGCTCACGGGCGCGGGCACGGGCCTCGCCCTGCTGGCGGCGGGCGCCCTGCTGTGGCTGCGGCCCCCGACCCCGGCCCGGGCGACCCGGCACACCGTCGCGCTGGCGGCGCTGTCGGTGGCGGCGACGTGGCTGGGCGGCTACCCGGCGGGGGTGGCGCTGGGGGCGCTTGCGGTGGCGATCGGCCTGGGCCGCTTCACATCAGCCCGGCCTGAGTGACGAACACGGCGAGCACGACCACGAGGGTCCACCCGAGCAGGTGCTCCAGGATCTTGGGGCCGTCTTCTTTGGGGCCGCCGGTGCGGGTGCGGAGGCGGGCGGCGGGGTGGGGGGTGGCGCTCATGGGGCCCACGATGCCAGCAGGGGCGGCTCGGGGGTAGAGACGCTCGTCACTACCCGCCGGGCCACCTGACCCACCTGATCCCGACCGGCGCCTACGGGGAAATCTCAGATACCGGGCCTTCAAGATCGAAGATCGGCGTCCCTCGCCCGCCACCCTCACCTGAGATCGAAAGCAGCCACTCGCCGTAGTGGAAGTCACTGAAGATCTCCAGGATTCGCCCCTCCCGGGTCACCGCATACAGGTCCTTCTTGACGGCAACGCCTTGGATGCCGACATCGACCACTTCATCGCCCACGAGATCTTCCAGGCCATGAAAGGGAGATCCTTCTCTCGCCAGATTCGGCGACATGAGGATCCGACCGCCTTCGGTCACCCGCCAGTTGGTATTGACACGCAGCAGCCAACGGTCGCCCAGGAGGCACATACCCGATGTATCCGCCTCCACCGAGGTGACACCGAGTGGGAGGAAGCGCCGGATCTCTTCCAGCACCGACAACGCCGACTCCGTCACGGCGTCAACTCCACATGGGTGCGATCACGGACGTACTGCTTCGGATTGACTCCACGCGGCGGCTGAACGGGCTTTCCGGTGAAGGGGCTCACGGGCGCTCCCGAGTTGTTCGTGAAGGATGCCCGCAGATTGGCGTTCCCGTTGGCGGAGGGCTGCATGACGCGCACCTTACTGCCGTCCGGCAGCTCGTACCCCACACCTGCCGAACGCGTCGGAAACGTGCTGAATCACGGGTCAACGACGACCCCCGCCCCCCTTGCTACCGAACGGTAGATCGCGACCCGGCCCGTTCGTACGGGCTTTCTGGACAACAGCGGCCCAGGGGATCACGATCCGGCAACGGGGGGGCGGGGGTTGGGAGCGGGGACGGGGCCCGGGATCAGACCAGCCCGAGCCCCCGCAGCGCGCGGCGCTGGTCCGAGGAAGTGCGGTCGGGCCAGAAGACGTAGCAGACGCCGCCCGTGCCGCCCCTGACCTTGCCGTCGGCGTCGTAGCGCTTGGTGCGGAGCCAGATGTCCTCCCATTCGCGGCGCTTGTAGACGCGGCGGACGGCCGTGTTGTCCGGGGAGGCCGGGTCGTTGGCGATGACGTCGCCCGTCGCCGTGAAGCCGATCACCGTCATCAGGTGGCCCGAGGTGCCGTAACCGGCGCCGGTCAGTTCCTCCTTGCGGAAGGACTGGGACGTGATGACCGGGATGCCCGCGTGGACCAGCGTCTCCAGTTCGGTGAGCGAGCGCAGCCGGGTCACCACCGCGTTCAGGTCGCGGTAGCTCGCGGCGTAGGCGGCGTTGAAGGGCCAGTTGCCGCAGCCCTCGTACTGGTAGTCGTACGTGGAGCGGGCGGCGTGGCAGACCTGGGGGTCGGCGAAGGCCGGGTTCACCCAGGCCAGTTCCTCGGGGGTGGGCTTGCGGCCCCAGTACTCGACGATCATCTGCGAGGAGGTCGGGCTGCACCACGCCTCGCCCCCGTTGTCGTACTCCGGGTACTGGCCCACGTGGATGTTCTGCGAGTAGCGCGGCACGGTCAGCTCGTGGCCCCGGCCCGGCGCGGAGGCGGGGACGGTGAAGCGGTCCGGGATGTCCGAGGCCATCGCGCCGAGACGGCGGACCGTCGGGGTGAGCGTGGTGCCGGGGGTCCGGTACAGGGTGAGCCGCAGGCGGTACGAGGCCAGCCGGAGGCCGCTCGCCGGGTCGTCGACCGCGAAGGTGTCGGTCCACACGGACGCCTTGCCGTCGGTCTGGCCGTCGACGGAGGTGCGCCGGATCTCGCCGTCGCCCGAGGCCCAGCGGCCCATCACGAACCACGGGGTCTCCGCGCCGTCCCCGTAGGTGCCGCGCAGCTCGACCTGGAGCCAGGTGCCGGCCGGGGTGTCGGCGTTCCAGGAGGCGATGACCTCCGTCGCGGGCACGCCGGAGGTGTGCGCCGGCGAGGTCCAGCTCCCGTACTCCCAGCTGCTCGTCCGCCCGGTGTGCGGGTCCGCGTAGTCGGTGCGGCCCGCCGGGGTGCCGATCACCAGCGCGGGGCGCTGCCCGGACACCGCCCGGGTGCCGGCGGAGGTGCCGCAGCGCCAGTCGGTGTACGTGCTCCAGAAGCGGTTGTCGACGAGCCCGGGCGCCGGGGGCCGGGCCGCCGAGCCGGTCGTGGTCTCCGGGGCGCAGCCGTCCGCGCACCCGGCGGGACCCGCCGCGGGCTCGGCCCACCGCGACGGGATCATCCTGCTCCACGACATCTACGACGGCACCGTCCCCGCCGTGCCCGGGATCATCGAGGAGCTCAAGCGCCAGGGCT
>NZ_JBEZHM010000062.1:0-42662 GCF_040650575.1 Streptomyces sp. NPDC048659 | reverse complement strand
CGCCCGGTTACATTCCGAACCCGGAAGCTAAGCCTTTCAGCGCCGATGGTACTGCAGGGGGGACCCTGTGGGAGAGTAGGACGCCGCCGAACAATATTTCAGGACCCCTGGGTCCCAGCGTTCACGCTGGGACCCAGGGGTCCTTTTGTTTTTCCTTGAATTTTTCTGAAGTGCGCGTCGGGGTGCCGGCTGCGCGAGAATGACTGCAGTACCCGAAGACAGGAGTCACGTCGATGTCCACCAACTCTCCCGACGACCGTCCGGAGCGCCGCCGCGAGGGTGGCGACCGAGGCGGCTTCCGTGGGCCGCGTCGTGACGACAACCGTGGCGGCGGAGCCGGCGGCTACCGTGGCCGCGACGACCGTCCGTCCTTCCGCCGGGACGACCGTCGCGATGACCGTCGCGACGACAACCGTGGTGGCGGCGGTGGCGGTGGTTACCGTGGGCGTGACGAGCGGCCGTCCTCCTCGTACCAGCGGGATGACCGTCGTGACGACAACCGTGGCGGCGGTGGCGGTGGTTACCGTGGGCGCGACGAGCGGCCCTCCTTCCGTCGCGATGACAACCGTGGCGGCGGCAGCGGTGGCGGGTTCCGTCGCGATGACCGCCGGGACGACAACCGCGGCGGTGGCTTCCGCCGTGATGACAACCGTGGCGGCAGCGGCAGCGGCGGTGGCTTCCGGCGTGACGACAACCGCGGTGGCGGCAGCAGCGGCGGTGGCTTCCGGCGTGACGACAACCGTGGTGGTGGCAGCGGTGGCGGTGGCTACCGTGGCCGCGACGAGCGGCCCTCCTTCCGCCGCGACGACAACCGTGGCCCCGGCGGTGGCGGTGGTTACCGTGGGCGTGACGAGCGGCCTTCCTCCTCGTACCAGCGGGATGACCGCCGTGACGACCGGCGCGATGACCGCCGTGACGACAACCGTGGTGGCGGCGGTTTCCGTGGCCGTGACGAGCGGGCCCCCTTCCGTCGTGACGATCGGCGTGATGACAACCGTGGCGGCGGCGGCTTCCGTCGTGACGACAACCGTGGTGGTGCCGGTGGTGGCGGTGGTTACCGTGGGCGTGACGAGCGGCCTTCCTCCTCGTACCAGCGGGACGACCGCCGCGACGACAACCGCGGTGGCGGCTTCCGTCGCGACGACCGGCGTGACGACAACCGGGGCGGGTACCGCGGGCGGGACGAGCGGCCGTCCTCCTCGTACCAGCGGGACGACCGGCGTGACGACAACCGCGGTGGCGGCGGGTTCCGGCGTGATGAGCGGCCCTCCTTCCGGCGCGATGAGCGGCCGTCCTCGTACCAGCGTGACGACAACCGCGGTGGTGGCGGGTTCCGGCGGGACGACCGGCGGGACGACCGGCCCCGTGGGCCGCGTCGGGACGACGACCGGCGTGGTGGCGGCGGCTTCCGTGGCCGCGACGACCGCCGGGACGACCGTGGCGGCTACGGGCGCCGCGACGACCGGGACCGTCCGGACCGCGCGCCGATCAAGCGGCTGCCGATCCCGCCGGAGGTCACCGGTGACGAGATCGACCCGGATGTGCGCCAGGAGCTGATGAGCCTGCCCAAGGGGCTGGCCGAGGACGTGTCGCGCAACCTCGTCATGGTCGCCCAGCTGATCGACGAGGAGCCGGAGAAGGCGTACGAGTACTCGCGCGTCGCGCTGCGGCTCGCCTCCCGCGTCGCCGCCGTCCGCGAGGCCGCCGGCTTCGCCGCGTACGCCACGCAGAAGTACTCCGAGGCGCTGGCCGAGTTCCGCGCCGCGCGCCGGATGACCGGCAGCGTCGAGCTGTGGCCCGTCATGGCGGACTGCGAGCGCGGTCTGGGCCGTCCCGAGCGCGCGCTGGCCATGGCCGGCGAGCCCGAGGTGCAGAAGCTGGACAAGGCCGG
The DNA here is from genome assembly GCF_040650575.1 of Streptomyces sp. NPDC048659. NCBI lineage: Bacteria > Bacillati > Actinomycetota > Actinomycetes > Kitasatosporales > Streptomycetaceae > Streptomyces > Streptomyces sp. NPDC048659. The sequence continues at coordinate 40,771 of NZ_JBEZHM010000062.1, read as the reverse complement.
GCAGGTCGAGATGCGGCTCGTGGCCGCCGGTGCCCGCCGGGACATGGGGCAGCTCGACGCCGCCATCGTGACCCTCCAGAGCCCCGAGCTCGCGTCCAGCGCCAACCACCCGTGGACCGCCCGCCTGCGGTACGCCTACGCGGACGCGCTGCTCGCCGCCGGGCGTGAGCGCGAGGCCCGTGAGTGGTTCGCCAAGGCGCTGGAGGCCGACAAGGACGGCTCCACCGACGCCTCCGACCGGCTCGCCGAGCTGGACGGGGTCGAGTTCGTCGACGCGTTCGACGACGAGGACGGGGACGAGGACGAGCTGGGGGACGAGGCCGGGGACGACCTCGACGACCAGCTCGGTGACGATGACGATGACGATGACGATGACGACGAGGACGAGGACGACCCACGTCGTGACGTCTGAGCGGTGACCGTGTGACGAAGGCCCACCCCGTGCGGGGTGGGCCTTCGTCATGTCAGTCGAGTGCCAGGCTGCGCAGGACCAGGCCCGTCGCCGGTTTGGGGCCGAACGACGTCGACTTGCGGGGCATCGTGACGCCCTGGCGGGCCAGGTCGCGGACGACCTCCTCCTTCACCGGGTGCATCAGGACCGCCGTACCGCCGCGGCGCTCCGCCTGGGCGACGGCCGCCTCCGTGTCGTGGATGTAGGCGATGTCCTCCGGGGCGTCCGGGATGTGCCAGACGTGCTCCAGGAGCGTGGCGTGCAGGACCGTCGCGTCCAGGGTGCGCCATGCCTCCGGGCGGTCCGCGCGGATCGTGGCGGCCAGCAGGGCGGGGTCCGGGCGGTCCACGAGGTGGAAGGCGCCGTCGCCGGCGAGGAGGAAGGCGTTGCCGTGGGCCGTGGCCGCCGCCAGGGCCTCCTGGGCGGCGGGCAGCGGCCCGTCGACGCGCGTCACACGGAACGAGTCGCCCAGGGCGGCGAGGGCGTCCGCGACCGGGAGGCGGTTCAGGAGGCGGTGGATCGCCCGGACCCGCAGCGGGTAGCGGGCCGTGTCGATGAGGAGGACCAGGCCGTAGTTCCACGGGCCGGGCACGGTGTGCTCCTCGCGCAGGCGCAGATACGTCGCCCAGCGGTGGTGGCCGTCGGCGATCAGGGCCTGGTGGCGGCCCAGCTCGGCGGCGACGGCGGCGAGGTCGGCCGGGTTGGTGACGGCCCAGAGGCGGTGGTGGAAGCCGTCCTCCGTGGTGGTGGAGAGCAGCGGATCGCGTTCCACGGTGCGGTCGATCACCGCGCCCGCGCCGTCGCCGTCGCCTCGGTAGGTCAGGAGCAGCGGCTCCAGGTTGGCGGCGGTGGTGCGCATGAGGGCGGCGCGGTCCTCGACCACGTGCGGCATGACGTCCTCGTGCGGAAGCACGATGCCCTCGCCGGGTGCCGACAGCTCCAGGGCGCCGATGAGGCCGCGCTGGAGGATGCCGTCGCCGCGCTGCTCGTACACGTACAGCGCCGGGTCGGGGTCCGGGGCGAGGATGCCGTCGGCGAGCCAGCGGTCCAGGGTGACGGCGGCCTTGCGGTGGCGGGTGCCGGCGGTGATGGCCTGCGGAAGGATGAGGCGCACGATGTTGTGCGGGTCGGCGGATTCCAGGTGGAGGAGCCCGTCGGGCCGTACGACGACGTCGTACGGGGGTGAGGTCACGGCTGCCAGGCTGCCGACCCGTTCGGGTACGTACCGGAGGCCCCGGAAGGGGGCCAGGCGCAGTCCTGGGGCGCGGACGTCATCGGCCGCGTGACCTGAAGTGTTCATCTCGTCATCGTAGGTGGCCGGTAGCGATGAGCGATGATCGGGGGAGCGGGGGAATTTTTCCGAAGGACGTGAGGAGCACGTGGTCATGACGGGAATCGGCCAGGGCCGGCAGGGCAGGAATCGGCCGGACGGGAGCGCGGTCGCGCTGAGCGAGGCGTACGACACGGCGCTGCTCGACCTGGACGGCGTCGTCTACGCGGGCGGGCTGGCGATCCCGTACGCCGTCGAGGCGCTCGGCACCGCCCGGGCGGGCGGGATGCACCTCGCGTACGTCACGAACAACGCGCTGCGGACGCCGGACGCGGTCGCGGCGCACCTCACCGAGCTCGGGATCCCGGCGGAGCCGGGTGACGTGATCACCTCGGCGCAGGCGGTGGCGCGGCTGATCGCGGACGAGCTGCCGCCCGGTTCGCGGGTGCTGCTGATCGGCGGCGAGGGCCTGCGGGTCGCGCTGCGCGAGCGGGGGCTGGTGCCGGTGGAGTCGGCGGACGACGACCCGGCGGCGGTGGTGCAGGGGTACGGCGGGCCGGAGCTGCCGTGGGGGCGGTTCGCGGAGGCCAGCTACGCCGTGGCGCGGGGGCTGCCCTGGTACGCCTCCAACACGGACCTGACGATTCCGGGTGCGCGGGGCATCGGGCCGGGGAACGGCGCGGCGGTGGAGGTCGTGCGGATCGCGACGGGGGCCGAGCCGAAGGTCGCGGGCAAGCCGCTGCCCCCGATGCACCGCGAGACGGTGCTGCGCACCGGGGCCCGGCGTCCGCTGGTGGTGGGGGACCGGATGGACACGGACATCGAGGGGGCGTTCAACGGGGGTGTGGACTCGCTGCTGGTGCTGACCGGTGTGACGGATGTGGCGGGGCTGCTGGCCGCGGTGCCGGAGCACCGGCCGACCTATGTCTCCGCCGACCTGCGCGGGCTGCTCGTGGCGCAGCCGGAGGTGGTGGCGACGGCGGGCGCCGAGGGGGCGTTCCGGTGCGGGGGCTGGACGGCCTCGGTGAGCGGCGGGGCGCTTGTGGTGGAGGCGGTCGGTGAGGCCGGTGAGATCGGCGAGGCGGCCGGAGGGGCGCTCGACCCGCTGGACGGTGTGCGGGCGCTGTGCGCGGTGGCCTGGACGGCCGCGGGTGCGGGTGCCTGTGGCCTCGACGCGGGGAAGGCGCTGGGGAGGCTGGGGCTGGCGTAGGCCCCGGCGGGTGCGCGGGTGCGCGGGTGCGGTGGCGGTGGTCTCGGTGCGGGGGCGCCGCCGGAGGGCCGGCCCCGGGCCCGTATCCCCGCTTCGGATCCTTCTGCGGTCAGGGGATCGATCACCGATAGGAGGGTAGGCTAACCTAACCTCGTGTTGGTCGAGAGTCCCTCCCGTATGAGCGCGGAGCCGGTCGGTGCTGTCCCGAAACCGTCGCGCCGCAACTCCCTGCGTGCCGCCGGTCTGGTGGCCGCCGTCGGAGTCCTGCTGCTGGTCTGTGTCCTGAGCATCATGATCGGCGCGAAGCCCGTGCCGCTCGCCGATGTGTGGCACGGGCTGTTCCAGAACAGCGGCATCCGCAACGACGTGGTCATCCACGACGTCCGCGTGCCCCGCACCCTGCTCGGGCTGCTCGTGGGCGTCGCCCTCGGGCTGTCCGGCGCCGTGATGCAGGGGCTCACCCGCAACCCGCTCGCCGAGCCCGGCCTGCTGGGCGTGAACGCGGGCGCCGCCGCCGCGGTCGTCTCCGCCATCGCGTTCCTCGGGGTCACCGACGCCGACGCGTACGTCTGGTTCGCCTTCATCGGCGCCGCCGTCGTCTCCGTCGTCGTCTACGTCCTCGGCGGCAGCCGCAGCGCCACCCCCGTGCGCCTCGCGCTCGCCGGGACCGCGGCCACGGCCGCCCTCTACGGATACGTCAACGCCGTCCAGCTGCTGGACTCCGCCGCCCTGGACCGGCTGCGGTTCTGGACGGTCGGCTCGCTGGCCTCCGCCACCATGGACACCGTCACGCAGGTGGCGCCGTTCATCCTGGTCGGCGCCGTGCTCGCGCTGCTCATCGCCCGGCCGCTGAACGCCATGGAGATGGGCGACGACACCGCCCGCGCGCTCGGCGCCCACCTCAACCGCACCCGGATCATCGCGATGCTCGCCGTCACGCTGATGTGCGGGGCGGCGACCGCCGCCTGCGGGCCGATCGTCTTCCTCGGCCTGATGGTCCCGTACATCGTGCGCTCGATCACCGGCCCGGACATGCGCTGGATCCTGCCGTACGCGGCCGTCCTGTCGCCCGTGCTGCTGCTCGCCTCCGACATCGTCGGCCGGGTCGTCGTGCGGCCCTCCGAGCTCCAGGTCGGCATCGTCACGGCGCTCATCGGCGGGCCCGTCTTCATCCGTCTCGTCCGCCGCAAGAGGATGGCCACGCTGTGAGCACCAAGACCCTGCGGACCGGCGGCGGCCTCTCCGTACGCTACGAGCCGCGCGCGCTCCTGTCCGTCCTCGGCCTGCTCGTCCTGTCCCTGGCCGCCGCCGTCGTGCTCATCGGCAGCGGCGACTTCCCCATCGCGCCCGGCGACGTGGTCGCCACCCTGCTCGGCAACGGCACGCCGGTGCAGGAGTTCGCCGTGATGGACCTGCGGCTGCCGCGGGTCCTGGTCGCCGTCTTCGTCGGCGCCGCGCTCGGCATCGGCGGCGCGGTCTTCCAGTCCGTCTCCCGCAACCCGCTCGGCAGCCCCGACGTCATCGGCTTCGGCCAGGGCGCCAGCGTCGGCGCGCTCACCGTCATGGTGCTCTTCCAGGGCAGCGCCGCCGCGGCGGCCGGCGGCGCGATCGTCGGCGGTCTCGTCACCGGCGTCGTGATCTACCTGCTGGCCTGGAAGCGCGGCGTCAACGGCTACCGGCTGGTCCTCATCGGCATCGGCGCCGCCGCCATGCTCACCGCCGTCATCCACTTCCTCATCACCAAGGCGCAGCTCGTCGACGCCACCCGGGCCGTCGTCTGGATGACCGGCTCGCTCGACGGCCGCGACTGGGCGCAGTTCTGGCCGCTGCTCGCCGTCAGCTGCGTGCTGCTGCCGGTCGTGCTCGGCCACGGGCGGGCGCTGCGGATGCTGGAGATGGGCGACGACGCCGCGTACGCCCTCGGAGTGAAGGTCGAGCGGACCCGGCTCGTGCTCATGGCCTCGGCCGTGCTGCTCGTCGCCGTCGCCACCGCCGCCGCCGGGCCGATCGTCTTCGTCTCGCTGAGCGCGCCCCAGCTGGCCCGCCGGCTGACCCGCTCGCCCGGCCCCAACCTCGCCGCTTCCGCGCTGATGGGCACCGCCCTGCTGCTCGTCGCCGACTGGGCCGCCACCCACGCCTTCGGCGAGCGGCAGCTCCCGGTCGGTGTCGTCACCGGCGTCCTCGGCGGCTGCTATCTGCTGTGGCTGCTCGTCAGCGAGCGGAAGGCGGGCCGGATATGACCATCCAGAACACCACCAGGAGCAAGGGTATGAACGGGCAGCAGCAGGCGCAGCGGCTCATGGCCGAGTCGGTCACGCTCGCCTACGACCAGCGGGTCATCGCCCGCGACCTCAGCGTCGCGATCCCCGACAACTCCTTCACCGTCATCGTCGGCCCCAACGCCTGCGGCAAGTCCACGCTGCTGCGCGCGCTGTCCCGGATGCTCAAGCCCAGCCAGGGCCGGGTGCTGCTCGACGGGCAGGCGATCCACTCGCTGCCCGCCAAGAAGGTCGCCAAGACCCTCGGCCTGCTCCCGCAGTCGTCCATCGCCCCCGACGGCATCACCGTCGCCGACCTCGTCGCCCGGGGCCGCTACCCCCACCAGGGGCTGCTGCGCCAGTGGTCGCCCGAGGACGAGCGGGTCGTGCAGGAGTCGATGGCCTCCACCGGGGTCGCCGAGCTCGCCGAGCGGTACGTGGACGAGCTGTCCGGCGGGCAGCGGCAGCGGGTCTGGATCGCCATGGCGCTCGCGCAGCAGACCCCGCTGCTGCTCCTCGACGAGCCGACGACCTTCCTCGACATCCAGCACCAGATCGACATCCTCGACCTGTGCGCCGAGCTGCACGAGAACCAGGGCCGCACCCTCGTCGCCGTGCTGCACGACCTCAACCACGCCGCCCGGTACGCCACCCACCTCATCGCCTGCCGGGACGGCGAGGTCGTCGCGGAGGGGCCGCCGTCCGAGGTCGTCACGGCCGAGCTGGTCGAGCGGGTCTTCGGGCTGCGCTGCCAGGTCATCGAGGACCCGGAGACGGGCACCCCGCTGGTCGTCCCGGCGGGACGCAAGGCGCGGGCCGGGCGCAGGCCCGGGACCCCCGTCGCCGCCGTGGGCGCGGATGCGGGTTCGGACGCGGGCGCGGCGGGTGTCGCGGCCGCGCTGCCGGAGCCCGCGCTACAGAAGTGACCGCAGTTTGAGGAGATCGCGGAAGCCCGCCTCCAGGCCGACCCGGCCGGAGGCCCACGCCTTCGCGAAGTTCAGCTCGCCGTCCACCATCGCCACCAGGTCGTCGCCGGTCATCCGGAGGCGGATCTGCGCCTTGTGGGGCGGCGGGCCGGAGACGGTGTCCTCGACCTCGATGCGGCCGTCCACCAGCCTGCCGGTGAAGGTCGTGTCCAGGTCGGTCAGGTGGCAGCTGAGGGTGCGGTCGAACGCGGCCGCGCCCCGCACCCCCTCGTCCGCCCGCGCGAGGTTGTCCGAAAGTCTGCTCAGTGCGCCGCGGCACTCCGTGATCGTCGCCATCGCCGACGACGGTACCCCAGCGCTTCGCGGTAGCGTCGGGGCATGAACGACGCGCAGCCGCACCCCGGGCCCGCCGAGCCCGCAGGCCCCGGGCCGGGCGACCCCTACGAGGCGGCCGGGCCCGCCCCGCTCGGTGTCGTACGGACCCCCACCGGGCGGCCCGCCGTCGACGCGCTCCTGGACCGGCTCGGCGACGCCGACCACCTCACGGCCGACGGACACCTCGACGTGTACGAGGATGTACACCGTGGGCTGCGCGCCGAGCTGAGCTCGCTCGACGAGCGTCCCGCCCCCCGTCCGTACGACAACAGGAGCTGAACCGAACGTGGCAGGACCGGTCCGCCGCCGTCTCGACGCCGAGCTGGTACGGCGCAAGCTGGCGCGCTCGCGCGAGCACGCCAGCCAGCTGATCACCGCGGGCCGGGTGACCGTCGGCAAGACCGTCGCCACCAAGCCCGCCACCCAGGTGGAGACCGCCGCGGCCATCGTCGTCGCCCAGGACGACGGCGACCCCGACTACGTCTCGCGCGGCGGGCACAAGCTGGCCGGCGCCTTCGCCGCCTTCGTGCCGCTGGGCCTGCGCGTCGAGGGCCGCCGGGCGCTCGACGCGGGCGCCTCCACGGGCGGCTTCACCGACGTGCTGCTGCGCGCGGGCGCCGCCCACGTCGTCGCCGTCGACGTCGGCTACGGGCAGCTCGCCTGGTCGCTGCAGAGCGACGAGCGGGTCATCGTCAAGGACCGCACCAACGTGCGCGAGCTGACCCTGGACGCGATCGACGGCATCCCCGTCGACCTCGTGGTCGGCGACCTGTCCTTCATCCCGCTCGGCCTGGTGCTGCCCGCCCTCGCCGCCTGCACCGCGCCCGACGCCGACCTCGTCCTCATGGTCAAGCCGCAGTTCGAGGTCGGCAAGGAGCGCCTGGGCACCGGCGGCGTCGTCCGCAGCGCCGAACTGCGCGCCGACGCGGTCAAGAACGTGGCCCGGCGGGCGGGCGAGCTCGGGCTCGGTGTCGTCGGCGTCACGGCGAGCCCGCTGCCCGGGCCCTCCGGAAACGTCGAGTACTTTCTGTGGCTGCGGGCCGGGGCGCCCGCCCTCGATCCGGCGGACGTCGACCGCGCCGTCGCGGAAGGACCTCGTTGAGCACTGGTTCCAGCACCTCGACCGACAGCACCCGAACCGTCTTCCTGCTCGCGCACACCGGCCGGCCGGCCGCCGTGCGCAGCGCCGAACTCGTCGTCCTCGGGCTGCTCCGCAGCGGCATCGGGGTCCGCGTCCTGGAGGCGGAGGCGGCCGACCTGCCGCTGCCGCCGTCCGTGGAGAAGGTCCCCGAAGCCTGCTCGGACGCGCTCGACGGCTGTGAACTGCTCATCGTCCTCGGCGGCGACGGCACCCTGCTGCGCGGCTCCGAGTTCTCCCGCGCCTCCGGGGTGCCGATGCTCGGCGTCAACCTCGGCCGGGTCGGCTTCCTCGCCGAGGCCGAGCGCGACGACCTGGACAAGGTCGTCGACCGGGTCGTCACCAGGGCGTACGAGGTCGAGGAGCGGATGACGCTCGACGTCACCGTCTACCAGAACGGCGACGTCCTGCACCGCGACTGGGCGCTCAACGAGGCGGCCGTCCAGAAGGTGTCGCCGGAGCGGATGCTGGAGGTCGTCCTCGCGATCGACGGGCGGCCGGTGACCGGCTTCGGCTGCGACGGGGTGATCTGCGCGACCCCGACCGGCTCGACGGCGTACGCCTTCTCGGCGGGCGGCCCGGTGATCTGGCCCGAGGTCGAGGCGCTGCTGATGGTGCCGATCGGGGCGCACGCCCTGTTCGCCAAGCCGCTGGTCACCACGCCCGACTCGGTGCTGGCCGTCGAGGTCGAGCCGCACACCCCGCACGGGGTGCTGTGGTGCGACGGGCGGCGCACGGTGGAGCTGCCCGCCGGCGCCCGGGTCGAGGTCCGGCGCGGGGCCGTCCCGGTCCGGCTCGCCCGGCTGCACCACGCCTCCTTCACGGACCGGCTGGTGGCGAAGTTCGCCCTGCCGGTGTCGGGCTGGCGCGGCGCGCCGCACTGAGCCGGGCGGGCCCGACCGGCCCGACAGGTCCGAAGGTCCACTCCGGTGGGTGACAGAAGGCCCCTGTGACCTGCGGCTTCGCCCTCGGTCGGCAGGGGCCGTCGCACAGCGGGGCTCCGACCTCGTAAGGTCTTCTCCGTGTTGGAGGAGATGCGGATACGGTCGCTCGGAGTCATCGACGACGCGGTGGTCGAGCTGTCGCCCGGGTTCACCGCGGTGACCGGCGAGACCGGCGCGGGCAAGACGATGGTCGTGACCAGCCTCGGGCTGCTGCTCGGCGGGCGCGCCGATCCGGCCCTGGTACGGATCGGGGCGGGCGCCGCCGTCGTGGAGGGCCGCATCGCGCTGCCCCCGGGCGCGCCGGTCGCCGCGCGCGCCGAGGAGGCGGGCGCCGAGCTCGACGAGGGCGCGCTGCTGGTCAGCCGTACCGTCTCGGCCGAGGGGCGCTCGCGGGCGCACCTGGGCGGGCGGTCGGTGCCGGTGGGGCTGCTCGCGGAGCTCGCGGACGAGCTGGTGGCCGTGCACGGCCAGACCGACCAGCAGGGGCTGCTGAAGCCGGCCCGGCAGCGCGGGGCGCTCGACCGGTACGCGGGGGACGCCGTCGCCGTCCCGCTGGGCGCGTACGGCGAGGCGTACCGGCGGCTGCGGGCCGTCACCGTGGAGCTGGAGGAGATCACCACCCGGGCCCGGGAGCGGGCGCAGGAGGCGGACCTGCTGCGGTTCGGGCTCGGCGAGATCGAGGCCGTGGCGCCGCTGCCGGGCGAGGACGTCGAGCTGGCCGCCGAGGCGGAGCGGCTCGGCCACGCCGAGTCGCTGGCCTCCGCCGCCGCCCTCGCGCACGCCGCGCTCGCGGGCCAGCCGGAGGACCCCGAGGCCGTGGACGCGACGACGCTCGTCGCGGGCGCGGGCCGGGCCCTGGAGGGCGTCCGGGCGCACGACCCGGTGCTCGCCGCGCTCGCCGACCGGATGGGCGAGATCTCCATCCTGCTGTCGGACGTGGCCGGGGAGCTCGCCGGGTACGCCGACGACCTGGACGCCGACCCGCTGCGGCTCGCCGCGGTCGAGGAGCGGCGGGCCCTGCTCACGCAGCTGACCCGGAAGTACGGGGCGGACATCGCCGCCGTGCTCGCCTGGGCCGAGGAGAGCGCCTCGCGGCTGACCGAGCTGGACGGGGACGACGACCGGATCGGCGAGCTGACCGGGGAGCGGGACCGGCTGCGCGACGAGCTGTCGCTGCTGGCGCGGCGGCTCACCGACGCCCGTACGGAGGCGGCGGCGCGCTTCGCCGCAGCCGTCACCGCCGAGCTCGCCTCGCTGGCCATGCCGCACGCGCGGGTGTCGTTCGCGATCGGGCAGACCGAGGACCCGGAGGGTGTCGAGGTCGGGGGCCGCCGGGTCGCCTACGGCCCGTCCGGCGCCGACGAGGTCGAGCTGCTGCTGGCCCCGCACCCCGGGGCCCCGCCGCGGCCGATCGCCAAGGGCGCGTCCGGCGGCGAGCTGTCCCGGGTGATGCTGGCGGTGGAGGTCGTCTTCGCGGGCACGGACCCGGTGCCCACCTATCTCTTCGACGAGGTCGACGCGGGGGTCGGCGGCAAGGCGGCGGTCGAGATCGGGCGCCGGCTCGCCAAGCTGGCGAAGACCGCGCAGGTCGTCGTCGTCACCCACCTGCCGCAGGTCGCGGCCTTCGCCGACCGGCAGCTCCTCGTGGAGAAGACCAACGACGGCTCCGTCACCCGCTCCGGCGTCACCGTCCTGGAGGGCGAGGACCGGGTCAGGGAGCTGTCCCGGATGCTGGCGGGCCAGGAGGACTCGGAGACCGCCCGCGCCCACGCCGAGGAGCTCCTCGCGACGGCACGGGCCGACGGCTGATGGGCCGGCTCGCGGGCTTCGCGACGGCCGCCGGGGTGAGCCGGGGCGCCTACGAGGCGCTGCGGCGCTCCGGCGGGGACCGGTGGGGGCGCGCCAACCACGCCGGGCGGAGCGTGCCGCTGTACGCGGGCCCGGCCGTGGCGCTGGGCGCCGCCGCGGGGGCCGTGGCGGCTGCCGGGGTCGGCGCCGCTGCCCGGGCTGGTGCCGTGACCGGGGCCCGGGACGGTGGCCGCGCGGGGCCGGTCGGGCTCGCGGTGCTCGTCGCCGGGGCGTGCGGGGCGTACGACGACGTGCGCGGCGACGGGCGGCGCGGCTTCCGGGCGCACCTCGCGGCGCTGCGGGCGGGCGAGGTGACCAGCGGGGCCGTGAAGCTGTTCGGGATCGGCGCCGCCTCCCTGGCGGCCGGGGCGCTGCTCAAGGAGCGGCCCCTGGACAAGGTCCTCGCCGCGACCGTCATCGCCGGGACCGCCCACCTGGTCAACCTGGCCGACGTCCGGCCGGGCCGGGCGGGGCTGCTCGTGCTCGGGCTGGGCGCGCCGGGGCTGCTGCGCGGGGCGGAGGCCGCGGCGCCGATGGGCGCGGTGGCCGCCGTGCTCGGCGACGACCTGGCCGAGGAGACCATGCTCGGCGACACCGGCGCGCACGCCCTGGGCGCCGCCGTCGGCGCGGCCATCGCCACCGGGAACGGCCGGTTCGGCCTGGCCGTCCACGCGGCGGGGCTGGTCGCGGCGGCGGTGTACGCGGAGGTCACCGGTTCGACAGTGACCTCGGGCATCACTCGTGTGGGTGATCCCCGCCGGTAAGTTGAGGCGCGCGACACGGTAACGACGCCACTTCGGTGCCGGAACGTGCGTACGGACTGGCATCCTTGGGCGCGTGACACAGCTCCGTACGGTCCAGGTGCTCGGCGGCGGCGGCGCGGGAAGCAGCGCGCACGTCAGATCACTGGCCTCGGGGCTCGTGGCGAGGGGCGTGCGGGTGACCGTGTGCGCCCCGCCCGAACTCGACCACAGCTACGACTTCGTGGGCGCCGGCGCGCACTTCGTGCCCACACCCCGGCACGGCGGCCCCACCACCGTCGCCGCGCTCCGCAACCTCTCCATCGGCGCGGACGTCGTCCACGCGCACGGTCTCGACGCCTCCGTGCGGGCCGCGCTCGCGCTGTCGGGCGGCGGGGGTACGCGGGCGCCGCTCGTGACCACCTGGCACACCCGGGGCCGGGCGGCGGGCGCCCGCGCGGGGCTCGTCCGGCTGCTGGAGCGCCGGACCGTGCGGGCCGCGGCCGTCGTCCTCGGCACCTCCTCGGAGCTGGTCGACCGGGCCCGCCGCAGCGGTGCCCGGGACGCCCGGCTCGCGCCCGTGACCGTACCCGCCTCGCGCGCGCCGGTCTGCCTGCACGACGGGAAGGCGCGGGCCGAACTCGGCGCCGTGGACCGGCCCTTGCTCATGGCGGTGGGCGCGCTGCGGCCCGGCCGGGGGTACGGGATGCTGCTCGACGCGGCGCGCGCCTGGCGGGACCTGGACCCGCAGCCGCTGCTGGTCATCGCGGGGGAGGGGCCCGAGCGGCCGGCGCTCCAGCGGCGGATCGAGAGCGAGCGGCTGGGGGTGCGGCTGATCGGGCGCCGGGAGGACGTGGCCGAGCTGCTGGCCGCGGCGGACGTGGCCGTGCTGCCGTCCCGGTGGGAGGCCCGCTCGCTGCTCGCCCAGGAGGCGCTGCGGCTGGGCGTGCCGCTGGTCGCGACGGCCGTCGGCGGGGTGCCGGAGCTCGTCGGGAACGCGGCCGAGCTCGTGCCGTACGGCGACGCGGAGGGGATGGCGGCGGTGGTGCGGGAGCTGCTGGACGACGCCGACCGGCGGCTGGACCTGGCGGCGGCGGGGCGGGTGCAGGCGCGGACCTGGCCCACGGAGGACGAGACGGTGGCGCACGTCCTGAGCGTCTACGACGAGCTGACGGGGCGGTAGGGGGTGGTGGCGGGGTGGTGGCGGGCGGATGCCGTCCCGCCTCAGCCCCAGCCCCGTCCCCGTCCCTGCCCCTGCCCCGCCCCCGCCTCCGTCACGTCGTATGGCGCCGCGCCCGCAGGGCCAGCGAGAGGGCCAGGACCGTCTGGGGGTCGTCCAGGTCGGTGCCCAGGAGCTCCGCGATGCGGGCCAGCCGGTTGTAGAGGGTCTGGCGGTTGAGGTGCAGCTCCCGGGCGGTCTCCGCCTTGCGGCCCGCGTGGGCCAGGTACGTCTCCAGGGTCGGCAGCAGCGGCGGGCGGGAGGTGCGGTCGTGGTCGCGGAGCGGGCCGATCGCCCGGTCCACGAACGCCGCCAGGTCCGGATGGTCCCGCAGCCGCCACAGCAGCAGGTCGGTGTCGAGGCGGCGGGCGTCGTACCAGGGCAGCTCGGACAGGCCCTGCGCGGCGGTCGCCGTCTCCGCCGCGTGCCGCAGCCCCGCCGAGGCCGCCGCCCAGCCGCCCGCGACGCCCACCACGACGACCGGCGGGTGGACACCGGCCCGCTCCAGCCCGGCCCGCTCCACACCCGCCCGCAGCGCCGCCGCGACCCGGTCGGCGACCGCGGTGCGCTCGGATTCGGAGCGCAGCCCGAGGAGGAGCGGGACGCGGCCCTCCACCGGGCGCACGCCCAGCAGGACGGGCACGCCGACCGAGGAGAGCTCCTCCAGGACGGCGCGGGCCAGCAGCGCCCAGTTGCCGGAGGCGGAGAGCTCGGAGGCCAGGCGCATGACGACGGGCAGCAGCGGGCCCTCGCCGGGCCGGAAGCCGAGGACGCGGGCCTGCGCGGGGGCGTCCTCCGCCGAGATGCGGCCCTCCGCGAGGTCGGTCAGGAAGTCGCCGCGGCCCCGCGCCGCCAGCTCCTCCTCCTGCCGGGCCTGCATCAGGACGACCGCGAGCAGCCCGGCGGCCCGCTCGGCGGCCATCCGGTGCACGGGGGAGAGCGCGGACGAGACGGCGAGCAGGACCAGCCGGGCCCGGACGCTGCCCGAGCCGGGGCCTCCGCCGGGCACGTCGACCAGGACCGAGCCGACCGGCGGCCCGGACTCCCGCGCCGCCCGCCCGCCGCGCAGCCCGTCCCAGACCTGGAGCGGGTCGGCCGGGCCGGACTCGGTGCCCGCCGCGTACAGGAGCTGGCCGTCGGCGGTCTCCAGGAAGACCGGGTTGAGGGAGAAGTCGGCGAGGATCCGCAGCACCTGGGGCACCCCGCCGCCGCCGAGCAGCGCCTCCGTGCACTGCCGGTGGACCTCCTCGGCCTGCCGCTGGAGCGCGTAGTGCCCGTTGACGATCTCGGTGTGGATCTCCTCCGTGACGGCGACGAAGGGGACCTCGCGGTGCAGTTGGACCAGGGGGAGGCCGGTGGCCCGGGCGGTCTCCACTATCGTCGCCGGGAGCCGCGCGAAGCGGGGGCCCAGCTCGACGACGAGCGCCGCGATGCCCCGCTCGGCGAGCCGCCGCACGAAGGCGCGCTGCTCGGCGGGGCGGGTGCCGAGCCCGAGGCCCGTGGTGAGCAGCAGTTCGCCGCCCTTGAGGAGCGAGGCGATGTTGGGCACCTCGCCGGCGTGCACCCAGCGCACGGTGCGGTGCAGCCGGTCGGCGCCCGCGACGACCTCCGGGAGCCCGCCGCGCAGCCCCGGAAGTTCGAGTGCCCGCTGCACGGTGATCCCGCCCTGATTGTCCATGGGGCGGGACGCTACCCGGGTCCGGGTTCCGGGGACATCACCGGGGTGTTACCGGACGGAACAGGTCGGCCGCCAGGGCGACAACTCGTCGTCCCGTGGCGGGAATTGTGCGACCGCATGTCGATTGTGGCCTACATCACTCCAGAGGATGCTCCTGCGCCATGGCAGAGAACCCCACCCCAGAGGTCCACCGGCTCAAGGCGAACTCGGTCGGCCTCGTCGGAGTCGTCTTCATGGCGGTCGCCACGGCGGCCCCCATCACGGCGATGACCGGCAACCTCCCCATCGCCGTCGGCTTCGGCAACGGCGTCGGCGCCCCCGCCGGCTATCTCTTCGCGACCGTCGTCCTGACCGTCTTCTCGGTCGGTTACGTGGCCATGGCGAAGCGGATCACCGCGGCGGGCGCCTTCTACGGCTACATCTCGCACGGCCTCGGCCGGATCGCGGGCATGGCCTCCGGCATGCTCGCCGTCCTCGCGTACATCGTCTTCGAGGCGTCGATCGTCGGCGTCTTCGCCTACTTCGCCAAGACGACCGTGGCCGACCAGCTCGGCGTCGACCTGCCGTGGGTCGGCTACGCGGCCGTGATGCTCGCGATCACCGCGGTCCTCTCGTACTTCGACATCAACCTCACCGCGAAGGCGCTGGGTGTGATGCTGATCGCCGAGATCGCGGTGCTGTTCGCGGTGGCCACGGCGGTGCTGATCGCGGGCGGCGGCCCCGACGGCATCCCGGTCGAGCCGATCAACCCGAAGAACGCCTTCACCGGCGCCTCCGCCGGGCTCGGCCTCTTCTTCGCCTTCTGGTCCTGGGTGGGCTTCGAGTCGACCGCGATGTACGGGGAGGAGTCCCGCGACCCCAAGCGGGTGATCCCCAAGGCGACCCTGATCTCCGTCGTGGGCGTCGGGCTCTTCTACATCTACGTCTCCTGGATGACAATCGCCGGCAACGGACTGACCGGCTCGGTGAAGCTGTCCGCCTCGGCCAGCCCGCTCGACCTGTTCTTCGCGCCCACCGAGTCCTTCATCGGCGCCTGGGCCGTCGACGCCTTCCAGTGGCTGCTGCTCACCGGCTCCTTCGCCTGCGGCATGGCCTTCCACCAGTGCGCCTCCCGCTACCTCTACGCGATCGGCCGCGAGGGCTTCCTGCACCCGGCGCTCGGCCGCACCCACGCGCGGCACGGCTCGCCGTACATCGCGTCCTTCACGCAGAGCGTCATCGCCGTGCTCCTCGTCGGCGCCTTCTGGGTCACCGGCCAGGACCCGTACGTCCACCTCTACACGCTGCTCGCGATCCTCGGCACGATGGCGATCCTCATCGTGCAGACCCTCTGCTCCTTCGCCGTCATCGGCTACTTCCGCAGGAACCACCCCGAGGACCGGCACTGGTTCAAGACCCTCGTCGCCCCGCTCCTCGGCGGCGTCGGCATGATCGCCGTCGTCGTCCTGCTGATCATGAACATGGAGACCGCGGCCGGGCTCGCCGCCGACTCCCTCTTCTTCAAGGCCATCCCCTGGATCGTCGGCCTCGTCTTCTTCGGCGGCCTCGGCCTCGGCTGGTACCTCAAGGCCCGGCGCCCCGAGCGCTACGAGATCATCGGCCGGATCGTCCTGGAGGACGCCGCCGAGCGCGCCGACGACCCCGCGGAGCCCGCCCCCGCCGCCGTACCGCAGAGCTGATCCCTCCTCCCCGACGATCACCCAGGAGCGCCCCATGGCACGCACCCGCCCGATGCACCTCCTGAAGAAGCTGGCCGCCGAGCACGCGGACGCCCGGCGCCTGCGCCTGCCCGTCGACGAGCTGCGCGGCCTGAGAGCGGAAGGACCCGGGCGGCGGACCCTGCTCGGATACGCGGCGGCGGCCGGCGTCGCCGTGTCCACCGCCACCGCCTCCTCCGCCTCCGCCGTCTCCTCCGCCTCCGCCGTCTCCGCCGGGACGGCCCTGCCCGGGGCGGCGGCCACCCCCGACCCGCCGGTCAAGGACGGCGCCGCCCGGGTGGCCGTCGTCGGCGCCGGCATCGCCGGGCTCACCGCCGCCCTCACCCTCCAGGACGCGGGCCTGGCGCCGGTGCTCTACGAGGCCGACCCCGACCGGGTCGGCGGCCGGATATGGACCCAGCGCGCGCACTGGGCCTACGGGCAGACCTCCGAGATCGGCGCCGAGCTCATCGACACCGGCCACAAGAAGATCCTGGAGCTGTGCCGCCGCTTCGGCCTCGCCACCGAGGACTTCCTGGGCGGCGGGCCCAACGGCGCCGAGGAGATCCTCTGGTTCGGCGGCGCCTACTACCCGCGCGACCAGGCCGACAGCGACTTCAACGGCGTCTACCAGGCGCTGCGCCGCGACCTGTCCGACGCGGGCGAGGTCACCTGGAACCGCACCACGCCCACCGGCACCGCCCTCGACGGGATGTCGCTGTACGAGTGGATCGAGCGCCGCGTCCCCGGCGGCCACGGCTCCCCGCTCGGCCGCTTCCTCGACGTCGCCTACAACGTCGAGTACGGGGCGGACACCACCGAACAGTCCGCGCTCGCCCTGGTCCTGCTGATGGGCTACCAGACCAATCCCGGCAACTTCAACGTCTGGGGCCTGTCCAACGAGCGCTACCACATCGTCGGCGGCAACGACCGGCTCCCGAACGCCGTCGCCGGGGCGCTGAACCCCGGCACCCTGCGCATGGGCTGGTCGCTGGAGGCCGTGCGCGCCAACACGGACGGCACCCAGACGCTCACCTTCACCGAGGCGGGCGCCACCCGGACCGTCACCGCCGACCACACGGTCCTGTG
This sequence comes from Streptomyces sp. NPDC048659, assembly GCF_040650575.1. Taxonomy (NCBI): domain Bacteria; kingdom Bacillati; phylum Actinomycetota; class Actinomycetes; order Kitasatosporales; family Streptomycetaceae; genus Streptomyces; species Streptomyces sp. NPDC048659. The sequence continues at coordinate 23,928 of NZ_JBEZHM010000062.1, read as the reverse complement.
CGTGCCGCTGCCGATCCTCCAGCGGCTCGACCTCGGCCGGGCCGGTTTCGACCCGCTCATGACGAACCTCCTGCGGGACGCCCGGATGGGCTACTGCACCAAGCTCAACATGCAGTTCGCCACCCGCCCCTGGCGCGGCACCGGCCCCTGGCCCGGGGTCTCCGCGGGGGACTGCTTCACCGACTCCGAGGTCCAGCAGACCTGGGACACCACCAAGGTCCAGGGCGGCACCGGCGGCATCCTGCTCCAGTACGGCGGTGGCAGCCTGGCCCGGTCCCTCACCCCGGGCACCCCGTTCGCCACCGAGTCCGACCCGTACGTGCGCGGCCTGGTGACCCGCCACCTGACGGGCATCGACGCCTTCTTCCCGGACACCTCCCGGGCGTACACGGGCCGCGCGCAGCTCTCCGCCTGGCACCGGAACCCGTACGCGCTCGGCGCCTACTCGTACTGGCCGGTGGGGTACCTGCACCGGTACGCCGGCTACGAGGGCACCGCGCAGGGCCGGATCCACCTCGGCGGCGAGCACTGCTCGTACGACTTCCAGGGCTTCATGGAGGGCGGCGCGACCGAGGGCGAGCGGGCCGCGAAGGAGGTGATCGCCGCGCTGCGGTAGCGGCGGGAGGGCGGGAGCCCCCCTTTTCGTACGGGGGGACGGGACCTCCTCGTCGTAGGTCCCGTCCCCCCGTGGGCGCCCTTCAGCCCCCGTAGGCCCCGCTGGCGGTCAGCCGCAGCGCGGTGTCGATCAGCGGGACGTGGCTGAACGCCTGCGGGAAGTTGCCCACCTGGCGCTGGAGCCGGGGGTCCCACTCCTCGGCGAGCAGCCCGAGGTCGTTGCGGAGCGACAGCAGCCGCTCGAACAGCCTGCGGGCCTCGTCGACCCGGCCGATCATCGCCAGGTCGTCGGCGAGCCAGAACGAACAGGCGAGGAACGCGCCCTCGTCGCCCTCCAGGCCGTCCACCCCCGCCTCCTCGCCGGCGGTCGGGTAGCGCAGCACGAAGCCGTCCTCGGTGGACAGCTCCCGCTGGATCGCCTCGATCGTGCCGATCACCCGCTTGTCGTCCGGCGGCAGGAAGCCCATCTGCGGGATCAGCAGCAGCGAGGCGTCCAGCTCCTTGGAGCCGTAGGACTGGGTGAAGGTGTTGCGCTCCTTGTCGTAGCCCTTCTCGCAGACGTCCCGGTGGATATCGTCGCGCAGCTCGCGCCAGCGCTCCAGCGGGCCGTCCGCGTCACCGGACTCGATCAGCTTGATCGTGCGGTCCACCGCCACCCAGGCCATCACCTTGGAGTGCACGAAGTGCCGGCGCGGGCCGCGGACCTCCCAGATGCCCTCGTCGGGCTGGTCCCAGTGGGTCTCCAGGTAGTGGATCAGCTTGAGCTGGAGCAGCGAGGCGTAGTCGTTGCGGGACAGGCCGGTCATGTGCGCCAGGTGCAGCGCCTCGGTGACCTCGCCGTACACGTCGAGCTGGAGCTGGTTGGCGGCCCCGTTGCCGACCCGGACCGGGCCGGAGTTCTCGTAGCCCGGCAGCCAGTCCAGCTCCGCCTCGCCGAGCTCTCGCTCGCCCGCGATGCCGTACATGATCTGCAGGTTCTCGGGGTCGCCGGCGACGGCGCGCAGCAGCCAGTCCCGCCAGGCGCGGGCCTCCTCGCGGTAGCCGGTGCGCAGCATCGAGGAGAGGGTGATCGCCGCGTCCCGCAGCCAGGTGTAGCGGTAGTCCCAGTTGCGCACGCCGCCGATCTCCTCCGGCAGGGAGGTGGTCGGCGCGGCGACGATCCCGCCGGTCGGCGCGTAGGTGAGCGCCTTCAGCGTGATCAGGGAGCGGACCACGGCCTCCCGGTAGGGGCCGTGGTACGTGCAGTGCTCGACCCACTCGCGCCAGAACTCGGCGGTCGCGGCGAGCGAGCCCTCCGGGTCGGGCAGCGCGGGCGGCTCCTTGTGGGAGGGCTGCCAGGAGAGGGTGAAGGCGATCCGGTCACCGGGGGTGACGGTGAATTCCGAGTAGGTGGTGAGGTCCTTGCCGTGGGTCTCGGCGGCGGTGTCCAGCCACACGGAGTCGGGCCCGGCCACCGCGACCGTGCGGTCGCCGACCTTGTGCACCCAGGGCACCACCCGGCCGTAGCTGAAGCGCATCCGCAGCGAGGAGCGCATCGGCACCCGGCCGCTGACGCCCTCGACGATCCGGATGAGCTGCGGGGCCCCGTCGCGCGGGGGCATGAAATCGGTCACCCGGACCGTGCCGCGCGGGGTGTCCCACTCGGACTCCAGGACGAGCGAGTCGCCGACGTAGCGGCGGCGGTCGGCGTGCGGCGCCGGCGCTCCCTCCGGTACGGCGGGGGCGACCCGCCAGAAGCCGTGTTCCTCGGTGCCGAGCAGGCCCGCGAAAACGGCGTGCGAGTCGAAGCGGGGCAGGCAGAGCCAGTCGACACTGCCGTCCCGGCAGACCAGGGCGGCGGTCTGCATGTCTCCGATGAGTGCGTAATCCTCGATGCGCCCGGCCACGTGCTCCACTCCAGATCGAACGGCCACATCGCCCGTGCGGGGGCGATGTCGTACAGGTCAGCGGTCAGGGGATCGTTGACGAGCTCTTGGTCCGGGGGAGGGCGGGGGTGGTGCCGTGCCGGTCCGGCTCGGCAGCGCGTCCGAGCAGAATACGACGCACCCTAGTGACCGATGGCGCCGATCTTGTAACGGCGCTGCTCCGTTCGGGTGAACGGGGCTTGACCCCGGCCACGACCGTGGCCGGAGCACGACCGATCACCCCGCCGGAACCGCGACCGTGCCCCGCCGCCGCTCCCGGGCCGAGCCGCCCGGCCCACGGCGTGTCGCGGTGCGTACGCACCCGACTGCCCCGTGTGGCCGGAAGCGGTCTCCCGATGTCGCTGATACCCTGGTACCCCGTGGACCGGTGGGAAACGGCGACAGCCGAGGACCCCGCAACCGCAGCGACGGCACCCCCCGATTCTTCCGGAGGGAACGCCGGTACGCACCTCCAAACGCGACCACGGGAGCCCCCTCTTGGCGATGCCGCCCAACACCACGACGACCAAGCACATCTTCGTCACCGGGGGTGTCGCCTCCTCGCTCGGCAAGGGCCTCACGGCCTCCAGCCTGGGTGCGCTCCTCAAGGCCCGGGGCCTGCGGGTCACGATGCAGAAGCTCGACCCCTACCTGAACGTCGACCCGGGCACCATGAACCCGTTCCAGCACGGCGAGGTGTTCGTCACCAACGACGGCGCCGAGACCGACCTGGACATCGGCCACTACGAGCGCTTCCTCGACGTCGACCTCGACGGCTCGGCCAACGTCACCACCGGCCAGGTCTACTCGCAGGTCATCGCCAAGGAGCGGCGCGGCGAGTACCTCGGCGACACCGTCCAGGTCATCCCGCACATCACCAACGAGATCAAGTCCCGCATCCGCCGCATGGCGACGGACGACGTGGACGTCGTGATCACCGAGGTCGGCGGCACCGTCGGCGACATCGAGTCGCTGCCGTTCCTGGAGACCGTCCGCCAGGTCCGCCACGAGGTCGGCCGCGACAACGTCTTCGTCGTGCACATCTCGCTGCTGCCCTACATCGGCCCCTCCGGCGAGCTGAAGACCAAGCCGACCCAGCACTCGGTCGCCGCCCTGCGCAACATCGGCATCCAGCCCGACGCGATCGTGCTGCGCGCCGACCGCGAGGTCCCGACCGCCATCAAGCGCAAGATCTCGCTGATGTGCGACGTCGACGAGGCCGCCGTGGTCGCCGCCATCGACGCCAAGTCGATCTACGACATCCCGAAGGTGCTGCACACCGAGGGCCTGGACGCCTACGTCGTCCGCAAGCTGGACCTGCCCTTCCGCGACGTGGACTGGACCGTCTGGGAGGACCTCCTGGACCGCGTCCACAACCCCGACCACGAGGTCACCGTCGCGCTCGTCGGCAAGTACATCGACCTGCCCGACGCCTACCTCTCGGTCACCGAGGCCATGCGGGCCGGCGGCTTCGCCAACAAGGCCCGGGTCAAGGTCAAGTGGGTCACCTCCGACGACTGCAAGACCCCGGCCGGCGCCGAGAAGCAGCTCGGCGACGTCGACGCGATCCTCATCCCCGGCGGCTTCGGCGACCGCGGCGTGAGCGGCAAGGTCGGCGCGATCCAGTTCGCCCGCGAGAAGAAGGTGCCGCTGCTCGGCATCTGCCTCGGCCTGCAGTGCATCGTCATCGAGGCGGCGCGCAACCTGGCCGGCATCCCCGAGGCCAACTCCACCGAGTTCGACCCCGCCACCGCGCACCCCGTCGTCTCGACGATGGAGGAGCAGCTGGCGTACGTCGAGGGCGCGGGCGACCTGGGCGGAACGATGCGCCTCGGCCTCTACCCGGCCAAGCTCGCCGAGGGCTCCGTCGTGCGCGAGACCTACGCGGACGAGCCGTACGTCGAGGAGCGCCACCGCCACCGCTACGAGGTGAACAACGCGTACCGCGCGGAGCTGGAGAAGAAGGCCGGCCTGGTCTTCTCCGGCACCTCCCCGGACAACAAGCTCGTCGAGTTCGTCGAGTACCCGAAGGACGTGCACCCCTACCTGGTCGCCACCCAGGCGCACCCGGAGCTCAAGTCCCGCCCGACCCGCCCGCACCCGCTCTTCGCGGGCCTGGTGAAGGCGGCCGTCGAGCGCAAGACGGGCAAGCCGGCCCAGTAGCCGCCGCGCGTTAACGTTGCCGGGGTACGGGTCCCATCCGGGACGCGTGCCCCGGTTTTCGTATGTCGTAGTCGCGTCCAGCGGTTCATGTGGGAGGACAGCCGATGCAGGTGCAGGACACCCCGGAGGAGTGGCGGGTCGTCGCCTCGACCACCCCCTTCAAGGGAAACAAGACGAGCGTCCGCACGGACGACGTGGTCATGCCGGACGGCTCGACGGCCCGCCGCGACTACCAGGTGCACCCCGGTTCGGTCGCGGTCCTCGCCCTCGACGCTCAGGACCGGGTCCTGCTGCTCAAGCAGTACCGCCACCCGGTGCGGCAGAAGCTCTGGGAGATCCCCGCCGGGCTGCTCGACGTGGTCGGCGAGAACCCGCTGCACGCCGCCCAGCGCGAGCTGTACGAGGAGGCCCACGTCAAGGCCGAGGACTGGCGGGTCCTCACCGACGTCTACACCACCCCCGGCGGCTGCGACGAGGCCGTGCGGATCTTCCTCGCCCGGGACCTCGCCGAGGCGGAGGGCGAGCGGTACGAGGTCTCCGACGAGGAGGCCGACATGGAGCTGGCCCGGGTGCCCCTCGCGGAGCTCGTCCGCGGCGTGCTCGCCGGCGAGCTGCACAACAACTGCCTGGTGGTGGGCGTCCTCTCGCTGACGGCCGCGCTGGGCGGCGACGGCCTGGACGCCCTGCGCCCCGCGGACGCGCCCTGGCCGGCCCGGCCCTTCGAGGCGTAGGGCCCGCGCGGCGGGGCCCCGAGGGGGGCCCCGTACCGCCGGTCAGACAATCCAGTGATCCGATCGGGGGATTCGTCCGCCGCGCTCCGCCGGGTCCGCCCCGTGCGCTGAACTACGCTCGGGAGCGCCCGTGCGGAGCCCCCCGCGGGATCGGCTCGTGCGCAGGTGGACGGGAGCGTGGCCCGTGACGGATCAGGCGGTTGGGGGTCTCCCCGGACGGGGTCCGGGGGAGGGTCTCCCCGGACGCGGGCTGATGGAGGGTGCCCCTGGACGCGGTCCGGGGGACGGTCTCCCCGGACGCGGTCCGGGGGAGGCGCCTCCCGGAAGGGCCCTGGGCGGGACTCCCCCCGGACGGGCTCCGGGCGAGACGCCCCCCGGACGCGGTCCGGGCGGGACTTCCCCCGGACGCGGTCCGGGGGCGGCCGGCGCCCCGCGGTTCCACGGCCGCCAGCGGGAGCTGAAGGCCCTGCGCGCCGACATCGAGCGCACCGGCCTCGACACCCTCACCGGCCGCAAGGCCCCGCGCGCCCGGGTCCTGCTGATCGCGGGCAAGCCCGGCTCCGGGCGCACCGCCCTCGCCGAGGAGCTCGTCGCGCAGCTCGCCGCCGACTACCCCGACGGGGTCTTCCGGGTCCGGCTCACCGAACCCGGCGGCGACCCCGTCCCCACCGGCCGCGCCGCCCAGGAACTGCTCGCCGCCCTCGGCGTCGCCGAGCCCCCGGGCGCCGCCGAGGACGAGCTCGGCTCCCTGGTCCGCGCCGCCTTCGCCGGGCGCCGGGCGCTGCTCCTGCTCGACGACGCCGTCGACGCCGAGCAGGTCGACCCGCTGCTCCCGGACAACCCCGACAGCCTCGTCGTCGGCGTGGCCCGCGGCCCGCTCACCGGCATCCCGGACGTGCGGCCCTGCACCCTCGGCGGCCTCGACGCCAAGTCGGCCATCGAACTGCTCACCTCCTACACCGGCTCCGTCCGGGTCACCGTCGACCCGCAGGCCGCCGAGAGCCTGGCCGAGGAGTGCGGCGGGCTGCCCGGCGCCCTGGTGCTGGCCGGCGGCTGGCTCGCCGCCCGGCCCAAGGCGTCCGTCGCCGACCTCGGCAAACGGCTGCGCGCGCTCAGCGGCGACCCGGTCACCCGCGCCTTCACCCTCGTCCACGCCTCGCTCCCGGCGCCCGCCGCGCGGATACTGCGACACCTCTGCCTGGCCCCGCTCGGCCGGGCCGACGCGCACACCGCCTCCGCGCTGGCCGGCTGCTCGGTCTCCGCCGCGGCCACCACCCTCGCCGACTTCGCCGCCACCGGGCTCGTCCGGGAGGTCCCCGGCGGGGACGGCCAGTACGAGCTGCCCGCGCACCTCGTCCCGCTGCTGCGGGCCCAGGTAGAGGAGTGCGACCGGCCCGCCGAGACGCAGCTCGCCCGGGCCCGGATGCTGGAGCGGACCGTACGGCTCCTCCAGTCGGGGCGGGCGACCACCGAACCCGAGGGCTCCCCGGCCCGCCGCCGGCTGGCCGGGCTGCCCCGCGCGCTGCGCTTCCCGAACGAGGCCACCGCCGCCGCCTGGCTGGAGAGCCGCCGCCCGGTGCTGCTCGCCGCCGCGCGCCTCGCCGTCGCCGACGGGGAGCTGGACACCCTGGCGCGCCGGCTGATCGCCGCCCTGGTGCGGGCGCTCGCCGCGCACCGGGGCGCCGAGGCGGCGGCCCCCGACCTCTACGGGCTGCACAAGCTGGTGCTGGACGTCGCCGAGCGGCGGGGGCTGCACCGGGAGCGGGCCGCGGCGCTGCTGAACCTGGCGGACCTGGACGCGCGCACCGGACGCACTCAGGACGCATTGCTGCGATATCGGTCGGCATTGGAGGCCGGAAGAGAAGCAAATGATCCGTACGCGGTGGGTCGCGCGATGGAATCCGTAGGCGGGGCCTACCAGGAGCTGGGAGACTGGTACCGGGCCGGCGACTGGTACGGCAGGGCGCTGGCCCAGCGGCTGGCCCGGGACGAGCGCACCGACCAGGCCCGGCTGTACGGCCGGCTCGGCGCGGTGCACACCTACGCGGGCCGCTACGGCGAGGCGCTGCGCAGCTGGCGGGCGGCGGCGGCGGGTTACCGCAGGCTGGCCGATCTCCCGGGCTACGCACGGGCGTTGAGCGAGGCGGCCCGGGTCCAGGAGTACGCGGGGCGCCCCGAGGAGTGCCTGCGCACCTGCGAGGAGGCGGTCGAGTGGGCCCGGCGGGCCCGGGACGTACGGCTCCAGGCGGCGCTCCAGCTCCGGCTGGCGGACACCCTGGACCGGCTCGGCGACCCGGCGGCGGCGCGATTGCACAGGTCGGCGGCGGAGAGACTGCTGGGAACCGAGGCTTCCGCCTACGAAATCCGTAGTGCTTCTGTCGAAGATTAGTACTTTGAAAGGCTAGACAGCGGGAACTCCTTCATTAGACTGGGTGAGCCGCGTTCGGTCGCGGTCTGTGCCGGTGCGCCGCAGTGCATCCGGGTATGTATGGCTATGCCGGGCTTCGTCCGGTGCCGCCAGCGCCACAGTCACCCCCGTATTCACCCTGATTCAAGGACCGTGATCGACGATGAAGGTCGGCATCCCCCGCGAGGTCAAGAACAACGAGTTCCGCGTGGCCATCACCCCCGCCGGTGTCCACGAGCTCGTCCGCAACGGCCACCAGGTCTTCGTCGAGCAGAACGCCGGTGTCGGCTCCTCGATCACGGACGAGGAGTACGTCTCGGCCGGCGCCGAGATCCTCGCCACCGCCGACGAGGTCTGGGCCACCGCCGACCTGCTGCTCAAGGTCAAGGAGCCCATCGCGGAGGAGTACCACCGCCTCCGCAAGGACCAGACCCTCTTCACCTACCTGCACCTCGCCGCCTCCCGCGAGTGCACGGACGCGCTCCTGGAGTCCGGCACCACCGCCATCGCCTACGAGACGGTGGAGACCGCCAACCGCGCGCTCCCGCTGCTCGCCCCGATGTCCGAGGTCGCGGGCCGGCTGGCCCCGCAGGTCGGCGCCTACCACCTGATGCGCTCGGTCGGCGGCCGCGGCGTGCTCCCCGGCGGCGTCCCCGGCACCCACCCCGGCGAGTGCGTGGTCATCGGCGGCGGCGTCTCCGGCTGGAACGCCGTGCAGATCGCCATCGGCCTGGGCTTCCACGTGACCCTGCTCGACCGCGACATCAACAAGCTGCGCGAGGCCGACAAGATCTTCGGCACGAAGGTCAAGACGATCGTCTCCAACGCCTTCGAGCTGGAGAAGGCCGTCATCGAGGCCGACCTCGTCATCGGCGCCGTCCTCATCCCGGGCGCCAAGGCCCCGAAGCTGGTCACCAACGAGCTCGTCGCCAAGATGAAGCCCGGAAGTGTCCTTGTCGACATCGCGATCGACCAGGGCGGCTGCTTCGAGGACTCCCACCCGACCACCCACGCCGAGCCGACCTTCCAGGTCCACAACTCGGTCTTCTACTGCGTCGCCAACATGCCGGGCGCGGTTCCGAACACCTCCACCTACGCCCTCACCAACGCCACGATGCCCTACATCGTGTCGCTGGCGAACAACGGCTGGGTCGAGGCGCTGCGCCGTGACGCCGCCCTCGCCAAGGGCCTCAACACCCACGACGGCAAGGTCGTCTACAAGGAGGTGGCCGAGGCCCACGGTCTCGACCACGTCGAGCTGAGCAGCCTCCTGGGCTGACCCTCCCGTCGCTCCAGACAAGAGGAGAAACGGTCGGTCAACGCCTTCCGTCAACCTCACGCATCGGGCCGGACCTTGTCGAGCAAGGTCCGGCCCGTCGTGCGTCCGGCCACCGTCCGACGGCCGGTCAACTCGCCTCGAACGTAACTCTTTAACCGTTTCGCGCACCCGTGAAACGTACGGTTCCGTGCCTGCGCACCCTTGACAGCGGGGTGTTCGGTTGCCGACACATCGGGCCGGGTCCGGCGGATTGTGTTGCTGCGGAGCGGTGACACGCCATAGAGTCGCCAACCGTCGGCATGGTGCCACGCTGACCTATCGATAAATGTTCCTGGTCACATCCAAGGAGGTAAGACGACTTGTGAATGAGTCGACATTTACTCCCGGGGGTGCGGAGCCAGGAGCCCCGATCGGCTCCGTCGCGGTGCGGACCTTCGCGACGCACCAGCCCATGACGCCAGCCCATACGATGAAGATGACGGACGGCCTACACGTGAACGCCACGGCCGGCAACGAGATGGGCCGAGAGTCCACCCACTTCGCCGCCTTTGACGAGGTGCCCGAGGGGCACTTCTACGACCCCGACGCCGAGTACGAGCCCGACCCGGAGTACGCGGCCACCCTCGCCCCCGACGCTGCCCGCCAGCGCCGCGAGCGGATCGGCCCCACCGGACGGCCCCTGCCGTACTTCCCGATCCCGGGCCCGCTGACCGACCACGGTCCCGCGAAGATCATCGCGATGTGCAACCAGAAGGGCGGCGTCGGCAAGACCACGTCGACCATCAACCTGGGCGCCGCGCTCGCGGAGTACGGCCGGCGGGTGCTGCTCGTCGACTTCGACCCGCAGGGAGCCCTGTCGGTCGGCCTCGGCGTGAACCCGATGGAGCTCGACCTCACCGTCTACAACCTGCTCATGGAGCGGGGCATGTCGGCGGACGAGGTGCTGCTCAAGACCGCGGTCCCCAACATGGACCTGCTCCCGAGCAACATCGACCTCTCCGCCGCCGAGGTGCAGCTGGTCTCCGAGGTCGCGCGCGAGTCGACGCTCCAGCGGGCGCTCAAGCCGCTGATGAACGACTACGACTACATCGTGATCGACTGTCAGCCCTCGCTCGGCCTGCTGACCGTGAACGCCCTGACGGCCGCTCACAAGGTCATCGTCCCGCTGGAGTGCGAGTTCTTCGCGCTGCGCGGAGTGGCCCTGCTGACCGAGACGATCGAGAAGGTCCAGGAGCGGCTCAACCCGGACCTGGAGCTCGACGGCATCCTCGCCACGATGTACGACTCGCGGACGGTGCACTCGCGCGAGGTGCTGGCGCGCGTGGTCGAGGCGTTCGACGACCACGTGTACCACACGGTGATCGGCCGGACCGTGCGCTTCCCGGAGACCACGGTCGCCGGTGAGCCCATCACCACGTACGCCTCCAACTCCGTGGGTGCCGCCGCCTACCGTCAGCTCGCCAGGGAGGTGCTCGCCCGGTGTCACGCCGAGTGAGTCTGCCCGGCGCCGACGAACTGTTCCGTACGACCGGCGGGATGGCGCTCCAGGCGTCCACGCCGCGCCGGGCCGTGCCGGCACCGGCGGGCGAGAGTGACACGGCGGCCTCAGAGGGTGGCGCGGGTGGGTCGGAGCACGCCGCCGCGGACTCCGAGGCCGCCGAGCCGCGCGCCCGCGGGGCGGAGCCGGAGGCCGCGGCCTCCGCTCCGGCGAAGGGGCCGGCCGCCGCGCAGGCAGCCGCCCGCCGGCGGGCGCGCGCCGCCAACCGGCGGCCCAGTGGGCGCGAGCGCCACGACGAGAAGATCACGGTCTACGTCTCCGCCGAGGAGCTGATGGACCTGGAGCACGCGCGCCTGGTGCTGCGCGGCGAGCACGGCCTGGCGGTCGACCGCGGCCGGATCGTCCGCGAGGCGGTCGCGGTGGTCCTGGCGGACCTGGAGTCCCGCGGCGACGCGAGCATCCTCGTCCGCCGCCTGCGGGGCCGCTGACGGTAGCCTGCGGGCTCCCGCACCCCCGTTCCACCAGGACCCCCGATGCCCCGCCCCCCTGACGAAACGTCCCGCCCACCCCACCACCGCCGCCTCCTGGGCCACGGCCCGGGCACCCGGCCCCCTGCCACCCCGCCAACCCCGCCCGACCGGGCCGCGTGGCCGCCACCGGGGGAGCCGGACGAGCCGGACGAGCCGCGGGGCCCGGGGGAGCCGCAGGAGGGCCCCCAGGAGCCGCAGGCGGGCCCGGAGGAGCCGTACGCGGGCCCGGAGGGCGCCGGGGAGGCCCTTGGGGCGCCCGTAGGGGCCGAGGACGCGGCGGAGGCCGTGGAGGAGCTCGTACGGTCCGAGGGGGCCGATGACGCCGTCGCGGGGCCTGTGGCAGCCCTGGACGCTCTTGTACGGCCCGAGGGGGCCGAGGCTGCTCCCGTACGGCCCGAGGGTGCCCAGCGCGCCTCCGTCCCGCCCGAGGCGGCCGAAGACGCCGCCGCCGAAGGGCCCGCGGCAGCGCCGGACACTCCCGTCCGGCGCGAGGGGGCCGTGCACGCTCCCGTACACCCTGAGGCGGCCGAGCCCGCCCCCGCCGTCCCGCCCGAGGCCGCCCCGGACGCCCCCGAGCCCTCGCCCGGTGACGGGCGGTTCACCGTGCGGCTCGACAACTTCGAGGGGCCGTTCGACCTGCTGCTCCAGCTCATCGCCAGGCACCGCCTCGACGTCACCGAGGTCGCGCTCTCCAAGGTCACCGACGAGTTCATGGCGCACATCCGGGCCATGGGGCCCGACTGGGACCTCGACCAGACCACCGAGTTCCTGGTCGTCGCCGCCACGCTGCTCGACCTCAAGGCCGCCCGGCTGCTGCCCGCCGCCGAGGTGGAGGACGAGGCCGACCTCGCCCTCCTGGAGGCGCGGGACCTGCTCTTCGCGCGGCTGCTGCAGTACCGCGCGTACAAGAAGATCGCCGAGATCCTCGCCGGGCGCTGGGAGGGCGAGGGCCGCCGGTACCCCCGGACCGTCGGCCTGGAGCCGCACCACGCCGAGCTGCTGCCCGAGGTCGTCATCTCCATCGGCGCCGAGCGCTTCGCCGCCCTCGCGGTCAAGGCCATGCGGCCGAAGGCCGAGCCCACCGTGTACGTGGACCACATCCACGCGCCGCTCGTCAGCGTCCGCGAGCAGGCGGGCGTCGTCGTCGCCCTGCTGCGCGAGCGCGGGGTGCTGAGCTTCCGGGAGCTGGTCGCGGGCGCCGAGGACACGCTCACCGTCGTCGCGCGTTTCCTCGCCCTCCTGGAGCTCTACCGCGAGAAGGCCGTCGCCCTCGACCAGGAGACCGCCCTCGGCGACCTCACCGTCTCCTGGACGGGCGGCGGGACGGACCCCGCCGGGGCCGTCACCGACGAGTTCGACCAGGAAGCCCGCCCCGACCCCGCGCACCAGGAGGCCGCCCGATGAGCGAGCTCGCCCTCAAGCCCGCGCTCGAAGCCGTCCTCATGGTCGTCGACGAGCCCGCCACCGAGGCCCACCTGGCCAAGGTGCTCGACCGCGCCCCGCGCGAGGTCGCCCAGGCCCTGCGCGAGCTCGCCGACGAGTACACGGCCCAGGACCGCGGTTTCGAGCTCCGGGTCGTCGCCGGCGGCTGGCGTTTCTACACCCGCGCCGCCTACGCGCCCGCAGTCGAGGCGTTCGTCCTGGACGGGCAGCAGGCCCGGCTCACCCAGGCGGCCCTGGAGACCCTGGCGGTCGTCGCGTACCGCCAGCCGGTCAGCCGTTCGAGGGTCTCCGCGGTCCGCGGCGTGAACTGCGACGGCGTCATGCGCACCCTGCTCCAGCGCGGTCTGGTGGAGGAGGCGGGCACGGAACCCGAAACAGGTGCGATCCTGTACAGGACGACGAACTACTTCCTGGAGCGGATGGGCCTGCGCGGCCTGGACGAACTCCCGGAGCTCGCGCCCTTCCTCCCCGAGGCGGAAGCGGTGGAGCCGGACTCCCTGGAGGGCGTGCCGTCGTTCGATCCCGACGCAGACGAGACAGACGAGACTACGGAAGACTGATGCGAAGCAGCGGCAGGAACAGCAGCGGAAACAACGGCGGGAGCCGTGGTGGCAACAGCGGCAGCCGCGGCGGCAGCAGCGGTGGCGGCGGCTACCGGGGCGGCTCCGGTGGCTCCGGCGGTGGCGGTGGCTACCGAGGTGGCTCCGGCGGCTCCGGCGGCGGTGGCGGCTACCGGGGTGGCTCCGGCAGCGGCGGCTCCGGTGGCGGCGGCGGCCGCGACGGCCAGAAGCGCTCGGTGAGCCCGCGCCGCCCCCGTCCCGAGGAGCGGAGCTACGACGTCGACGGCCTCGCCGGGCGTCCCTCCGACGGCCAGCGCCGCGGGCGCGGCGACGCCGCGCGCGGTGGCGCGAAGGGCGGCCCCAAGCAGTCCCCGAACCGCGGCGGCGGGCGCACCGCCCCCGCGCGGTCGCGCGAGTACGAGACCCGCGCGGAGGAGCGCAACCGCGAGCGGTACGCGGGCAAGCCCGAGATCAAGACCCCGAAGACCTTCCCCGGCGCCGAGCAGGAGGGCGAGCGGCTGCAGAAGGTGCTCGCCCGCGCGGGCTACGGCTCGCGCCGCGCGTGCGAGGAGCTGATCGAGCAGGCGCGCGTCGAGGTCAACGGCGAGATCGTGCTGGAGCAGGGCCTGCGCGTGTCGGACAACGACGAGATCCGCGTCGACGGCCTGACGGTGGCGACCCAGTCGTACCAGTTCTTCGCGCTGAACAAGCCGGCCGGTGTCGTCTCCACCATGGAGGACCCGGACGGCCGCCAGTGCCTCGGCGACTACGTCACCAACCGTGAGACGCGGCTCTTCCACGTCGGCCGGCTCGACACCGAGACCGAGGGCATCATCCTGCTCACCAACCACGGCGAACTGGCCCACCGTCTGACCCACCCCAAGTACGGCGTGAAGAAGACCTACCTGGCCGCCATCACCGGCCCGCTGCCCCGCGAGGTCGGCAAGCGGCTGAAGGACGGCATCGAGCTGGAGGACGGCTACGCCCGCGCCGACCACTTCCGGGTCGTCGAGCAGACCGGCAAGAACTACCTGGTCGAGGTCGTGCTCCACGAGGGCCGCAAGCACATCGTGCGCCGGATGCTGGCCGAGGCCGGCTTCCCGGTCGAGAAGCTGGTCCGCACCGCCTTCGGCCCGATCGGCCTGGGCGACCAGAAGTCGGGCTGGCTGCGCCGGCTGAGCAACACCGAGGTCGGGATGCTGATGAAGGAGGTCGGTCTCTAGGACCGGCCCTCCTCCGGGGACCCCGGGAGGCCCGTGACCGCACCGCGGTCACGGGCCTCCGTGCGTCCCGCCCGCCCGCCGCTTCGCCCTCGCACTCGAATTTCGTCCTTGTGTGCGAATCGTCGCGGGTTTATAGTCAGGGTGACTTTTATACGGTACGGGGTGGGAGGCGACCGCATGAAGCGTTACGGGCACGGCCTGGTCCTCGGCGCGTTCTGCCCGCCGCACGCCGCCCACCACCGGCTCGTCCGCACCGCCCACGAGCGCTGCGAGCGGCTCACCGTCCTCGTCCGCGGCTGCCCCGACGACCCGCTGCCGCTGGCCGAGCGGGTCGCCTGGATGCGCGAGATCCACCCCGAGGCCCTCGTCACCGGCACCACCGTCGAGGACCCGCTGCGCGCCGTCCGCGAGCCCGTCGACGCCGTCTTCACCCCCGGCCGCCCCGCCGAGGACGTGCTGGGCGACCCCGCCGCCCACTGGGATCTCCTGGAGGCGCCCGTCCGCGCGGCGCTCACCCGCCGCGTGGTCGTCCTCGGCGCCGGCCACACCGGCACCACCACCCTGGTCCGCGCCCTCACCGCCCACTACCGCGCGCGCGGCGGCGTCTGGGCCCGCACCCGGTACGTCCCCGAGTACGCGCCGGAGTACCGCGCCGCCCGCGACGGCGCCCCGCTGCGCTCCGGCGACTTCCCGCTCATCGCGCTGGGCCAGGCCGAGCGCGAGGAGGAGCGGGCCCGGGACGGCTCCCCGGTCCTCTTCTGCGACACCGACGCCTTCACCGTCACCATCCGGCACGAGACCCACCTGGGCACCCGCAGCGCCGACACCGGCGAGATCGCCGCCCGCGCCCGCCACCACCTGTGGCTGCTCACCGACCACCGGGGCGTCGCGGCGCCGGTGGGCCCGCCCGGCCCCGTCGGCACCTCTGGCCCCTTTGACCCCGTCGGACCCGACGGCCTCTCTGGCCACTTCGGTGCTGCCGGCACCGACGGCCCCTCTGGCTCCTTCGGCCCCGCCGGCCCCGCCGGACCCGTCGACCCCGGGGCCGCCGCCCGGCTGCGGGACTGGGCCACCGCCCGGCTGCTCACCCAGCTCACCCGCACCGGCCGCCCCACCGCCGTCCTCACCGGCCCCCACGAGGAGCGCCTCGCCGCCGCCGTCGCGGCCGTGGACGCCCTGCTCGCCGCGCCCCTGGAGCGCCGGTGACCACGGCCCACCCGGCCCTGGACGGCTACGACCCCCGCGCCTTCGAGCCCTTCGCCCTCACCGCCGACCTCGCCGTGCTCACCGTCCGGGGCGGCCGGCTGCACGTCCTGCTCGTCGAGCGCGGCCAGGAGCCCTACGCCGGGAGCTGGGCGCTACCCGGCGGCTTCGTGCGGCCCGACGAGTCGGCCGAGCTCGCCGCCCGCCGCGAACTCGCCGAGGAGACCGGCCTGTCCGGCACCACCGCCGCCCGGCTCCACCTGGAGCAGCTGCGCACCTACAGCGACCCGGACCGCGACCCCCGGATGCGGGTGGTCTCCGTCGCCTTCGCCGCGCTCGTGCCCGACCTGCCCGAGCCGCGCGGCGGCGGGGACGCGGCCCAGGCCCGCTGGCTGCCGTACGAGTCGGCCCGAGGGCTCGCCTTCGACCACGACCGGATCCTCGCCGACGCCCGCGAGCGCGTCGGCGCCAAGCTGGAGTACACCTGCCTCGCCACCGCCTTCTGCCCGCCCGAGTTCACCCTCGGCGAGCTGCGGGAGGTGTACGAGACGGTCTGGGGCGTCCCGCTCGACCGCCCCAACTTCCGGCGCAAGGTCCTCGCCACCCCCGGCTTCGTCCGGCCCGTCGAGGCACCACCGCGCCGCACCGGCGGACGGGGGAAACCGGCCGCTCTCTACCGGGCGGGCGAGGCCACCGCGCTGCACCCGCCGCTGCTGCGACCGGAAGGACGATCCGCGTGACCCGCACGACGAAGAAGGCCGCGACCGGGACGATGCTGGGGCTGGCGCTGGGGGACGCGCTGGGCCGCCGTACGGAGTTCAGCGACGTCCCCATGATCCTCAGGTGGTACGGCCCCTGGCGGGAGCTGGCGCTCCCCGAGGACGCGAAGATCACCGACGACACCCAGATGACCCTCGCCCTGGCCCGGGCCCTGCGCGCGGGCGAGGAGCGCGGGGTGGCCGGTCCTGAGCGCCTCGCCGACCTGCTCCGCGAGGAGTTCGTCGGCTGGTACCGCTCGCCGGACAACAACCGGGCGCCCGGCCGCACCTGTCTGAACGCCTGCGCCTTCCTCATGACCGACCGCCCCTGGCAGGACGCCAGCCAGATCCACTCCAAGGGCTGCGGCGCCAACATGCGGGTCGCCCCGCTCGGCCTGCTGCCCGGCCTGACCGACGCGCAGCGGTCCGGCGCCGCCCAGCTTCAGTCGGCGCTCACCCACGGGCACCCCACCGCGCTGGCCGCCTCCGACCTGACCGCCCGCGCCGTGTGGCTGCTCGCGGAGGGGGCCGACCCGGCCGGGCTCGTCGGGCAGCTGCGCTCCTACGCGTACGAGAGCCGGGACCGCTACGACGAGCGCTGGCTCGGCGACCTGTGGACCCGCTCGCAGGACCCCGACGCCGCCCACTTCGCGCGGCGCGGCTGGGACGAGTGCCTCGCCGTGCTCGAACGGCTCGACGCCGTCCAGCGCACCGCCGACCCGGAGCTCGACCCCTGCGCGTACACCGGCGACGGCTGGATCGCGGAGGAGGCCCTGGCCACCGGCCTGCTCTGCTTCCTGCTCTTCCCCGACGAGCCGCTCACCGCGCTGCGCCGGGCCGCCTGCACCCGGGGCGACTCCGACTCGATCGCCTGCCTCGCGGGCGCCTTCGCGGGCGCCCACCTCGGCGCGGACGCCTGGCCCGCCGACTGGGTCGCGCCGATCGAGCACCGCGACGAGCTGCTGGCCTTCGGGGCGCTCTGGGACGCCGTCTAGGGCAGGCTCAGAGCGCCGAGGCGCGGGCCCGGGTCAGGAAGTCCTCGACGCGGGCCCGGTCCGGGGCGGCCGGCAGCGGGCTGCCGGCGAGGGCGCGGTCGGCCTCGTCGCCGAGCCGGGCCATCCGGCGCTCGACCTCCGCCCAGGGCACCTCGCCCCGCTTCACCGCCAGCAGCCGCTCACGCTCCGCCTCGCCCACGTCGATCCGGAGTTCGCCGCTGCGCAGCAGGTCGCGGCAGCTCGTCAGCAGGCGCAGCAGGTGCATGGCGTGCTTCCAGCGCGGGGCGCCGTACTGGCGCACGTCCGCCTCCAGCTTGCGGCCCTGGCCCTGCGCGTACCGCACGAAGGAGGTGTGCGCCGTGCGGGACAGGAAGGCGCCGCGCAGGTCGAGGAGTTCGCGGCCGACTGTGTCCACGTGCTCGACGATCGGGGAGTGGAGGCACTCCAGGACGTTGGGGTTGCTGCGCAGCGCGAGCTCGCAGAACCGTTCCAGCTCCCAGCTGAACTGCTCCTCGGCCGGGCCGTCCACATGGGCCGGCGGCTTCTCGAAGCGCCAGAAGAGCGGGGTCGGGGCGAGATAGACGCCCCGCCGGTCGACGTCGCTGTCCTCGGTCGCCAGACCGAACGCGCGCGACCCCATGACACACGAGTAGACCGTGTGGTCGCGGACCAGTTCTTCGGGGGTGAGGGGGGCCAAGGCAGCCGGGGGAGTCATGCGCGCCAGGCTAGGCCAGCGTGATGGCGCCCGCCGACACATTAATCGGCTCCTCGGGCAGCGGGCGGGGCGCCGGCCCGGCCGCCACCGTGCCGTCGGCGACGCGGTACTTCGAGCCGTGGCAGGGGCAGTCGATGGTGCCGTCGGCGACCCGGTCGACCAGGCAGCCCTGATGGGTGCAGACCGCCGAGAACGCCTTGAACACACCGGCCGACGGCTGGGTGACCACGATCTGCGCGTCCTTGAAGACGGTGCCGCCGCCGACCGGGATGTCCGCGGTCCGGGCGAGCGGCCCCGCCGAGGACGTGCCGCCGGTGCCGCCCGTACCGCCGTCCCCGCCGCCCGAGCCCCCTCCGCAGCCGGAGACGGCGGAGACGGAGGCCAGGACGGCGCCGCCGGCCAGCAGCGCGGAACGGCGGGGGAGGGAGTCGGCAGTCATACGGCCAGGGTGGCGGGGCGACGCCCGCCCGCGCGGCGACACGCCTACGCCCAGGGCGTCAGCTCCCTCGCACGGCCGTCGGCGTCCCGCCGCACCTCCAGGACGCCCGTCACCGCCGCCCGCTCGACCGGCCCGTACACATGCGGGAAGAGCCGGTCCTCCGAGCCCTCCCAGCGGACCTCGCCGGAGAGCCGGGCCGGGTCGATCACCAGCACCAGGAGCGGGCCGGCCACGTCCCGGTAGTGGGCGTCGGCGACGGCCAGGGCGGCCGGCTCGTCCGGGGAGCAGTGGACGAAGCCCTCGGCCGCGAGGGAGGGCGGGGCGTAGGGGAGCGAGGGATCGGCGGACCATGCGTCCAGCGGTACGACGTGCAGCAGCATCCGACAGTTGTACCCCGCCCGCCCCCGCCGCACCCCGCGCCGGACCGCTACCCCGAGTGGCGGAACGCACCGGTACGGGCGAGATTGGGCGTGTTCCCCTCGGGCCCTCCTCGAACGACTCGAACGAAAGGCACCCCCCATGGCGGGAAACGATCTCGGCAGTCTCCTCGGCGGCCTCCTCGGCGGCGGCTCCGGCGGCCAGGGCGGCTCCGGCGGCGGCGCGGGCAACCTCCTCGGCGCCCTGCTCTCCGCGCTCGGCGGCGGCCAGAGCGGCAGCAGCGGGAGCTCCAACCCGCTCGGCGGGCTCCTCGACATGCTGACCAAGTCCGGCCTCGCCGACCAGGCCCAGTCCTGGATCGGCACCGGCGACAACAAGGCCGTCAGCGGCGCCCAGATCGCCGAGGCCCTCCCCGACGACGCCCT
The DNA here is from genome assembly GCF_040650575.1 of Streptomyces sp. NPDC048659. Taxonomy (NCBI): domain Bacteria; kingdom Bacillati; phylum Actinomycetota; class Actinomycetes; order Kitasatosporales; family Streptomycetaceae; genus Streptomyces; species Streptomyces sp. NPDC048659. Next base: position 4,662 of record NZ_JBEZHM010000062.1, on the reverse strand, counting down.
GCGGCAGGCCGCCGAGCAGGCCGGGGTGAGCCCCCAGGAGGCCGCCGACCAGCTCGCCCGGGCGCTGCCCCAGGCCGTCGACAAGCTGACCCCCGGCGGCGACCTGCCCCAGGCGGGCACCTCCCTGGAGGACCTGATCCGGCAGCAGAACCTCTGAACCGTCTCGAAGGACGGGCGCGCCGCGACGGTGCTCCGGACGGCTGACTAGGCTGGCCGGAGCACCGGCACAGGCGAGAAGGCGAGAAGGGGTGACGGCATCGTGGACGTCCCCCTGAGCCGCGCCCGGGAGCTCGGCACCGAGGGCGCGCTGCCCCGGGCCGGCCGGCTCCCCGCGCACGCCGAGCCGGCGCCGCCCACGTCCCGGACCGCGCACGCCCGCCTCGGCGCCGCGGCCACCCTGCGCAAGGACATCGCCCCGTGAGAACCGCGCTCGTCATCGGAACCGGCCTGATCGGCACCTCGGCGGCGCTCGCCCTCGCCGGCCGGGGCATCCGCGTCCACCTGCGCGACCACGACCCCTCCCGCGCCAGCACCGCCGCCGCGCTCGGCGCCGGCACGGACGAGGCCCCCGAGGGCCCGGTGGACCTCGTCGTCGTCGCCGTACCCCCCGCGCACACCGCCGGCACCCTCGCCGGGGCCATGCGCGCCGGGCTCGGCCGCGGCTACATCGACGTGGCCAGCGTCAAGGGCGGGCCCAAGCGGGAGCTGGAGGAGCTCGGCCTCGACCTCACCGCCTACATAGGGACGCACCCGATGTCCGGCAAGGAGCGCTCCGGGCCGCTCGCCGCCACCGCCGACCTCTTCGAGGGCCGCCCCTGGGTGCTCACCCCGGGCCGGGACACCGACACCGAGGTCCTCAACCTCGCCCTGGAGCTCGTCGCGCTCTGCCGGGCCGTGCCCGTCGTCATGGACGCCGACGCCCACGACCGGGCCGTCGCCCTCGTCTCGCACACCCCGCAGCTGGTGTCCTCGATGGTCGCCGCGCGCCTGGAGCAGGCCGACGAGACCGCCGTGCGCCTCTGCGGCCAGGGCATCCGCGACGTCACCCGGATCGCCGCCTCCGACCCGCGCATGTGGGTCGAGATCCTGTCCGCCAACCCGGGCCCCGTCGCCGACGTCCTCGCGGGCGTGGCGGCCGACCTGGACGAGACGGTACGGGCGCTGCGCGCCCTGGAGTCCGGCGACGACGCGAAGCGCCGGGCCGGGGCCTCCGGTGTCGAGGACGTGCTGCGCCGCGGCAACGCCGGCCGCTCCCGCGTCCCCGGCAAGCACGGCGCCGCCCCCACCGCGTACGAGACGGTCGTCGTGCTCATCAGCGACCAGCCCGGCGAGCTGGCCCGGATCTTCGCCGACGCCGGCCGCGCCGGTGTCAACGTCGAGGACGTACGCATCGAGCACGCCACCGGCCAGCAGGCGGGCCTGGTCCAGCTCATGGTCGATCCCTCGGCCGCCCCCGCCCTGGCGGAGGCGCTGCGCGAGCGGGGCTGGGCGCTGCGGACCGGCTGAGAGCCCGGGTCCCCGGGGCCCCGGCGCGGGCTCCGGGGACCGCTGGGCCGAACGGGGGCGGGGGACTCGGTAACCTTGTGGGGGTCCCCGCACGTCCGCCGGGGCCTCCCGCTCACCCAGGAAGGCGTTCCCCACCGTGGAAACCGTGATCGTCGCCATCGACGGCCCCTCCGGCACGGGCAAGTCGAGCACCTCGAAGGCGGTGGCCGCCAAGCTGGGGCTGAGCTACCTCGACACCGGCGCCCAGTACCGGGCCATCACGTGGTGGATGATCAGCAACGGCGTCGACGTCCACGACGCCGAGGCCGTCGCCAACGCCGCCGCCAAGCCCGTCATCGTCTCCGGCACCGACCCGGCCCGGCCCACCATCACCGTCGACGGCGTCGACGCGGCCGGACCGATCCGCACCGAGGAGGTCACCTCCAAGGTCAGCGCGGTCAGCGCCGTCCCCGAGGTGCGCGCCCTGATCACGGAGCTCCAGCGGTCCATCGCCAAGGGCGCCGAGCGGGGCATCGTCGTCGAGGGCCGGGACATCGGCACCACCGTGCTGCCCGACGCCGACCTCAAGATCTTCCTCACTGCCTCCCCGGAGGCCCGCGCCGCCCGCCGCTCCGGCGAGGTCAAGGGCGCCGACGTGCACGCCACCAGGGAAGCCCTGATCAAGCGGGACGCGGCCGACTCCAGCCGCAAGACCTCCCCGCTCGCCAAGGCCGGCGACGCCGTCGAGGTCGACACCACCGAGCTCACCCTCGACCAGGTCATCGAGTGCGTCGTCACCCTGGTGGACGAGAAGCGGACGGCCGCCAAGTGACCCAGCCCTCCGGGAAGGGCGCCGCCGTCGGCCGGGGCATCGGCATCGGGCTGATGTACGGCTTCTGGAAGCCGCGCGTCCTCGGCGCCTGGCGGGTACCGGCCTCCGGTCCCGTCATCCTCGCCGTCAACCACGCGCACAACCTCGACGGCCCCATGCTCATGGGCACCGCCCCGCGCCCCGTGCACTTCCTCATCAAGAAGGAGGCGTTCGTCGGGCCGCTGGGCGCCTTCCTGGAAGGCATCGGCCAGCTCAAGGTCGACCGGGACAGCACGGACCGCGCCGCCATCGGCAACGCGCTCGCTGTCCTGGAGCAGGGCGGCGTCCTCGGGATCTTCCCCGAGGGCACCCGAGGCGAGGGCGACTTCGCGTCGCTGCGCTCCGGGCTCGCCTACTTCGCCGTCCGCGGCGGCGCCCCGATCGTCCCGGTCGCCGTCCTCGGCAGCACCGACCGGCCCGGCCGGCTGGTCAAGGCGCTGCCCCGGCTGCGCAGCCGGGTGGACGTCGTCTTCGGCGACGCCTTCGAGGCGGGCGACGGAAGCGGCCGGCGCACCCGCAAGGCATTGGACGAGGCGACCTTCCGGATCCAGGAGCGCCTCACCGACCACCTGAAAAACGCCAGGCGCCTCACCGGGCGCTGAGCGACACTCTGAGTAGTGGGCCCCGCCGCCCGGGGACCCACCGACCACGAATGATCAAGGAACGGACTTCATGAACGACCAGCACGACCACGGGGCACTTGGCGACGCCGAGTACGCGGAGTTCATGGAGCTCGCCGCGGAAGAGGGCTTCGACGTCGAGGACGTCGAGGGCGCGATCGAGGAGGCCGGGCACGGCCCGCTCCCCGTCCTCGCCGTCGTCGGCCGTCCCAATGTCGGCAAGTCGACCCTGGTGAACCGGATCATCGGCCGCCGCGAGGCCGTCGTCGAGGACAAGCCGGGCGTCACCCGCGACCGCGTCACCTACGAGGCCGAGTGGGCCGGCCGCCGCTTCAAGGTCGTCGACACCGGCGGCTGGGAGCAGGACGTCCTCGGCATCGACGCCTCCGTCGCCGCCCAGGCGGAGTACGCCATCGAGGCGTCCGACGCCTGCCTCTTCGTCGTGGACGCCACCGTCGGCGCCACCGACACCGACGAGGCCGTCGTCAAGCTGCTGCGCCGCTCCGGCAAGCCGGTCGTCCTCGCCGCCAACAAGGTCGACGGCCAGTCCGGCGAGGCCGACGCCACCGCCCTGTGGTCCCTCGGCCTCGGCGAGCCGTACCCGGTCTCCTCGCTGCACGGCCGCGGCACCGGCGACCTCCTGGACGCCGTCCTGGAGGCCCTGCCCGAGGCCCCCGAGCAGCGCTTCGGCAACGCCATCGGCGGCCCGCGCCGGATCGCCCTGATCGGGCGCCCGAACGTCGGCAAGTCCTCCCTGCTCAACAAGGTCGCCAACGAGGACCGCGTGGTCGTCAACGAGCTCGCGGGCACCACCCGCGACCCGGTCGACGAGCTGATCGTGCTCGGCGGCAAGACCTGGAAGTTCGTCGACACGGCCGGCATCCGCAAGAAGGTGCACCTCCAGGAGGGCGCGGACTACTACGCCTCCCTGCGCACGGCCGCCGCCGTCGAGAAGGCCGAGGTGGCCGTCATCCTCATCGACACCACCGACCACATCTCCGTCCAGGACCAGCGCATCATCACGATGGCGGTCGAGTCGGGCCGCGCCATCGTCATCGCCTACAACAAGTGGGACGAGCTCGACGAGGAGCGGCGCTACTACCTGGAGCGCGAGATCGAGACCGAGATGCAGCAGGTCTCCTGGGCGCCCCGGGTCAACGTCTCCGCCAAGACCGGCCGCCACATGGACAAGCTGGTCCCGGCCATCGAGACCGCCATCGCCGGCTGGGAGACCCGCGTCCCCACCGGCCGGCTGAACGCCTTCCTCGGCGAGATCGTCGCGGCCCACCCGCACCCGATCCGCGGCGGCAAGCAGCCCCGTATCCTCTTCGGCACCCAGGCCGGCACCAAGCCGCCGCGCTTCGTGCTCTTCGCCTCCGGCTTCCTGGAGGCCGGCTACCGCCGCTTCGTCGAGCGCCGGCTGCGCGAGGAGTTCGGCTTCGAGGGCACCCCGATCCACATCTCGGTGCGCGTCCGCGAGAAGCGCGGCAAGAACGCCAAGGCGAGCAAGACGGGATCACTCGTTCACGCTCCCGCGCCGGAATGCCGAGGGGTGAGGCGGGAGGACACTTCGGGTCACGATGCCGTCGACGAGTCGGCGAGGAAGCCCTGGTCGGGCGTCACCGACAGCGCGTCACGGGAGACGGTGACGTCGGCGACGGCCGTACGGGCTTCGGGGGCCGGCTC
>NZ_JBEZHM010000061.1:0-43922 GCF_040650575.1 Streptomyces sp. NPDC048659 | reverse complement strand
GCGGGTGACCATGGTCCCATCGGCGGTCCCGGTGCCTAGCCGTGCGGCGAGCTCGCCCAGGGGTGTCGGGCGGAGCCGCTCCGGGCGGGGCGGGGGCGGGACGGGGGCGGTACGGTCAGTCGCCCTGCGCGCCGCTCGCCCGGCGGCGCAGGAGCCAGGTACCGCCCACGGCGGCCGCGGCCAGCACCGCCGCGCCCGCCGTGACCTGGGCCGTGTCGGGGCCCACGCTGCCGCCGACACCGGTCTGCACATGGCCGCTCGGGCCCTTGTGCTTCACGAAGAGCTCACCGCGGGCGGTCCGCCCGTTGTCGCAGGCGACGCTGATGCCGTAGCTCCCGGAGCGGGCGTGGTGCGGCACGGTGAACCGGCCCACCACGACCTCCTTGTGCGTGCTCGGGTCGAGCTGGAAGTCGCCCGCGCCGAGCGAGTTCGCGTCGCCGACGCCGTGGCCGTGGGAGCCGCAGGCGAGGGTGTTGACGGTGACGGTGCTCCCGGGGTCGGCGGAGGACGGGAAGATCTCCAGCGCCTCGGGGCGCCCGTCGTGCCCGTCGTTGCCGTTGTTCGCGTACGCCAGGGGCGCGGCGAGGGCTCCGAGGGCCCCGAGGGCGACGGCGGCCACCGCGGTGCGGGTGAGCAGGGGGACAGGGGTGCGGCGCATGGGGGGCCTCCGTGGCGCGCGGACGGTCTTGCGGAAAGGGGCTTCCGTAGGACCGAGATAAATGCGTGCGGAGGTCACGCGCCTGCTGATGTCCCATCAGAATTGCTCCGTCCGGTGTGGCGCGTCCGCTGGCGCCGACGCGTCTTCGCAGGTCAGAGCGGGTGTCACTGTGTCAGCTGACGGGGCGTGCCGAACGGGTGAGCGGGTGAGCGGGTGGGCGGGGGCGCGGGGGTGCGGGGATAGGGGGGTGCGGCGGAGCCCCCGCGCCCCGCCCCCTCAGACGGTCTCCCACGGGGCCGCCGCGTACGCCGCGTACACCCGGTCCATCAGCTCCCCGTCGACCGTGAGCTCGACCCCGTCGATCCGGGAGACCGGCGCGATGCCCCGCGAGTTCGTGACGAAGGCCGAGCGGAAGCCGGGCAGGTCCGCCAGGGTGACCCGGCGGGTGGTCGAGGGCAGGCGCGGGGCCAGCAGGGCCATCGTGATGCCGGCCAGGCACGGCGCCGACGGCCAGATCACCGAAGTGCCGTCCCAGAAGGCGATGTTGGTGACCGCGCCCTCGGCGATCTCGCCGTCCGAGGCGGTCAGCAGCGCCTCGTCGAAGCCCGCCCGGCGGGCCGCCTCGCCGTGGAAGGTCTGGCCGAAGCCGCCCAGGTGCTTGATGTGCGCGGCGGGGCGCCAGTACGCGACCGAGCGCAGCGCCTGCGGGGTGCGGTCCGGCGGGAAGGGGGCCCGTACGGTCACGACGGTGCGGGCGCCCTCGTACACGTACACCCGCACGGACGCGTCCCGCCGCCCCGCCGCCTCCAGCGCGCCGCCGACGAGGGCGCGGACCCGGCCGCCGTCCAGGCCCCGGTCGAAGAGCTCGCGGGTGGACCGGTCCAGGCGCTCCAGGTGCAGCCCGAGGCCCTGCGTCCGGCCGTCGCGCACCTGCATCGCGGTGAAGTGGCCGTACCCGCTCATCAGGGTCGCGAGGAGCTCCGGGTCGGCGGCGGGGGAGCCGTCCACCTCGATGTGCAGGGCGGGCGTCCCGGCGGGCGTCTCGGCGGGGGCCCCGCCGGGCGTCTCGGCGGGCGAGGTGACAGGCGAGGTGGCAGGCGGAGTGGCGGGCGGCGTGCCGGGCGCGGCGGGGGTGGTCATGGGGCCCACCGTATGCCCGGAGAAAGGGGCTTGACCTCAACTAAACTTGAGGTACCACGATCCTCGGCATGGACATCACCACCGCCCAGCAGGGCCCCCTCCGTCTCGCCGTCATCGTCGCCAGCAACCGCGAGGGCCGCTTCGGCCCCGTCGTCGCCGACTGGTTCACCGCCCGCACCGCCGAGCGCGACGACTTCGCCGTCGACCTCGTCGACCTCGCCGAGATCGACCTCCCCACCGCCCTCTCGCACGCCCCCGCCCCCGCCGTCCGCGCCGAACTCGCCAAGGTCACCCCGGTCCTGGCCGCCGCCGACGCCTTCGTCGTCCTCACCCCCGAGTACAACCACTCCTTCCCCGCCGCCCTCAAGTCCCTCATCGACTGGCACTTCGGCGAATGGCAGGCCAAGCCCGTCGGCTTCGTCTCCTACGGCGGCATGTCCGGCGGCCTGCGCGCCGTCGAGCAACTCCGCCAGGTCTACGCCGAGATGCACGCCGTCACCGTCCGCGACACCGTCTCCTTCCACGGCGCCCACGGCCGCTTCCACGAGGACGGCACCCCCAAGGACCCCGAGGGCACCGAGGCCGCCGCGAAGTCCATGCTCGACCAGCTCGCCTGGTGGGCCCACGCCCTGCGCGACGCCAAGGCCGTCCGCCCGTACGCCGGTTGAGCGGAAGGACGTCCCGTCATGCTGCTGCGCCTCCTCGCCGCCCGGCTCGGTCCCCACCGGCCCCGGCTCGCGTTACTCGTCCTGCTCCAGCTCGTCCAGGTGCTCGCCTCCCTCACCCTGCCCACCCTCAACGCCGACGTCATCGACCGGGGCGTGCTGCGCGGCGACACCGCCCGCGTCCTGGCCGGCGGCGGGCTCATGCTCGCCGTCACCCTCCTCCAGGCCGCGGCGGCGGGCGCCGCCGGCTACACCGGCGCCCGGATCGCCATGGGCCTCGCCCGCGACCTGCGCTCCGAGACCTTCCGCCGCGTCCAGGACTTCTCCGCCCGCGAGACCGGCCGCTTCGGCACCGCCTCGCTCATCACCCGCACCACCAACGACGTCCAGCAGATCCAGACCTTCGCCGTGCTCGTCCTCACCATGCTGGTCCCCGCGCCCCTGCTGTGCCTCGGCGGCCTCGCCATGGCCCTCGACCAGGACGTCCCGCTCTTCCTCGTGCTGCTGCTCTTCGTCCCCGTGATGACCGGCGCCGTCGGCGCCGTCGTCCTGCGGATGCGGCCCCTGTTCCGGGGGATGCAGCAGCGCGTCGACCGGGTCAACCGGCTGCTCCGCGAGCAGATCACCGGCATCCGGGTCGTCCGCGCCGTCGTCCGCGACCGCCACGAACGGCGCCGCTTCGCCGCCGCCAACGACGAACTGCGCGACGTCGGGCTGCGCGCCGGACGCCTCCAGGCCGTCATGTTCCCGACCGTCCTCGTCGTCTGGCAGCTCGCCACCCTCGGCATCGTGCTGGTCGGCGCCCACCGGATCGACTCCGGCGCCCTCCAGCCCGGCGGGCTCATCGCCTTCCTCGGCTATCTGCTCCAGATCTCCATGTCCGTGATGATGGTCCTCTTCCTCCTCATGCACATGCCGCGCGCCGAGGCCGGCGCCGAACGCGTCCGCGAACTCCTCGACACCGTCCCCTCCGTCACCCCGCCCGCCGACCGCCGGCCCCCGGCCGGCGACCCGGGCCTGCTCGGCCTCGACCATGTCGGTTTCCGCTACCCCGGTGCCGAACAGCCCGTCCTCACCGACGTCTCCCTCACCGCCCGCCCCGGCCGCACCACCGCCGTCATCGGCTCCACCGGCAGCGGCAAGTCCACCCTCCTCGGCCTGATCCCCCGCCTCCACGACACCACCGGCGGCCGGGTCACCCTCGGCGGCACCGACGTCCGCGCCCTCGACCCCGCGCTGCTCGCCCGCACCGTCGGCCTCGTCCCGCAGAAGCCGTACCTCTTCTCCGGCACCGTCGCCACCAACCTGCGGTACGGGAAGCCCGACGCCACCGACGAGGAGCTCTGGCACGCCCTGGAAGTCGCTCAGGCCGCCGACTTCGTACGCAAGCTCCCGGCGGGGCTCGACGCGCCCGTCACCCAGGGCGGCGGCAACCTCTCCGGCGGCCAGCGCCAGCGCCTCGCCATCGCCCGGGTCCTCGTCGCCCGCCCCCGGGTCTACCTCTTCGACGACTCCTTCTCCGCCCTCGACAACGCCACCGACGCGCGCCTGCGCGCCGCCCTCGCGAAGGAGACCGCCGACGCCACCGTCGTCATCGTCGCCCAGCGCGTCTCCACCATCCGCGACGCGGACCGGATCGTCGTCCTCGACCACGGCCGCGTCGTCGGCTCCGGCGACCACGCCGAACTCCTCGCCGCCAACCCGACCTACCAGGAGATCGTCCGCTCCCAGTCCGGCCACGAGCCCGCCCGGGACCACGAGCCCGCCCGGGAGCACGTGCCCAGCCGCGAGCCCGCCCCGGCCCACGAGCCCAGCCGCGAGCCCACCCGGGCCCACGAGCCCAGCCGCGAGCCCACCCAGGACCACCACCCCACCCACCCGGCCGACCAGGAGACCGCGGCATGACCACCAGCGCCCCCGTCCGCGACCGCGGCCCCGAGCCCGGCCCCGCGACGGCCCCCACAACCACCCCCGCCCCCGCCCCCACACCCACCCCCGCCCGCGTCGGCCCCCCGGCGCACCAGCGCGCCCCCGGCGCCCCCACTCCCGCCCTCGAACGCTCCCTCCACTTCCGGGCGTCCGGCCTGCGCGTGCTGCGCACCCTCGCCCCCGACCGGCCGCTGCTCCTCGCCGTGCTCGCCGCCGCCGCCCTCGCCGTCGCCCTGTCCGTCCTCTCGCCGCTGCTCCTCGGCCACGCCACCGACCTCGTCGTCGGCGGCGCCCGCACCCCCGGCGGCGTCGACTTCGGCGCCGTCGGCCGGGCCCTCGCCGCCTCGGCCGCCGTCGTCGCCGCGGCCTCCCTCCTCACCTGGCTCCAGCAGCGCCTCGCCGCCACCGTCGTCCAGCGCGCCGGTCACCGGATGCGCGCCGAGGCCCAGGCCAAGCTGTCCCGGCTGCCCCTCGGCCACGTCGACCGGCAGTCCCGCGGCGAACTGCTCTCCCGCGCCACCAACGACGTCGACAACGTCGTCCAGACCCTCCAGCAGGCCCTCAGCCAGATGACCCGGGCCCTGCTCACCCTCGTCGGCGTGCTCGCCGCGATGTTCTGGATCTCCCCGCTGCTCGCCCTCGTCGTGCTCGGCACGGTGCCGCTGTCCGTCGGCGTCGCCGCGCTCGTCGGCCGCCGCGCCCAGCCCCAGTTCGTCCGCCAGTGGGCGGTCACCGGGCGCCTCAACGGGCACGTCGAGGAGATGGTCACCGGCCACGCCGAGGTCGTCGCCTTCGGGCGCCGCGAGGAGGCCGTCCGCCGCTTCGACGAGCTCGGCGAGGAGCTGTACGGGGCCGCCTTCCGCGCCCAGGCCGTCTCCGGCTTCATCCAGCCCGCCCTCACCCTGGTCGGCAACCTCACCTACGTCCTCATCGCCGTCGCGGGCGGGCTGCGGGTCGCGAGCGGCACCCTCACCGTCGGCGACGTGCAGGCGTTCATCCAGTACTCGTACGAGTTCAACGGCCCGGTCACCCAGGTCGCCGCGATGGCCAACCTGCTCCAGTCCGGGGTGGCCTCCGCCGAGCGGGTCTTCGACCTCCTCGACGCGGAGGAGGAGACCCCCGACCCCGCCGACCCGGTCCGCCCCGCGCCCCCCGAGGGCCGGGTCTCCTTCGAGAAGGTCTCCTTCCGCTACGAGGACGGGGAGCCGCTCATCGAGGACCTGTCGCTCGCGGTGGAACCGGGCCAGACGGTAGCGATCGTCGGCCCCACCGGCGCCGGCAAGACCACGCTGGTCAACCTCCTCATGCGCTTCCACGAACTGACCGGCGGCCGGATCACCCTCGACGGCGTCGACATCGCGAGGATGACCCGCGAGGACCTGCGCGGCGGCATCGGCATGGTCCTCCAGGACACCTGGCTCTTCGGCGGCACCATCGCCGAGAACATCGCGTACGGCGTCCCCGGCGAGGTCTCCCGGGAACGGATCGTCGAGGCCGCCCGCGCCGCCCACGCCGACCGCTTCGTGCGCACCCTGCTCGACGGCTACGACACCGTGCTCGACGAGGACGGCGGCGGACTCAGCGCCGGCGAACGCCAACTCGTCACCCTCGCCCGCGCCTTCCTCGCCGAACCCGCCGTGCTCGTCCTCGACGAGGCCACCAGCTCCGTCGACACCCGCACCGAGGTCCTGATCCAGCGCGCCATGACCGCCCTGCGCACCGGCCGCACCAGCTTCGTCGTCGCCCACCGGCTCTCCACGATCCGGGACGCCGACCTGATCCTGGTGATGGAGAACGGCACGATCGCGGAGCGCGGCGGCCACGAGGAACTCCTGGCCGCGCACGGCGCCTACGCCCGGCTGCACGCGGCGCAGTTCGCCCAAGGGGCCCCGGAGTAGCGGGAGTCCCCGGCGGGACCAGCCGCTGCCGCTGCCCCCGCCGAGCCCCGCGCCCGCCGCGCCGCGCGACCCGGCGGCCCGGAGCCGCCCTGCCGTACGGTGGGCGGGTGATCCCCAGCATCCTCACCGTCGTCACCACCACCGACGCCCGCGCCAAGGCCGAGGCCCTCGCCCGGGGGTCCGTCGAGGCGCGGGTCGCCGCGTGCGCGCAGGTGTCCGGGCCCGTCACCTCCGTCTACCGGTGGCAGGGCGCGATCGAGACCGCCGAGGAGTGGCGGGTGGAGTTCAAGACCACCGAGGCGCGGTACGCCGCCCTGGAGGCGCACCTGCTCGCCGCGCACGACTACGAGACGCCCGAGCTCCTCGCGACCCCGGTGGCGCGGGCGGGCGCCGACTACGCCCGCTGGGTCGAGCGGGAGACCACCGCCCCGTGAGCGGCGCCGAACCGCCCTTCTTCGTGTACGGGACGCTGCGCCCCGGCGCGTACAACCACGACCGCTTCCTGCTCGGCCGCACCGGCGCCGAGGAGGACGCGGTGCTGCCGGGGGCGCTGCTGCACGACGGGCCCGGCTACCCCTTCGCGGTCGCCGGCCCCGGCCGGGTCGCGGGCGCCCTGGTCTCGGCCGCGCCCGGCCGCTACGGCGAACTGCTCGGCGTACTGGACCGCCTGGAGGAGCCCGCGGGCTACGAGCGGCTGCTGCGCCAGGTGGTGCGGGCCCGCGACGGGGCGCACGTGAGCGCCTGGGTGTACCTGGCGGCGCCAGGCGCCCCGCTGGGTCCGGTGATCGCGGGCGGCGACTGGTTCGGACGAGAGTTCAAGGACAGGCCGTAGGGTCCGCGGCGGTCTCCGCCGCCCCGGTCAGGGCCGGGCGCGCGGTGCGGCGGCGAGGGCCTCGGTGACGCCGTCCTCGCGGGCGCCGAGGAAGTGCGGGTCGGGGCGCAGGGCCGCGTCGAGGGCGGCCTTCCCCGCCGCGGCGACCTCGCGGGTGGTGCCGTAGTACCAGGTGGAGTCGTGGGGTTCGGGGACGCCGACGCCGTACGACTCGACCCCGGCCGCGCCGCAGAGGGCGACGGCCCGCTTGATGTGGAAGTCCTGGGTGACGAGGACGGCCCGGTCCACGCCGAAGATCTTCTTGGCGCGGACGCAGGAGTCCCAGGTGTCGAAGCCCGCGTAGTCGCTGACGACCTTGTCGTCGGGGACGCCCCGGCCGGCCAGGTAGGCGCGCATGGCGCTCGGCTCGTCGTACTCGGTGCGGCTGTTGTCGCCGGTGACGAGCAGGACCCTGACCTTGCCGGCGCGGTAGAGCTCGGCGGCCGTGTCGAGCCGGTGCGCGAGGTAGGGGGTGGGACGCCCCTTCCACAGCCCGGCGCCGAAGACGACGGCGACGTCCTGCGCGGGCACGTCCGCGGTGGTGCGCAGCCGGTCCCCGGTGGTGACGTGCATCCAGGTGGCGGGGGCGAGGGCGAGCACGGCGCCGAGCATCACGGCCTGGACGGTGCGGCGGCGGGCCCGGGTGGTCCGGGGAATCGGCAGGCGTACGCCGCGCATGGGGGTCCTCCGTGGTGGTGCGGGGTCGGTGCGGTGGCCGGTGCGGGGCCGGTCACCTGCTCCGACGCGCGGGAGCGGCGTTCGGTTCACTCGCCGGGCCGGGCACCTGTCCGGACGCGGGGTCGGGCGCCGGTCCGGACGGCCCGGTCCGCGGCTGCCCCCAGATCAGGGCGGCCAGGCCCATGCCGAGCACCATCCCGAGCAACTGGGCGGCGGCGAAGGCGCCGACGGAGCCGGGGGCGATGCCGGTGAACGAGTCGGAGAAGGCGCGGCCGACGGTGGCGGCGGGGTTGGCGAAGGAGCCGGAGGAGGTGGCCCAGATCGCGGCGCCGATGTATCCGGCGACGGCGACCGGGGCGAGCGAGGAGCGGCCGATGCGGCGCAGGCCCTGGATGACGAGGACGAGCCCGGCGGTGGCGACGGCCTCGCCGATCAACAGGTGGGTCTCCGAGCGCCGTTCGGTGGCGAGGGTGCCGGGTGTGTGGCCGAACATCGCCTCTGCGAGCAGGGCGCCCGCGACGGCGCCGGCGACCTGGGCGCCGAGGTAGCAGGCGACCTCGGCGGCGCCGCCCTCGCGGCGGTTCGGCCACCACTCGGAGAGGGTGACGACGGGGTTGAAGTGGGCGCCGGATATGGGCCCGAGGAGGGTGATGAGCAGGCCGAGGCCGATGGCGGAGGCGCCGGCGTTGGCGAGCAGCCGGACGCCGAGGTCCTGGCTGAGCGAGTCGGCGCGGATGCCGGAGCCGACGATGACGGCGAGGAGGGCGGCGGTGCCGGCGAACTCGGCGGTGACGCGCCGGGAGAGCGAGGGGGCGGTGGCAGGAGACGACAGTGTCATGGCGGAAAACATATTCCGTTGTACGGAACGAAAAAATGGTGAGGAGAGAGAAGTGGGACTCCCTTTACCATCCGCTGGTGATGATCGACTCGACCCTCCTCCTCGCCGCCGCCGTCCGCAACAACGCCGACTGGTGCGACACGATGTGCCGCGCCCACGGTCTGCCCGGCTCCTTCGGCACCCGCGCCTGGAGCAGCCCGCGCCGCACCCCGCTCTACTACCCGGACGCCGTCACCCTCGACGCGGACGCGACGGCCGCCGACGTGCTCGGCGCGATCGACCTCGGCACGCCCGGCGCCTCGGTCAAGGACAGCTACGCGCGCCTCGACCTCGGCCCGGACTTCCGGCCCCTCTTCGACGCGCACTGGATCCACCGCCCCGTCGGGGCCCCCGAACTCCCCATCACCGCCGGCCACCGCCCCGTCCGCACCCCGGAGGCCCTCGCCGCCTGGGCGCTCGCCTGGAGCGACGGCGACGCGGAGGAGGCCGCGCTCTTCCGGCCGGAGCTGCTCGCCGACCCGGCCACGACCGTCGTCGGGGCCTACGACCCCACCGGCCGGGTCCTCGGCGGCGCCGTCCTCACCGAGTCGGCCGGCGTCATCGGCGTCTCCAACCTCTTCACCGTCGCCGACGTCGACGCCGGCCACGCCTGGTCCGGCGCCCTCGCCCACGCCGCCCAGGCCGCCCCCGGCCTCCCGGTCGTCGGCTACGAGTCGGGCGACGCCCTGACGGACGCGAAGGCGGCGGGCTTCACGGAGCTGGGCACGCTGCGGATCTGGCTCGCTGCCTAGGGGAACTCGCCGCCGCTTGGTCCCGGTTGTCCGTCCCGGCGGCTACCGTCGGAGACATGGAAGGCAACGGAGACACCAAGGGCAGCAACAGCACCGACGGCGGCATCAGCGGCAACGGCGGCAGCGGCATCAGCGGCACCGACGTCCTCACCGGCACCGACAGCACCCCCGGCTACGACACGTACGCCACCGCGCGCTGGGCCGCCGAGCCCGACAAGCGCCCCGGTCGCACCGCCTTCCAGCGCGACCGGGCCCGCGTCCTGCACTCCGCCGCGCTGCGCAGGCTGGCCGGCAAGACCCAGGTCGTCACCCCCGGCACCCTCAGCCACGCCTGGGACGCCAGCCCCCGGACCCGGCTCACCCACTCCCTGGAGTGCGCCCAGGTCGGCCGCGAGCTCGGCGCCGCCCTCGGCTGCGACCCCGACCTCGTCGAAGCCGCCTGCCTCGCCCACGACATGGGCCACCCGCCCTTCGGGCACAACGGCGAGCAGGCGCTCAACGACTTCGCCAAGGACTGCGGCGGCTTCGAGGGCAACGCCCAGTCGCTGCGCCTGCTCACCCGCATCGAGCCCAAGCGCTTCGTCACCGACCCCGCCACCGGCGCCCAGGTCAGCGTCGGGCTCAACCTCACCCGCGCCGCCCTCGACGCCGCCACCAAGTACCCCTGGGGCCGAGGCGGCCACCCCACCGACCCCGGCTCGCCCAAGTTCGGCGTGTACGAGGACGACCTGCCCGTCTTCGCCTGGATCCGGGCCGGCGCCCCCGCCCACCGCAAGTGCTTCGAGGCCCAGGTCATGGACTGGTCCGACGACGTGGCCTACTCGGTGCACGACTTCGAGGACGGCCTGCACGCCGGCCACATCGACCCGAACATGCTGCTCGCCGAGCCCGAGCGCGCCGACATCTGGGCCGTCGCCCTCGGCCGCTACGTACCCGAGGACACCGACCCGCAGGAGCTCGCCGACGCCCTCGACCGCCTCGTCGACCAGGACTGGTGGCCGCACGGCTACGACGGCTCGGCCGTCGCCCAGGCCCGCCTCAAGGACGCCACCAGCCAGCTCATCGGCCGCTTCTGCCTCGCCGCCGAGGGGGCCACCCGGCAGGCGTTCGGCTCCGGCCGTCTCACCCGCTACGGCGCCGAGCTCGTCGTCCCCCGCGAGACCCGCAACGAATGCGCGGTCCTCAAGGCCGTCGCCGACCGGTACGTGATGCAGCGCGCCGAGCAGGAGGCCCTCCGCGCCGACCAGCGGATCGTCCTCGCCGAGCTCGCCGACGCGCTCACCGCCCGCGCCCCCGAGGGGCTCGACCCCCAGTTCCGCGCCCTGTACGTCAGCGCGGCCGACGACCGTTCCCGCAAGCGGGTGATCGTCGATCAGATCGCCTCCCTCACCGACGCCTCCGCCCGCAGCCTCCACGCACGCTTCCGCGCCCAGCGACCGTAAGGGCCGTTCGCCCCCTTCCGGTGCCCCTCGCTCGTGCGGGACCCTCGCATCCACGCCCCGAGGCGGACGGCCCGCGCCGGGCAGGGGGGCGTAGCGTAGTGAACCGGTCGCAACGAGGAGGAATGAACGTGGTCGACGCAGATCAGACCTTCGTCATCGTCGGCGGGGGGCTCGCCGGAGCCAAGGCCGCGGAGACGCTGCGCGCCGAGGGGTTCACCGGCCGGGTGATCCTCATCGGCGACGAACGCGACCACCCCTACGAACGCCCGCCGCTCTCCAAGGGCTACCTCCTCGGCAAGGAGGACCGCGACTCCGTCTTCGTCCACGAGCCCGCCTGGTACGCGCAGGCCGACATCGAGCTCCACCTCGGCCAGACCGTCGTCTCCGTCGACCGCGAGGCCCGCACGGTCCGCCTCGGCGACGGCACCGTGATCCGCTACGACAAGCTGCTCCTCGCCACCGGCTCCGAGCCGCGCCGCCTCGACGTCCCCGGCACCGGCCTGGCCGGCGTCCACCACCTGCGCCGCCTCGCCCACGCCGACCGGCTGCGCCACGTCCTCGCCGCCCTCGGCCGGGACAACGGGCACCTGGTGATCGCCGGCGCCGGCTGGATCGGCCTGGAGGTCGCCGCCGCCGCCCGCGAGTACGGCGCCGAGGTCACCGTCATCGAGCCCGCCGCCACCCCGCTGCACCACGTCCTCGGCCCCGAGCTCGGCCAGCTCTTCGCCGACCTGCACGCCGAGCGCGGCGTCCGCTTCCACTTCGGCGCCAGGATCACCGAGATCACCGGCCAGGACGGCATGGTCCTCGCCGTCCGCACCGACGACGGCGAGGAGCACCCCGCCCACGACGTGCTCGCCGCCGTCGGCGCCGCCCCGCGCACCGCCCTCGCCGAGACCGCCGGGCTCGCCCTCGTCGACCGCGCCGACGGCGGCGGCATCGCCGTCGACGAGTCGCTGCGCACCTCCGACCCCGACATCTTCGCCGCCGGCGACGTGGCCGCCGCCCACCACCCGTCGCTGCACACCCGGCTGCGCGTCGAGCACTGGGCCAACGCGCTCAACGGGGGCCCCGCCGCCGCCCGCGCCATGCTCGGCCAGACCGTCTCCTACGACCGCGTCCCCTACTTCTTCTCCGACCAGTACGACGTCGGCCTGGAGTACTCGGGCTGGGCGCCGCCCGGCGCGTACGACCAGGTCGTGATCCGCGGCGACGCCGGGAAGCGGGAGTTCATCGCCTTCTGGCTGCGCGAGGGCCGGGTCCTCGCCGGGATGAACGTGAATGTGTGGGACGTCACAGAGACCGTCCAGAACCTGATCCGCTCCCGTGCCGCCGTGGACCCCGACGCCCTCGCCGACCCCTCCGTGCCGCTGGCGAGCCTGATCGGCTGAGCCGTCCCCGTAGAATTCACGCGTGGCAGGCAGGATCAACGATGACGACGTGAAGGCGGTACGGGACGCGGTCCCGATCGACGCCGTCGTGTCCGAGTACCTCCAGCTGCGCAACGCGGGCGGCGGGAACCTGAAGGGCCTGTGCCCCTTCCACGACGAGAAGTCGCCCTCCTTCCAGGTCAGCCCGAGCAAGGGACTCTTCCACTGCTTCGGCTGCCAGGAGGGCGGCGACACCATCGCCTTCGTGATGAAGATCGACCACCTCTCCTTCTCGGAGACGGTCGAGCGCCTCGCCGCCAAGGCGGGCATCACCCTGCGCTACGAGGAGGGCGGCTACAACCCCGGCCACCAGCGCGGCGAACGCACCCGCCTGGTCGAGGCCCACCAGGCCGCCGCCCGGTACTACGCCGAGCAACTCGGCTCCGCCGAGGCCGAGATCGGACGCCGCTTCCTCGCCGAGCGCGGCTTCGACCAGGCCGCCGCCGAGCACTTCGGCGTCGGCTACTCCCCGGCCGGCTGGGACCACCTCACCCGCTACCTGCGCGGCAAGGGCTTCACCGACCGCGAGCTGATCACCTCCGGCCTCTCCCAGGACGGCCGCCGCGGCCCCATCGACCGCTTCCGCGGCCGGCTCATGTGGCCGATCAAGGACGTCGGCGGCGACGTCGTCGGCTTCGGCGCCCGCAAGCTCCGCGACGACGACAACGGGCCCAAGTACCTCAACACGCCCGAGACCCCGATCTACAAGAAGTCCCAGGTGCTCTACGGCATCGACCTGGCCAAGAAGGACATCGCCAAGGTCAGCCGCGCCGTCGTCGTCGAGGGCTACACCGACGTCATGGCCTGCCACCTGGCCGGCGTCACCACCGCCATCGCCACCTGCGGCACCGCCTTCGGCGGCGACCACATCAAGATCCTCCGCCGGCTCCTCATGGACAACGGCTCGGCCCGCGTCATCTTCACCTTCGACGGCGACGCCGCCGGCCAGAAGGCCGCCCTGCGCGCCTTCGAGGACGACCAGAAGTTCGCCGCCGAGACGTACATCGCCATCGCCCCCGACGGCATGGACCCCTGCGACCTGCGCCTCGCCAAGGGCGACGACGCCGTCCGCGACCTCGCCGAGCCGCGCACCCCGCTCTTCGAGTTCGCGCTCCGGCAGATCGTGAACCGCTACGACCTGGAGATCCCCTCCGGCCGGGCCGCCGCCCTCGACGAGGCCGCCCCGATCGTCGCCCGGATCAAGAACATCGCCTCCCAGCACGAGGTCGCCGTCCAGCTCGCCGGGATGCTCGGCATCCTCGACACCCAGTTCGTCGTCCGCCGGGTCGCCCAGATCGCCCGCTGGCAGCGCGGCGGCGGCACCAAGGGCACCGACCAGTCCGCCGGCCGGGGCGCCGCCCGCGCACAGCGCGGCTACGGCGACGTCCAGGCCCCCGTCGCCCCCGCCGGGCCCGCGCTCAACCTGCGCAGCCCCGCCCACCGCACCGAGCGCGAACTGCTCAAGCTCGCCCTCCAGCGCCCCGAGCTGGTCTCCCCGGCCTTCGACGCCTACGGGATCGACGAGTTCACCGCCCCGCCCTACGCGGCCGTCCGCCAGTGCGTCCAGGACGCGGGCGGCGCCGCCGACGCCCCCTCCGACTACCTCGACGCGGTCCGCGAGGCCGCCCCCGACGACACCGTCCGCGCCCTCGTCACCGAACTCGCCGTCGAGACGATCTTCGCCAGGACCGTCGACGAGGCGTACGCGGGCGACCAGCTCGTCACCGTCCGGCTGCGCGCCGTCGACCGCCGCATCCGCGACGTCCAGGGCACCCTGGCCCGGCTCGGCGCCCAGGGCGACCCCGCGCGGATCGCGGCCGTGCAGAACGAGCTGTGGGTCCTCACCCAGTACGGGCAGTCGCTGCGCAACCAGGGCGCCGCCGCCCTCTGACGGGCCGGGGCCGCACGTTCGGTCACGGACCGGACTCAAAAAGTCACCGCACGCCCCTCGTGGCGGCGATGTGTCGTACCGCACACTGGGTGACGGTGCAGTCCCGCTGCCGTCACGCCCCCGAACCGGCAGCGATCACCCACCCTGGAGGTCGCCCCCCGTGCAGACCCAGACCGTCACCGTGTCCCAGGACCCCACCCCGGCCGAACTCGGCGCCGTCGAGCGCGAGGCCGGGACACCGCCCCAGCGCCGCCGCCCCGACCCAGGCGCCGGCAGCCCCTCCTCCGACCTCTTCCGGCAGTACCTGCGCGAGATAGGCCGGGTGCCGCTGCTCACCGCCGAGGAGGAGGTGGAGCTCGCCCGCCGGGTCGAGGCCGGGCTCTTCGCCGAGGAGAAGCTGGCCCGCACCCCGCACCTGGACACCCGGCTCGCGCTCGACCTGGACCGGCTCGTGGTGCTCGGCCGGATCGCCAAGCGCCGCCTCATCGAGGCCAATCTGCGCCTCGTCGTCTCCGTCGCCAAGCGGTACGTCGGCCGCGGCCTGACCATGCTCGACCTGGTCCAGGAGGGCAATCTGGGCCTGATCCGCGCCGTCGAGAAGTTCGACTACGCGCGGGGCTACAAGTTCTCCACGTACGCGACCTGGTGGATCCGCCAGGCCATGTCCCGGGCCCTCGCCGACCAGGCCCGCACCATCCGCGTCCCGGTGCACGTCGTCGAGCTCATCAACCGGGTCGTCCGGGTCCAGCGCCGGATGCTCCAGGAGCGGGGCTACGAGCCCACCGCCGAGGAGGTCGCCGCCCAGCTCGACCTCGCGCCCGAACGGGTCGGGGAGGTGCTGCGGCTCGCCCAGGAGCCGGTCTCGCTGCACGCCCCCGTCGGCGAGGAGGAGGACGTCGCCCTCGGCGACCTCATCGAGGACGGCGACGCCGCGTCCCCCGTCGAGTCCGCCGCCTTCCTGCTGCTGCGCGAACACCTGGAGGCGGTGCTCTCCACCCTCGGCGAACGCGAACGCAAGGTCGTCCAGCTCCGCTACGGCCTCGACGACGGCAGGCCCCGCACCCTGGAGGAGATCGGACAGCTCTTCGGCGTGACGCGCGAACGCATCCGCCAGATCGAGTCCAAGACCCTCAACAAGCTGCGGGACCATGCCTACGCCGACCAGCTGCGCGGCTACCTCGACTGACCGTGACCGGCGGCCCGGCCCGTCAGTCGACCTCGGCGACCGCCTGCGCGAACTGGGCCGCGTACAGCCGCGCGTAGGCGCCGCCCGAGGCCAGCAGCTCCTCGTGCGTGCCCTGCTCCACGATCGAGCCGTTCTCCATCACCAGGATCACGTCCGCGTCCCGGATGGTGGAGAGCCGGTGCGCGATCACGAAGCTGGTCCGCCCGTGGGCGAGCCGCGCCATCGCCTTCTGGATCAGCACCTCGGTCCGGGTGTCGACCGAGCTGGTCGCCTCGTCGAGGACCAGGATCACCGGGTCGGACAGGAACGCCCGCGCGATGGTGATCAGCTGCTTCTCGCCGGCGCTGACACCGGCCCCGTCGTCGTCGATGACCGTGTCGTAGCCCTGCGGCAGGGTGCGGATGAAGCGGTCCGCGTGGGCCGCCTTCGCCGCCTCCTCGATCTCCGCCCGGCTCACCTCGCGCGTGGTGCCGTACGCGATGTTCTCGGCGATGGTGCCGCCGAAGAGCCAGGTGTCCTGGAGGACCATGCCGATGCCCTCGCGCAGGTCCTCGCGGGCCATCTTCGCGATGTCGACGCCGTCGAGCGTGATCCGCCCGCCGGTCACCTCGTAGAACCGCATGAGCAGGTTGACCAGGGTCGTCTTGCCGGCGCCGGTCGGGCCGACGATCGCGACCGTCTGGCCCGGCTCCACCGCGAGCGACAGGTCCTCGATGAGCGGCTTGTCGGCCTCGTAGCGGAAGGACACGCCCTCCAGGGCGACCTTGCCCTTGAGGTCCGCCGGCTTGACGGTGGCGGGCCCGTCCGGCGCCTGCTCCTCGGCGTCGAGCAGCTCGAAGATCCGCTCGGCCGAGGCGACCCCGGACTGCACCAGGTTCGCCATCGAGGCGACCTGGGTCAGCGGCATCGAGAACTGCCGGGAGTACTGGATGAACGCCTGCACGTCACCGATGGACAGGCTGCCGCTCGCGACCCGCAGACCACCCACCACGGCCACCAGGACGTAGTTCAGGTTCGACACGAACAGCATCACCGGCTGCATCACGCCGCTGTTGAACTGCGCCTTGAACCCGGCCTCGTACAGCGCCTGGTTCTGCTCGTGGAAGTCCTGCCCGGACTCCTCCTGCCGGCCGAAGACCTTCACCAGCGTGTGGCCGGTGTACATCTCCTCGACATGGGCGTTGAGCTTGCCCGTGGACTTCCACTGCTGCACGAAGTGCGGCTGCGACCGCTTGCCGATCTTCGTGGCGACCACCACCGAGATCGGCACCGTCACCAGCGCCACCAGGGCCAGCAGCGGCGAGATCCAGAACATCATCACGAGCACGCCCACGATGGTCAGCAGCGAGTTGATCAGCTGGCCCATCGACTGCTGGAGCGTCTGCGAGATGTTGTCGATGTCGTTGGTCGCCCGGGACAGCACCTCACCGCGCTTGGCCTTGTCGAAGTACGACAGCGGCAGCCGCGCCAGCTTCGTCTGCACGTCCTCGCGCATCCGGTACACGGTCCGGTTGATCACCTTGATCGACATGCGGGTCGACACCAGCATCAGCAGACCGGCCAGCAGATAGACGCCCAGCGTGACGCCGAGCACCTCGCCGACCGCCGTGAAGTCGATGCCGTGGCCGGGCGTGAAGTCCACCCCGCCCAGCATGTCCGCCATCCCGGAGTCGCCCTTGGCCCGCAGCGCGTCCAGGGCCTGCTGCTTCGTGGCGCCCTCGGGCATCTGCCGCCCGACCACACCCGCGAAGATCAGGTCGGTCGCCTTGCCGAGGATCTTCGGCCCGACCACCGAGGCCGCCACCGACAGCACGCCGGCGATCAGCATCACCCACAGCGAGCCCCGCTCCGGCGCGAGCTGGGCGAGCAGCCGCTTGCCGGAGCCCTTGAAGTCCATCGACTTGGCATCGGGGCCGGTTCCGGCCATGGGCATACGTGGACCGGCCATCAGGCTGCCTCCGCCTCGGTCAGCTGGGAGAGCACGATCTCCCGGTACGTCTCGTTCTCCGCCATCAGCTCGTGATGCCGTCCGGTGCCCACGACCCGGCCCTCGTCGAGGACCACGATCCGGTCGGCGTCCCGGATGGTCGACACCCGCTGGGCGACGATGACCACCGTCGCGTCGGAGGTCTCCTCGGAGAGCGCCGCCCGCAGCAGGGCGTCCGTCTCGTAGTCGAGCGCGGAGAAGGAGTCGTCGAAGAGGTAGATCTCCGGCCGCTGCACCAGCGTGCGGGCGATCGCGAGCCGCTGCCGCTGCCCGCCGGACACGTTCGTGCCGCCCTGCGCGATCGGCGCGTTCAGCCCCGCCTCCAGCTTCCGCACGAAGTCGGCCGCCTGGGCGACCTCCAGCGCGTGCCAGAGCTCCTCGTCGGTGGCGTCCGGCTTCCCGTACCGCAGGTTCGTCGCGACCGTCCCGGAGAAGAGGTACGGCTTCTGCGGGACCAGGCTGACCGTCTTCGCCATCAGCTTCGGGTCCAGCTCGCGCACGTCCACGCCGTCGACGAGGACCTCGCCGCCGGTCACGTCGAACAGCCGCGGCACCAGCCCCAGCAGCGTCGACTTGCCGCTGCCGGTCGAGCCGATGATCGCGGTGGTCTCACCCGGCCGGGCGACCAGCGCGACGTCCTTGAGGACCGACTCCTCGGCGCCCGGGTACCGGAAGTCCGCGCTCCTGACCTCCAGGTGCCCGCGCCGCCCCAGCTCCGTCACCGGCGCCGCCGGCGGGACCACGCTGGACTCGGTCGACAGGACCTCCTCGATGCGCTCGGCGCACACCTCGGCCCGCGGCACCATCATGAACATGAAGGTGGCCATCATGACCGCCATCACGATCTGCATCAGATACGCGAGGAAGGCGGTCAGCGCGCCGATCTCCATCCCGCCGCTGTCGATGCGGTGCGCGCCGAACCAGACGACGGCGATCGACGACACGTTCACGACCGTCATCACGGTCGGGAACATCAGCGCCATCAGGCGCCCGGTCGACATCGACACCTCGGTCAGCTCGGCGTTGGAGCCCGCGAAGCGCTCCCGCTCGTAGTCGTCCTTCACGAAGGCGCGGATGACCCGGTTGCCGGTGATCTGCTCGCGCAGCACCCGGTTCACGGTGTCGAGACGCGTCTGCATGGTGCGGAACAGCGGGCGCATCCTCCGCACGATCAGCGAGACGGCGATGCCGAGCACCGGCACCACGGCGAGCAGCACGGCCGACAGCGGCACGTCCTGGCCGAGCGCCATGATGATGCCGCCGACGCACATGATCGGCGCGGACACCATCAGGGTGAACGCCATCAGGACCAGCATCTGGACCTGCTGCACGTCATTGGTCGTACGGGTGATCAGCGAGGGCGCGCCGAACTGCCCGACCTCGCGGGAGGAGAAGGACTGCACCCGGTCGAAGACGGCGGCGCGCACGTCCCGCCCGAGCGCGGAGGCCGTGCGGGCACCGAAGTAGACGGCCCCTATGTTGCAGACGACCTGGATCACGGACACGCCGATCATCAGCGCGCCGAACCGCAGGATGTAGCCGGTGTCCCCGCTGACGACACCGTTGTCGATGATGTCGGCGTTCAGGGTCGGCAGGTAGAGCGTGGCGCTGGTCTGCAGCAGCTGCAGCACCACGAGCAGGGCGATCGGTTTTCGGTACGGCCGAAGGTGGGTTCGGAGGAGTCTTATGAGCACGGGTTCTACTATCGCCCGCACCGGTCCGGCGTTACGACTCGGTTTCCGGGCCCCACGGCAGCCCTGGCCAAGTCTTTACGAAGCGGAGGCCACAGGTCCCGTCCCGGCGGGCCCGAGGCCCCGGCCGTCACCCGCCGAAGGCCCCGGGGTGGATCTGCTCCCTGGTGGCGATGTACTGCTGCCGCACGGCCTGCCCGACGGCGAGCTCCTCGCCCGGCTCGAAGACCTGGGCGGCGGCGCCCTGCCAGGCCGGGGGAGCGGCCGGGGAGAGCGTGCCCCGGGACACCCCGAGCGCCCACGCGGCCTGCCGGGCGGCGCCGAGCGCCGCGTAGTCGGCCGGCTGGGGGACGACGACCTGCGCGCCGAACAGCGCGGGCGCGAGGGCCTGCACGGCGGGCAGCCCGGCGGCGGCCCCGAGCAGGAACACCCGGCGCACCTCGACGCCCCGGCCGCGCAGCACGTCCATGGCGTCGGCGAGGGAGCAGAGCATCCCCTCGAAGGCGGCGCGGGCCAGGTGCTCGGGCTTCATCGACTCGCGGCGCAGCCCGGAGAGGGTGCCGGCGGTGTGCGGGAGGCTCGGGGTGCGCTCGCCCTCCAGATAGGGGAGCAGGACGAGCCCGGAGGCGCCGGCGGTGGACTTGAGGGCGAGCGCCGAGAGCTCGTCCAGCGACTCCGCGCCGAGCATCTCGGCGGTGCCGCGCAGCGCGCGCACGGCGTTCGAGGTGTGCACGACCGGCAGGTGCATCCCGGTGGCGTCGGCGAAGGAGGTGATGGCGCCGGCCGGGTCGCTGAGCGCCTCTTGGTGGACGGCCATGACGGAGCCGGAGGCGCCGAGGGAGACGACGGCGTCGCCGGCGCCGAGCCCGAGCCCGAGGGCGGCGGCCATCGTCTCGCCGGTGCCGGCGGAGATCAGCAGCCCCTCGGGCGTGGTGCCGGCGGCCTCGGCGGGGCCGAGCACCTCGGGGAGCACGGCCTGGTGGCCGAGGGCCAGCTCGACGAGGTCGGGGCGGTAGGTGTTGCCGCGGGCGGACCAGTAGCCGGTGGCGGAGGCGGCGCCGCGGTCGGTGGTGCGGCGGGCGGGGCGGCCGAGGAGCTGCCAGACGAGCCAGTCGTGCGGCTGGAGGAGCATCGCGACCCGCTGGGCGTGCTCGGGCTCGGTGCGGGCGAGCCAGCGCAGCTTGGCCAGCGGGAGCCCGGAGTGCGGGACGACGCCGACGGCCTCGGCCCAGGCGGACCGGCCGCCGAGCCCCTCCACCAGGTCGGCGGCGGCGACCTGGGCCCGCTTGTCGTTGCCGACCAGCGCGGGCCGCACCAGGGCGCCCTGCGGGTCGAGCGGGACGAGCCCGTGCTGCTGCGCCGCGACCCCGATGGCCTCGACACCTTCGAGCAGCCCGCCGGTGGCGGCCTCGCCGAGCGAGAGCAGCCACGCCTGCGGGTCGACGTCGGGGGCCTTGGGATCGACCGGGTGCGGGGCATGGCCCTGGCGCAGCACGGCGCCCGTATCGGCGTCACAGACGACGATGCGGGTGGAATCCGAAGAACTGTCGAGTCCGGCGACTATCCCCATGACACATGATTCTGCCGTATGCCGGGCCGTGCCGGGGTCAGGTGTTGCTGGTCCCCCAGTCGTCCTCGTCGAACCCGGGGAGCTGCCCGTTCCGCTCGCGCCGCGACCGGATCCTCTGCGCTTGGTCGCCGACGGCGTGCAGCGCCTTCCCGGCGGCCTCGCGCCCGGTCTGCGCGGCGGACTCGGCGGCGTTGCGCACGGCCGGGTTCTGCGCCACGGCCTGCGCGGACTTCTTCATCCGCTCGTACTGCTCGCGCCCGGCGCGGGTCCCGAGCACGAACCCGACGGCCAGTCCCGCGACGAAGATCAGCTTGTACCGCACGGCTGTGACCCTTCCCTGGAGCGCCCTGGGGATACCGATTGGCGGAGCACCCCCCTGCTTGCGCTAATCTATGTCTCGCAGCGAGCGACCGCCGCCTGGCAAGGCCAGTGGTGGATCCGTTCGTCGCAACGCAGCAATCCCCTGTAGCTCAATTGGCAGAGCAGCCGGCTGTTAACCGGCAGGTTACTGGTTCGAGTCCAGTCGGGGGAGCGCGATCCCCTGTAGCTCAATTGGCAGAGCATTCGGCTGTTAACCGGAGGGTTACTGGTTCGAGTCCAGTCGGGGGAGCAGAGCGGAAGAGGACCCTTCGGGGTCCTTTTTCGTTTCCCCGGGAACCACCGGCCGCGCCCCGGAGTCCTCTAGATCGAGCATGGCCGACCATCCGAAGCAGGAGATCGTATGAGCGGCTATGCTGCGGCAGACGGCGCGCACACTTGTACGCGCCGTGGTGTTCGGGGCGGTAGCTCAGCCGGTTAGAGCAGCGGACTCATAATCCGTCGGCCGTGGGTTCGAGTCCCACCCGCCCCACCACTGCCCGTGCCCGCAGGAAGGATTCGCCTGCGAGCGCGGGCTTCTTTTCATACCTACGGTGCACCCTCGACGACCGGTGCAGGGGCAGCGACACGCCGGCGTCACCCGGTCGGCGGGGCCTTGATGCCGGCCTCGTACAGTCGTCCCGGCAGCCACCTTGCCGTAATGGACTCGTGACGATCCGTTTGCCCCCGAGAGTAGGCGCTTGCGCCCGGTTTGGGTCGGCCGCACCTTCCTGACGTGCGGTTTTCGTTGTCGATTTCCCCTTGATCGGGTTCGTGGTCGGTGCGTAGGGTGCCTCGAATGGCTGGCCCTTGGCCCGCCGTTCGAACGTATGTATGAGCCCGGGGGGGCTCTGGAGGGGTGGGGTGTCATGTCTTTTGATGCGCGGCGTCGACTACTGAGAGTGGCGGGGGGTGTACTCGCCGGCGTCCTTGCCGTCGGCGTCACTCCCGGCATCGCTCTCGGGGCGACAAGCCTGGAGTCGAAGGCCGGCTCATCAGCCGAGGCGGGTTCGCCTTCGGTGCGAGCGGCGCAGTCGGGAGAGCCTGTCGAGGTGGTCGCCGAGCGCACCGAGTACACGACGACGATGGCGAACCCGGACGGCACGTTCACGCTGACGCAGGCGACGACGCCTCAGCGCGCGAGAGCCGCGGACGGTACGTGGCGCGGGGTGGACGCATCCCTCGAGCGTCGCGCGGACGGCAGCGTCGGTCCGAAGTCGGCCGTCGTGGATCTGAGCTTCTCGAACGGAGGCGACGGCGACGGTCTGATCCGCCTGGGAGGTGACCGGGGCTCGCTGACGTTCGACTGGCCGACGCCTCTCCCGGCGCCGGTCCTCTCGGGCGACACCGCCACGTACCCCGAGGCCTTCGCGGGCGTCGACCTGCAGCTGACCGCGACCTCCGAGGGCTTCCGCGAGGTCTTGGTGGTCAAGAGCGCCGAGGCCGCCGCGAATCCGCAGTTGGAGCACATCAAGCTCGACGTGCGGGCTGACGGGCTGCGGGTCGTCCCGGGCGCGGGCGGCGGTGTCAGCGCGCTCGACGACAACGGCAACGCCGTCTTCAAGGGTCCCGCCGGCCTGATGTGGGATTCCGCCGGTACGGCGCCGACCGGGCCCCAGCCGATGGGCGCCAGGGCGGCGTTGAAGTCTTCTTCACGGGCTGCGGCTGTCCCCACCGAGGAGCAGCCGGTGGACGAGGCCGACGCCCCGACCAAGGGGGACGCCCGCGAGGCGTTGCCGGTCAAGGTCCAGGAAGGCTCGCTCGCGGTCACCCCCGACCTCGACCTGCTGCGCGGTTCGGACACGGTCTACCCCGTGTACATCGACCCGCCCATGGGCCTCGGGTACTCCGAGCGGACGGTGCTGTCCTCCGACGGCGACCACTTCTGGCAGTTCAGCGGCGACTACGGCGTCGGATTCTGCGGCACCTCCGGCGGCTACACCTGCGGCAACAACTACACCAACCGCATGTACTACGAGTTCGCCCCCACGAAGCTCGCGGGCAAGAAGATCCTCGACGCGACGTTCCGCGCCTACGAGACCTGGTCCTTCAACTGCAATCCGTGGACAGTCGACCTCGTCCGCACGGACAACATCTCCGAGGCGACCCGTTGGCCCGGGCCGGCGCAGCGGGACTGGGTCGGCGACCGACTGGTGTCCTACGGACGCGGGGACCTGTGCAGCCCGGCGCAGCCCGACGCCTGGGTCGAGTTCCATGACAATCCCGCGGAACCCAACGAGAACCTGACGCCCACCGTCCAGTCGTTCGCCGACGGCAAACTCGCCCGGCTGACGCTCATGCTCCGGGCGAACAACGAGTCCGAGCCCCGGGCCTGGAAGCGGTTCAACCAGAACGCCGAGCTGCAGATCGAGTACGCCCCGAAGCCGGGCGTGCCCACCAGCGTCGGAGTGATCCCGGGCGACGGCACGACGGCCTACTGCGAGCCCGAGAGCAAGCCCACCGTGGTCACCCGCGCGGACCCGATCGTCCAGGCCGCGGTGCAGACGCAGGTGGCCCCGGCCTCCGGCGAGGGCCAAGGCTCGCTGCGGGCCTACATGGCCGTCGAGAAGAAGAAGAGCGACGGGTCGTGGAGCAGTTCCTGGACCGCGGCCGCGCCCTCCACCGGCTTTCACGTGGACAACACGCTCGAGAAGGTCCGGTTGTCGGCCCGGGAGGACGGCGTTCTCTACCGGATGCGTGCCCTGACCCAGTCGCACTGGACCTATGCCGGCGTGACATCGAGTCAGTCTTCGGCGTACTCGTCTTGGTGCTACTTCACGATGGACTCGACGGTTCCGAAGCCTCCACAGATCTCACTGGACACAGGCAACCCCTACACCTGCACTCCTTCGGACACCTGCACCCCCGGCGGAGGCGTGGATGTCCCGGGCCGGTTCAAGCTGACACCGCACCCGGACGACAAGGACATCAAGGGCTACCGCTGGTACCTGCAGGACCCGCGCACGGTACGTGAGATCGCGGCGAACCAGACCGGGCCCGACACGCCGATCGAGGCCATCCCGGCCACGGGAGGCAAGCTCACCCTGGTCGTCGAGGCACGCGACGTGCGCAACCGGTGGGGCGCCCCCGCCGAGTACGCCTTCAGGGTGCCGCTGCCGCAGGGACCCACGGGCGAGTGGCGCTTCTCGGAAGGCACCGGAACCACCGCTGCCAACACGGCGACGGAGGGCACTGCCAAGCCGGTGACGGTCTACCCGCAGGCGGGCGCGGCGGCGACCTGGTCCAGCCAGGCGCGCCGTGGCTCCGGTGACCACTCCCTGCGCCTCAACGACGACGTGACGGACCCCGCCAAGCGCACCGGCTACGCGACGACGCCGATGCCGATCAACACCGCGAACTCCTTCACGGTGTCGACGTGGGTGATGCTGACCGACGCCTCCTCCACGAAGGCGGTCCTCGCCGCTCCGGGGAACTCCGGCGTCGCGTTCACGGTGTACTACTCGTCCGCCGACAAGAAGTGGGTGCTCAACCGGTCGAACCATGACGGCTCGACCGGACTCGTCGCCATTCGGTCCGTCGCCGACTACGCGACCCCGCCGGTGAACGTGTGGACCCATCTGGCCGGGGTCTACTCCACCGGGAAGTGCGTGCAGAGTCCCTGCGACGACGGCCGGCCGGTGGAGGCGGACGACACGCTTCAGCTCTTCGTCAACGGAAGCCCGCAGGGTGCGCCTGTCAACCTGAAGAACGCCTCTTCCACCTACCAGCCGTGGTCCGCCACGGGGGACGTGCAGATCGGCCGGGCTCGGGTGAACGGCGTCTACACCCAGTACTTCACGGGCCGAATCGACGAGACCAAGGTGTGGCAGCGCGCCCTGAACGAGGACGAGCTGCGCTGGGAGAGCGCCCTCGCCTCGGACAACGCCCCGGCCACCGAACTGGTGGGGCAGTGGAACGCGGAATCAGCCGCACCCGGTGCCACGGTGATCGGCGAGTCGACCGAGTACGTGGCCGGCGACATGAAGATCAACGGTGCGGCGGTGGACGCCGAGGGCTCCGTGCCGTTGAACGGTACGACGAGCTACCTCAGTACGCCCCCGGGGCCCGTGGTCGACGAGTCCGGCTCCTTCACGGTCACGGCACGCGTCAAGCTCTCCGGCGATGCCCTCGAGAGCAAGCCCAACGGGTACCGTGCCCAGCTGCTCGGCCAGGCCACCTCGGCAGGCAGCGAATCCTCCTGGTCTCTGTGGGTGGAGAAGATGGCGACCGGCGTCTACATGTGGCGGTTCAGCCGGACGGCCGTCGACGGCACCGGCTCCGTCACCGCCTCCGCTCAGACGGGCAGCGACGACATCGCGACCCTTGAAGACTGGGTGCAGGTGACGGGTGTCTTCGATGCCGCGGAGCGGGACGGGGAGACGGGTGCCTATGGAAGGCTGCACCTCTTCCTGAACGCCGCCGAGCAGAGCACGGACATGGCGAAGTCCGCCTTCTCGTCCTACAGCCAGGGCGGCGGAGCGGTGGCGCTCGGTCGAGGAGCGGCCGGCGGGGCCCTCGGGCACTATATGCCCGGAGCGGTGTCGGAAGCTCGCGTCTGGGTGGGCGCCATGTCCCTCGACCAGGTGGCAAACAAGATCGTTTCGCCCGAGCTGTAGCACTTTCATCTCTGTGGGCGGCAGCGCTGACGCTGCCGCCCACGGATCCCCATCAAGCCCGAAACACACATCGACGCGCCATGCATCGCCGAGGCACGCCGCACTTCGTGCTGCCTCGGCCGCGGCGCCAGGAGAGCGGAAAGACGATGAAACCAAACGGAACTCTGCCCGAAAGAGGCAGTACCGGTTCCAGAAGACGTCCGTGGGCGAGGCGTATCGCCGCCGTCGCCGGCTTCATGCTCGTGCCAGAGCTTCTGACACCCGTCACCCTCGCCGCGTCCGCAGCCCCGCTCGGGCGGCCCGACCTTCCCGCCCATCAGGCGGACCGGGTCGCCCCGTTGACCGACAAGGTCGACAAGAAGGCGGCGGCCGAGATGAAGAAGGCCGCGGAGGAGACCCGCGCGGCCGTGTCCCGGGCGCGGACCGACCAGGTGAAGAACCCGGTCTGGCCCAAGGCCGCCAAGACCACACTGAACGTTCCCTCAGCCGGGACGGCGACCGCGAGCCCCGGCTCCCTTCCCGTCATGCTGTCCCGCCCCAGTGCGACCGCACGGGGCAGGAAGGCCGTACCCGCCTCCGGCCAGGTAGCCGTCGAGGTGCTCGGCCAAGCTCAGGCGAAGCAGCTCGGCGTCAAGGGCCTGGTCCTGAAGGTGACCGGTCCGGCAGCAGGCGGATCCGCCTCGCTGGGCATCGACTACGGAGCCTTCGCCGGCGCCTACGGAGGCGACTGGGCAGGCCGTCTTCAGGTTTCGCGGCTTCCCGAGTGTGCTCTCAGCACCCCGGCATCGGGCGAGTGCCGCTCGCTGAAGACGCTCCCGTACACCAACGACCGCGCCGAGCAGCGGATCACGGCGCAGGTCGAATTCGGCTCGGGCGACGCCGCTCGCCAGCGCGCCTCTGCTCCCGACGCGGGCCGGACGGTGCTGATGGCCGTCGCGGCCGGCGCGGCCTCGGCCCGGGGCGACTACAAGGCGACGCCGCTGGCCGCATCGTCGACGTGGGAGGCGGGCGGCTCGTCCGGCTCGTTCACGTGGTCGTACCCGGTCACGACGCCCCCGGCCGCCGCCGGACCCAGCCCGAGTCTGTCGATCTCGTACGACTCCGGCAGCGTGGACGGGCGCACCGCGACCACCAACAACCAGGGCACCACGGTAGGCGAGGGCTTCGACCTGACGTCGTCCTACGTCGAGCGGCGATACGGCTCGTGTGACGACGACGGGCAGACCGACAAGTTCGACCTCTGCTGGAAGTTCGAGAACGCGTCCCTCGTCCTCAACGGCAAGTCCAGCGAGCTCGTCAAGGACGACACGAGCGGTGTCTGGCGGCTGAAGAACGACGACGCCTCCACGGTCACGCTCTCCACGGGCGCCGACAACGGCGACGAGGGCTCTCCGGACAAGGGCGAGCACTGGACCGTCGTGACCGGCGACGGCACCAAGTACGTCTTCGGCCTGAACAAGCTGGACGGTGCGGGAGCGGGCGTCAGGACCAACTCGGTCTGGACGGTGCCGGTCTTCGGCGACGACGCGGGCGAGCCCGGATACGCCGCGGGCGACACGCTCGCCAAGCGCGCGGTGAAGCAGGCGTGGCGCTGGAACCTCGACTACGTCGAGGACACCCGGGGCAATGCCATGTCCTACTGGTACGAGGCCGAGTCCAACCACTACGACCAGCTCGGCGACGACGACACGGGCACTCCCTATGTCCGCGGCGGCTTCCTCAAGGAGATCCGCTACGGGCAGCGCAAGGGCGAGCTCTTCAAGACCACGGACCCGAAGAATCCGACCGCGTCCAACACGGTCGTCTTCGGCTATGCCGAGCGGTGCGTCAAGGAGATGGGCTCGGCGTGCAACGAGCTGACCGAGACCACCAAGGACGAATGGCCGGACGTGCCGTTCGACATGGTCTGCAAGGCCGGCGACAAGTGCACCGGCACCAGCCCGTCCTTCTTCACCCGCAAGCGGCTGACCACCATCACCACGTACGCGTGGAACGCGGCGACGGGCTTCCCGGCCCTGGAGCCGGTGGACGAATGGTCCCTGAAGCAGACCTACCTCGATCCCGGTGACACCGGCGACGCGGCCGACCAGTCGCTCTGGCTCCAGGAGATCCGCCGCACCGGCAAGCACGGCACGGCGATCTCCCCGGCCCTCGACCCGGTCACCTTCACCCACGAGTTCCTGTCCAACCGCGTCGACGGCCCGAGCGATGACATCCTGCCGTTCCACAAGCCCCGTCTGAAGACCGTCACCTCGGAGAGCGGCGCCCAGACCATCGTCAGCTACCTGGCCGCGGACTGCGTCGCGGGTCAGACGATGCCGGCGCTCGACAAGAACACTCGCCGTTGCTACCCGGTCTACTGGGCCCCGAACGGCGGCAAGACACCGATCCTGGACTGGTTCCACAAGTACCCCGTCCAGACGGTGTCGACGACGGCGCCCAAGGGCGGCCTCGAAGCCGTCGAGAACACCTACCTCTACGGCTCGAACGGGGGCGCCTGGCACTACAACGAGGACCCGTTCACCAAGGAGAAGGAACGCACCTGGTCCTCCTGGCGAGGCTACGACCAGGTCACCCACCTCACCGGCAGGGCCGGTGGCACCCAGTCCAAGACCGTCACCTACTACATGCGCGGCATGAACGGCGACCGTGTCCTGGACGCCGAGGGCAAGCTGGACGAGAAGGTGCGCAAGACCGCCTCCTCCACCGGATTCAAGGCGGGCGCCCTCACCGACAAGGACGAGTTCGCCGGTTTCACCCGTGAGTCCGTCGTCTACGACGGAACGACTCCGGTCACCAGCACGGTGAACACCCCGTGGTCCAAGCGCACTTCCACCCAGCACAAGTCCTACGCGGACACCGAGGCGTACTTCGTGCGCACGGGCTCGACGACGACGCACACCTACCTCACCTCCGCGGGCACGCCCTCCTGGCGCAGCCGTACGGTCAAGACCTCGTTCGACGACGCGTACGGAATGCCCGTCACGGTCTCCGACCGGGGCGACGACGGTGTGGCGGGCGACGAGACCTGCACGTACACGTGGTACGCACGCAACGACACGGTGGGCATCAACAACCTCGTGTCCCGTACCCGCGTGGTGGCGAACGCCAAGACCGACCCGGTCGCGGACCCGTGCACGATCAAGGACGAGGACCTCGACCTGCCCGCCGATTCAGGCACGCCCGGGCAGATCGTCTCCGACTCGGCGATCACCTTCGACTCGACGGCCGAGTGGACCGCGAACCAGAAGCCGACCATCGGTGAGGCTCGCTGGACCGGACGCGCGAAGGGCTACAAGAGCGACAACGCGCCCGAGTGGCAGAAGATCAGCGCGACGGCGTACGACGATCTCGGACGCCCGACGAGCGTCGAGAACACCAACGGCCTCGTGACGGCGACGACGTCCTATGTGCCGTCCGCCTCCGGTCCCCTGACCTCCACCGTGGTGAAGAACGCGCTCAACCACGCGACGACTACCCTCGTGGACTTCGCCACCGGTGCCCCGACGAAGGTCACCGACCCGAACAACAAGGTCACCGAGTCGGAATACGACGCCCTGGGGCGTCTGACGAAGGTGTGGCTGCCCAACCAGCTGAAGGCCGCCGGGAAGTCCCCCAGCCACGTCTACACCTACAACATCACCAGGTCGGCGATGCCCTGGGTCTCCAGCGCCACCATCAAGGGCGACGGCACGGGTTACAACACCGGGTTCGCCCTGTACGACTCGATGCTGCGCCCCCGCCAGGCGCAGACCCCTTCGCCGGGCGGGGGTTCGATCGTCTCGCAGACGCTGTACGACTCACGAGGACTGGCCGTCTCCACGCAGTCCGACATCTGGGCACAGTCCCTGCAGCCGTCCGGGAACCCGGTGGAGACCGACGGCGGGGAGCCGCCCGTCCAGACCGACACCGTCTACGACGGTGCCGGCCGTGCGGTCAAGGCGATCACCAAGACCCGCAACGTCGTCCGGTGGACGATCGGCACGGCCTACCTGGGTGACACCGTCACGACGACCGCTCCTGCCGGGGGCCAGGCCACGGCATCGGTGACGAACGCCCTCGGGCAGCTCACCGAGCGTCGGGAGTACGCGGGCCCGGCGCCGACCGGTGACGACTACACGACCACCACGTACACGTACACGCCGTCGGGGAAGCAGGCTTCGATCACCGGGCCCGACACATCCGTCTGGTCCTACACCTACGACCTCTTCGGCCGCCAGAGCTCGGCGACCGACCCTGACAAGGGAACGTCCACCACCACGTACAACGCGCTCGATCAGGCGGTCGGGTCCACCAACGTCGGACTCAAGAAGACGCTCATCAGCGGGTACGACGACCTCGGACGCAAGACCGGCCTGTGGGACGGCACCGAGGACGACGATCACAAGCTCGCGGCGTGGGAGTTCGACACGCTCATGAAGGGGCAGCAGGACACGGCGATCCGGTACGTCGGCGGAGCGGGCAAGACAGGCAAGGCGTATACGCAGAAGGTCACCTCCCGTGACAGCCTCTACCAGGTCACCGGGTCGAGCCTGTTCCTGCCGGCGAGCGAACCGCTGGTAGCGGCGGGCGTGCCCAGCACCCTCTCGTTCTCCGCCGGTTACGGCCTCGACGGCAGCATCAAGCAGTCGGGGAGCCCCGCGGTAGCCGGTCTGTCCTCCGAGTTCGTCTCCTACAAGTACAACTACGCCGGCGTCGGTCTTCAGACGGAGGTCTCCGGCACTACTGGCTACCTACTCGACGCGACATACGACCCGCTGGGGGATGTCACGCGGCTGACTGTCGGAACCGACAAGACGAACTCGGTCAAGAAGGCATACCTCGGCTACTCCTACGAGCCGGGCACGCGCCGATTGAAGCGGTCGTACGTCACCACGGACGCCCATGCCTACTCGCCCCAGGACCTGAATTTCACTCAGGACGACGCGGGCAACGTCACGTCGATTTTCGACAACACGACGCTGGGCGGCACGGCCAAGGCCGACTACCAGTGCTTCACCTATGACGGCCACCGGCGCATCAAGGACGCCTGGACCCCGAAGACCGCCGACTGCGCCACCGCTCCGAGCAAGGACGCCATCGACGGCATCGCTCCGTACTGGACCAGCTACACGTACAACGCGGCCGGCCAGCGCAGCTCCGAGACGCAGCACGCGACGAGCGGCGACACCACGACGCAGTACTCCTACGGCAAGGAGGACGGTGGTCAGCCGCACACGCTGACCAAGACGACCACCGGCACGCAGGCCAAGAACTACGTGTTCGACGCCGCGGGCAACACCACGAGCCGCCCGGGCGGCCAGGCGACACAGACCCTGACGTGGAACTCCGAGGGCAAGCTGGCCGCGCTCACCGAGCCGGCCGCCGCGGGCAAGTCCGCGCAGGGGACCGAGTACCTCTACGACGCGAACGGCGAACTCCTGATCCGCCGTCCGACGACCAAGGACGGGGACACCGTCCTGTATCTCGCGGGCAACGAGGTACGGCTCACGACGAAGGACGCCGGCGCGACCAAGGTCCTTTCCGGAACCCGCTACTACACGGCCGCCGGCAAGACCATCGCCGTCCGCACGGCGACGAAGGGGGTCACGGGGACCAAGCTCAGCTTCCTCGCCTCCGACCACCACGGAACGTCGGGCCTTACCCTTGACGCCTCGACCTGGGCCGTCACCCGACGCCAGACGACACCGTTCGGCGCCCCTCGGGGTACTTCGCCGAGCGCCTGGCCGGACGACAAGGCATTCCTGGGCAAGCCGGCGGATGCGAACACGGGGCTGACGCACATTGGAGCCCGTGAGTACGACCCGGCAATCGGCCAGTTCATCAGCGTCGACCCGGCTCTGACCCTGGACCAGCATCAGTCGCTCAACGGCTATGCCTATGCCAACAACACTCCGGTCACGTCCAGCGACTCCACGGGGCTGTGGCTTGATGACGGAACTGGCCACAACGAACCTGGTGGACCCGGCGGCGGGCAGAGCAGCACGCCTGGAAAGCCTCCGGGCGGGTCCGGGGGCGGGGGTTCGGGATCGACGGGAACGCACTCGGGGAGCACGTCCGATGCTGGAAAGGGCAGCGGTTCGGGTGGCACATGGCCGCCGGGGCCCACGACGATCGACGAGGCCAAACGCTGGAACCCCTACTTCCTCTACGGCTTTGTGGAGCCACTGGCGGAGCCCGAGTTCGGCATTATAGATGAAGAGGGGGGAAATCGATTTGAGACTTCGCAGCAGATGTTCTTCGGGTGGCTGTTCGGTCGGGAAATGTTGGCTAAGCGGCATGAGTATTTCAAGGGCGGAGATAAGTTCGTCGCTGAGCTTGCGTCCGACAGGACGATCGCTATAAAGAGGATGGAGCTTCTCCGTATAGCTTGGAGTTACGGAAAGCTCGCCGAGGGGAAGGCTTACGGCTTTACGTATGATGATGTGGGTCCTGGGCCCGGAACTCCCTGGTGGTGGGGTAATTCAATCCGAGGCGCTATCCAAGATTTTAGTGGAACTCTGAGCAACGGGAAGATAGGAACGCGGAATTATGCAGACGCTTTCCTGGGCTCCTATCTCGGAAAAGCCAAAATCAGAAGTGTGGACAAAAAGAATGGGGTGGCTATATTTGATTTTGAGGTCACGAACACTTCAGACTGGAATTCTGCGACTCACGCTATCCCTAGAGAATGGAATCCTGTGTTCCGATACTCCATGGGTTCGGCAACCTCCCAGCATATAAACTGGAGCGAGAGGGTCCCTCTGGGTGACCCCTACAGGTGGGGCGAGTGAAGCGGCCTGCCTCCCGTATGATTGGTCGAATCGATGTCGGGAGGGGTGGGGGTCGTGGGTAATTGGAAATGGTGGCGAGTGGTGCCTTGTGTGGCTTTGCTTGCGCTGACTGCATGTGCGGATGGCGGGCAGGAACCGGCCGAGATAGCGAAACAGGAGCTGGTGGGTTCGTGGACCGGCGAGAAGGGGGAGCGGATGCAGTTCTCGTCGGACCAGACCTTCCGATTTACCTCCGTTTCGCTGGAATCGCAGACCTACTTGTCCTGTCCTAGTGGTGCCTCTACAGGCGAGTGGAGCTTCTTCGTTAGTCGAGGCGACGGTCTGTTTTCGGATCCGCAAGCAGATTCTGGGAAATCGATTGCTTTGACATTCGATGGACAGGATCTCGGTGGATGTGGCTTTTTTGTTAGTGTTGTCGACGGTGGGAAAACTCTTTGCCTCAGCGACGATCCTGACCATCTGTGCACTGTAGAATCCATGTTCTCGCGAGTTGAATCGCGGTCGTGACGGCCCGCTTGGGTTCGATTCTTCGAGGCGGTTTGCCGGTCTCCCGGTAAGCCGCCTCGGCGTTTCTGGGGCTGTGCCGGCCATGTCAGACCTCATCGGGGTGGGGGGTGCCCGTGGGGGCCGAGCCGCAGGATCAACCGCCCACCGCGGTCAGGTGGTACGTCGTGTCCACCCGGAAGCCCTCCGCCGTCGAGCCCCTGATCTCCAGGACGTACTGGCCCGGGGTCAGCGGGGCCAGGCCCGTCCACAGGCCCCAGGCGAGGTGCATGCGCAGGCCGACGCGGAACGGGGGTGCCAGGAACTCCCTGAGGGGGAGTGGGACGCCGTTGAGGTGGGCGGTGGCCTCGGCGACGTTCAGGGTCAGGGGTGTGCGGGACAGCATCTTCGTGTGGTGGGTGTTCAGGACGGGGAAGAACACCCGCCGTCCGGACGGGAGTTCGCAGCGGCGGACGACCCGGCCGCCGTAGGTGCCGGCGAGGAACCACAGGTCCTCCGGCTGCTGCCAGCCCGCGTGCTCCCCGGTCTTGTCCGCGACCGGGCTGACCTCGTCGGGCGCCGACAGGGCCCACTGCCACCAACGGGCGGCGAGCACGCCGCCCGCCTCATCGGATATCTGCCATTCGCTCACGGCGAGACACCCTACGAGGTCGGGCGGCATGCCCGGCGAGCCGGACCTCAGTACGTCAGGATCGCCGGGTCCGAGACGCCCGTCGTGCCCGTTTCCACGTGGCCTGCCAGGCGGCGGAGGTAGTCCGTGTTCGATGTGGTCGTGATCGTCAAGTCGTACCAGCGGGAGGACGCGGTCAGGTCCAGGGTGCGGGTGACCGTGGAGTTCTTCGGGACCGTGACCGTCTGCGGGGGGCCCGCGTAGGAGTTGGTCAGGGTCAGGGTCGTGTCCGTCGGGGTCGGGTTGGTGAGGGTCAGGTCCAGGTTGCCCGTCGTCGCGTTGTGGCGGGCCGTGACCTCCGTGACCGCCGTCTTGCCGGGGGAGCGGAAGCGGCGGAGGAAGCCGTTCGGGCCGTGGACGGTGAGGTCGGTCAGGGTCTTGGAGTACTTGGTGTTCCAGGTGTCCGAGATCGACTTCGACGCCTCCGTCGTGTACGTCCACGGGACGTCCGTGCGGTTCGCCGACGTCACGTAGAACTGCGCGCCCGCCGCCGGGCCGCCGCTGAAGGTCAGGCGGTACGTGCCCGCCGACACGTCCGCCGCGCCGTCCACGTACGGGGCGTACTTCAGGGGGCGGGTCGGCTTGCCGCCCGGCTCCTGGCGGGGCATAGTGCCGACCGCCGGGGCGGTGGCCAGGAAGTCGGAGTGGCGGTTCTTGTCCGGCGGGTAGTAGGCCGCCGTCGAGGGGAGGGCGGGCTGCCGCGTCTGTGTGCGGGTGAAGTCGAACGCCGCCGTCAGGTCGCCGCAGACCGCGCGGCGCCACGGGCTGATGTTGGGCTCGCGGACGCCGAAGCGGGTCTCCATGAAGCGGATCACCGACGTGTGGTCGAAGGTCTCCGAGCAGGTGTAGCCGCCCGTGGACCAGGGGGAGACGACGATCATCGGGACGCGCGGGCCCAGGCCGTACGGGCCGGCCGCGTAGCCCGTCTTGCCGCCGAAGTAGTCCAGGGCGGTCGCGGTCGTCGAGAGGCCCTGCGCCGTCGAGCCCGGCGCGTACGGCGGGACCACGTGGTCGAAGAAGCCGTCGTTCTCGTCGTACGTGATGAAGAGGGCCGTCTTCGCCCACACGTCCGGGTTCGAGGTCAGCGCGTCCAGCACCTGCGCCACGTACCAGGCGCCATAGTTCGACGGCCAGTTGGCGTGCTCCGAGAACGCCTCGGGGGCCGCGATCCAGGAGATCTGGGGGAGGTTCCCGGACTGCACGTCGGCGCGGAGCTTGTCGAAGTAGCCCTCGCCCGCCTTCGCGTTGGTGCCGGTGCGGGCCTTGTCGTAGAGCGGGTTGCCCGGCTGCGCGTTGCGGTAGGTGTTGAAGTAGAGGAGGGAGTTGTCGCCGTAGTTGCCGCGGAAGGCGTCGTTGATCCAGCCCCAGGAGCCCGCCGCGTTCAGGCCGTCGCCGATGTCCTGGTAGATCTTCCACGAGACGCCGGCCGCCTGGAGACGCTCCGGGTACGTCGTCCAGCCGTACCCCGCCTCGGCGTTGTTGAGGACCGGGCCGCCGCCCGTACCGTCGTTGCCGACGTACCCCGTCCACATGTAGTAGCGGTTCGGGTCGGTCGCCCCGATGAACGAACAGTGGTACGCGTCGCAGATGGTGAACGCGTCCGCGAGCGCGTAGTGGAACGGGATGTCCTCGCGGGTCAGGTAGGCCATCGTGGCCTTGGTCTTGGCGGGAATCCAGTTGTCGTACTTGCCCTTGTTGAAGGCGCTCTGGCCGCCCTGCCAGTCGTGGTTGAGGCCCTGGAGGTACTCCATGCCCAGCTTGTCGCTGGTCGGCCGGAACGGCAGGGTCACCTTGCTGCCGTCCGACTGGTTCCAGACCGACTTGCCGCTGGGCAGCGTCACCGGGCGCGGGTCGCCGAAGCCCCGTACGCCCTTCATCGCACCGAAATAGTGGTCGAAGGAACGATTCTCCTGCATCAGGACCACGATGTGCTCGATGTCCTGGATCGTGCCGGTCGTGCCCTGCGCCGGGATGGCGGCGGCGCGGGCGATGCTGTCCGACAGCATGGTGAACGCGGCGGTGCCGCCCGCGAGTTGCAGGAAGCGGCGGCGGTTGAGGTCGGCCATGGGGCGAGGTCCTCCGAGGGTGGGGGCGGGCGGTGGGGGTGCGGGCGCGGAGCCGGCGGGCCGGCTCACGGGCGCCCCAAGGAGAGCGCCCCCGAGCCACCGCCCGGCGGCCGTCCCATGACTGCCCGCCGTACGGCAGGCGAATCCCCCGTGACCCCACAGGAACCCCCATACGCGAACGCCCCCTGTGCGCGAAAAGCGCACAGGGGGCGTTCAGTTACGCACAGCACCACGATCACGGTGCCGGGCGCGGTCCTACTCGACGACCAGCTCCACCTTGATGTTCCCGCGCGTGGCCTTCGAGTACGGGCAGAACGCGTGGGTCTTCTCCAGCAGCGCCGCGCCCGCCTCGCCCTGAAGGTGGTCCGGGAACTCCGCGCGCATCACGACCGCGAGCCCGAAGCCGCCGTCCGCCGGGTCCTTGCCGATCGAGACCTCGGCGGTGATGGAGGCGTCCGCGATGTCGATCTTCTCCTGGCGGGCCACCACGCCCATCGCGCTCGCGAAGCACGCCGCGTAGCCGGCGGCGAAGAGCTGCTCCGGGTTGGTGCCCTGGCCGTTGCCGCCGAGGGCCGCCGGGTGGGCGAGCGGGAGGTCCAGGCGCCCGTCCGAGCTGACGGCGCGGCCCTCGCGGCCGTTGGCGGTGGCTACTGCGGTGTAGATCGCGTCCATGGGGTCCTCTTTCGGGTCGGGGGTCGCCGCGCCGTGCCGCGCCGGGGGGCGGTGTCTTGGGCGGTGCCTTGGGTGGCGCCTCGGGTGGTGCCTCGTGCTCGCTCTCCCTCATTTGTAGCGCGTCATTTAGTTGTGCACAACTTAATCGCGTGTGACGGGCGTCTCCCGTATCCTGGCCCCATGGACGGACCCACCGCCGACGCGCCCGCCGCCGAGGACTTCCTCCGGCTCGACAACCAGATCTGCTTCTCCCTGCACGCCGCCACCCGCGCCTTCAACGGCGTCTACCGCGGCGCGCTCAAGGAGCTCGGGCTCACCTACCCCCAGTACCTGGTGATGCTCGTCCTCTGGGAGCACGGCGAGCTGCCCGTCAAGGGCATCGGCGAGCGGCTCCGGCTCGACTCCGGGACCCTGTCCCCGCTGCTCAAGCGGCTGGAGGCGGCCGGTCATGTCGAGCGGCGGCGCAGCCCCGAGGACGAGCGCTCCGTCACCGTCCGGCTCACCGCCGAGGGGGTCGCGCTGCGCGCGCGGGCCCTCGCCGTGCCGCGCCGCATCGCCGCCGCCACCGGCCTGGAGCTGGACGAGCTGGTCGGGCTGCGGGAGCGGCTGAACGCGCTCGCCGCCCGCCTCGACACCGTCGACCCGGACCTGCTCGCGGAGTGCGCGGACGAGAGCTAGTGCGCGCGGGGCGTTGCGGGGCGTCGAGGAGGGTGCGAGGGGCACCCGTGTATCCGTCACATAAATGTAAGGATCGGTTTACGTGTTCGGTCCTATACTCCCTCCATGGTCGACATCACCCTCAGACGCGCCACCGCGGACGACGCCAAGCGCCTCACTCAGATCGTCCGCAAATCCGGCGCCTACCGGGGCGACTATGCCGCCATGGTCGACGGCTACGTCGTCGGCGCCACCTACATCGAGCACCACCCCGTCTACGCCGCCGTCGACCCCCACGGCAAGGTGCTCGGCTTCTACGCCCTGCTCCTCGACGAGGCCGAGCTCGACCTCGCCTTCGTCGTCGACGAGGCCCAGGGCCTCGGCGTCGGGCGGCTGCTGATCGGGCACATGGTGGAGCAGGCCCGCGCCGCCGGGCTCGACGGCGTCCGGGTCGTCGCCCACCCGCCCGCCGAGGAGTTCTACCTCCGCACCGGCGCCCGCCGCACCGGCACCATCCCGCCCGGCGGCCGGATCCACTGGGCCAGGCCCGAGCTCCGGTTCGACGTCGCGTGAGCGGCGTCGAGGCACCGGAGAAGCGCCGGGTCTTCGCCGACCTGACCCCGCTGCGCACCTCCGTCCACTACCGCCGCCTCTGGTTCGGCAACAGCGTCACCTGGGTCGGGCAGGGCATGACGACCCTCGCCATCTCCCTCCAGGTCTACGACATCACCCGCTCGCCGTTCTCGGTCGGCCTGGTCGGGCTCTTCTCCCTCGTCCCGCTCGTCGTCTTCGGCCTGTACGGCGGCGCCGTCGCCGACACGGTCGACCGGCGCAAGCTCGGCCTCGCCTCGGCAGGCGGCTCCGCGCTGCTCTCCGCCGCCCTCGCCGCCGCGGCCTTCGCGGGCTTCCACGCGGTCTGGTTCCTGTACGGGATCGTCGCCCTCCAGGCCGTCTGCGCCGCGCTCAACGCGCCCGCCCGCAGCTCGATGATCCCCCGCCTGCTCCCCGCCGAGCAGCTCCGCGCCGCCAACGCGCTCAACTCCATGACGATGACCTTCGGCACGCTCGTCGGGCCCAGCCTGGGCGGCCTCATCGTCGGCCTGGCCGGCTACCAGGCCGCGTACACCATCGACGTCGTCGCCTTCACCGCCTCGCTGTACGCGATGTGGCGGCTGCCGTCGATGCTGCCCGACCGCGAGGGCGGCGAGCGGGCCTCCGTCCTGGACGGGCTGCGCTTCCTCGCCACCCGCCCCAACCTGCGCATGACCTTCTTCTCCGACTTCTGCGCGATGATCCTCGCCCACCCCCGCGCGCTCTTCCCGGCCGTCGCCGTCCTCTGGTACGGCGGCGACGCCCGCACCGCCGGACTCCTGGTCGCCGCACCGGCGTTCGGCGCGCTGCTCGGCGGGGTGCTCTCCGGCTGGCAGGGCCGGATCCGCCACCACGGGCAGGCGATCCTGCTCTCCGTGGCGGCCTGGGGCACCGCCATCGCCGCCTTCGGCCTCACCCGGAACCTCTGGCTCGGGCTGCTCCTGCTCGCCGTCGCCGGCTACTCCGACACCGTCTCGATGATCTTCCGCAACACGATGATGCAGGTCGCCGCCCCGGACGAGATGCGGGGCCGGCTCCAGGGCGTGTTCATCGTCGTCGTCGCGGGCGGGCCCCGGCTCGGCGACTTCCTCGCGGGCTCGGTCGCCGACCTCAGCTCCCCGGCCGTGGCCATCACCGGCGGCGGCCTCGCCTGCGTCCTCGCGATCGGCCTTCTCGCCCTGTACGGGAAGGGCTTCCGGCGCTACGACGCGGAGCACCCCACCGCCTGAACGGGGCCCGCGCGACTGGCGGTTGGCCGCCACGGCACATAGCCGCCAGCCGCCACGGGAGTCAACTCCCGTACCGCTGACCAGACTCCTCGCGACGCCCGGAACCACCCCTTCCCCCGGGCGCCGAGGAGTGTGTCGTGATCAGACCTTCCGCCGGAGGGGGGACAGCCGGCCTGCTCGCCGCGGGGCTCTCCCTGCTGCTGCTCACCGTCGGCCAGACCCCCGCCGGGGCGGCGGAACCCGCCGCCGTGCCGGACACCTTCCGCAGCGCCCCGGCCGCCCCGGCCGCCTCCGGCCCCGCCGGCTCCGTCACCGTCACCCTCGTCACCGGCGACCGCGTCACCCTCGCCGACGCCGGCGGCGGCCACCGCACCGTCACCGTCGAGCGGCCCCCCGGCGCCACCGGGGCCGTC
Organism: Streptomyces sp. NPDC048659; assembly: GCF_040650575.1. Lineage (NCBI taxonomy): Bacteria > Bacillati > Actinomycetota > Actinomycetes > Kitasatosporales > Streptomycetaceae > Streptomyces > Streptomyces sp. NPDC048659. The sequence continues at coordinate 4,709 of NZ_JBEZHM010000061.1, read as the reverse complement.
CGCAGCGAGACCGTCGACGGCAAGGTCACCGTCATACCCGACGAGGCCCGCCCCTACCTGGACTCCGGCGTCCTCGACCGGCGCCTCTTCGACGTCAGCGGCCTCGTCGAGCAGGGCGTCACCGGCCGGACCCCGCTCATCGTCACGTACGGGAACGGCCGCGGCGCCCGCGCCGCCGCCCCGCGCGGCACCGAGACCGTACGCGCCCTGCCCAGCATCGGCGGCGCCGCCCTCACCGTCACCGAACCCGGCGCCTTCTGGCGCGCGTTCACCGCCGCCTCCCCCTCCGGCCGCGCCGCCGCCTCCGCCCCCGCCAAGATCTGGCTCGACGCCCGCGTCACCGCCGACATGGCCGAGTCCAACGCCCAGATCGGCACCCCCAAGGCGTGGGAGGCCGGGCTCACCGGCAAGGGCGTCAAGGTCGCCGTCCTCGACACCGGCGTCGACGCGGGCCACCCCGACCTCGCCGGGCGGCTCGCCGAGACCCGCTCCTTCATCGAGGGCGAGGAGGTCGCCGACCGCAACGGCCACGGCACCCACGTCACCTCCACCGTCGGCGGCAGCGGCGCCGGCTCCGACGGCAAGGAGAAGGGCGTCGCCCCCGGCGCCTCCCTCGCCGTCGGCAAGGTCCTCAGCGACGAGGGCTACGGCAGCGAGTCCCAGATCATCGCCGGCATGGAGTGGGCCGCCCGGGACGTCGACGCCAAGGTCGTCTCCATGAGCCTGGGTTCGCAGGAGCCCAGCGACGGCACCGACCCCATGGCCCAGGCCGTGAACACGCTGTCCGCCGAGACCGGCGCCCTCTTCGTCATCGCCGCGGGCAACTCCGGCGCCCCCGGCTCCATCGGCTCGCCCGGCGCCGCCGACTCCGCGCTCACCATCGGCGCCGTCGACTCCGCCGACGAGGCCGCCTACTTCACCAGCAAGGGCCCCCGCTACGGCGACCAGGGCCTCAAGCCCGACCTCTCCGCGCCCGGCGTCGACATCCTCGCCGCCCGCTCCCAGCTCCTGCCCGGCAGCGGCCTCTACACCTCCATGAGCGGTACGTCGATGGCGACCCCGCACGTCGCCGGTGTCGCCGCGCTGCTCGCCGAGAAGCACCCCGACTGGACCGGCGCCCAGCTCAAGAATGCCCTCATGTCCACCTCCAAGACCCTCCCCGACTCCGCCTACGACCTCGGCGCCGGGCGCGTCGACGTCGGCGCCGCGATCGCCGCGGACGTCACCGCCACCGGCTCCGCCGACCTCGGCTTCGTCGCCTGGCCGTACGCGACGGACAAGCCGGTGACCCGGACCGTCACCTACGCCAACGGCTCCGACGCGCCCGTCCGCCTCGACCTCGCCGTCGAAGGGATGCCCGAGGGCAGCGCCGTCCTCGCCGACACCGCCCTGACCGTCCCGGCCCACGGCACCGCCGCCACCACCGTCACCGGCGACGGCACCAAGGCCCCCGTCGGCGCCAGCACCGGCCGGATCACCGCCCGCGCGGCCGGCACCGCCGTCGCCCACACCGCGCTCGGCCTGGTCAAGGAGGAGGAGCGCTACACCCTCACCGTGCACGTCAAGGACCGCGACGGCGCCCCCGCCGCCGCCCACCTCGGCGTGCAGCGGCTCACCGCCGGAGACGAGCCCTTCCCGGTCTCCGTCGACGACTCCGGCACCCTCCGGCTGCGCCTGAAGCCGGGCACGTACTCCGTCGACACCTTCCTCGACGTGCGCGGCTCGCACGGCGCCGACTCCCTCGGCCTCGGCTTCCTCACCGTGCCCGAGACCGTCCTCGACCGCGACCGCGAGATCACCCTCGACGGGCGGCGGCTGCGCGAGATCCGCGCCGAGGTCGACCGGCGCACCGAGACCCGGCAGCTCCTCATGGAGTTCGACCGCCAGGCCAACGGCGTCTCCTACGGCGGCGCCGTCCAGGTCCCCGTGACCTACGACTCCGTCTTCGCCGCGCCCACCGCGAAGCCCGCCACCGGCACCTTCGAGTACCGGACCGTCTGGCGGCTCGGCAAGCCGCTGCTGGAGGCGACCGCCGGCGGCACCCGGCTCGCCGACGTCACCGCCCAGCCCGGCGCCGCGCTCCCCGAGGGCGACCGGCGGCTCAAGGTCGCCGACGCGGGCACCGGCACCCCCGCCGAGTACGCGGGCAAGGACGTGCGCGGCAAGGCCGTCCTGGTCCGCCGCACCGAAGGCGCCGACCCCGTCGCGCTCGCCCAGACCGCCCAGGACGCGGGCGCCGGGGCCCTGTTCGTCACCGACGACCAGCCCGGCCGCCTGATGGCCTGGTTCGGCACCGCCGACTACGAGGACCGGCCGCTCGCCGTCGCCACCGTGAACACCGCCGACGCCGCCCGCCTCGCGCGCGCCGCCGCCCGCGGCACCCGGCTCGACCTCACCGGCACCCGCTACACCCCGTACACCTACGACCTCTCCGAGGGACACCCCGGCGCCATCGGGACCGACCTGGTCTACCGGCCGGGGCGCAAGGACCTCGCCACCGTCCGCTCGACGTTCCACATGCCGACCGCCCGCGCGGAGGACGGCGGCGAGTTCCGCTACTCGCTCACCGACACCTTCCGGATCGGCTTCGGCTTCAAGGAGCGGATCGCCTTCCCCGCCGAGCGCACCGAGTACGTCTCCACCGGCCCCGGCCAGTACTGGCACGAGTCCGTCGACCTCGGCGACTCCCTGGAGCAGCGCGGCGGCCGGTCCGTCTACCGGGGCGGCACCACGAGCGAGCTGGCGTGGTTCAAGCCGGTCTGGCACCCGTGGCTCGGCACCGGGCTCGGCTGGGGCCAGGAGCGCAGCGGCAACGACCTGCGCTTCAACACCCCGGGCTGGGGCGACTCCGGGCCCGACCACACCGGCTTCGGCGACGTGTGGGGCGACGACACCATGACCCAGTACACCGAGGTGTACGTGAACGGGGTCCGCGTCGACCGCCGCAAGAGCTCCGGCGCCTACGCCTGGGACGCCCCCGCCGAGGAGGCCACGTACAAGGTCGTCACCGACACCGCGCTCGACCCGGCGCGCTGGCGGCTCGGCACCCGCGGCCACGCCGAGTGGACCTTCCGGTCCGCCGAGACCCCGGCCGACTCGGTCACCTACCTGCCGCTGATCAACCTCGGCTTCGACCTCGGCACCGACCTCAAGGGCGACGTGCGCGGCGGCGCCCGCGTCCCGGTGAAGCTCTCCGCCTCGTACGTGGCCGGCGCGGCCGGTACCGGCCGGATCGGCGGCGGCACGCTGGAGGTCTCCTACGACGAGGGCAAGACCTGGGCCAAGGTCCCGCTCGACCGCTCCTGGCGCGGTGAGCTGCGTGTTCCCCGCGCGGCGGACTCCGTCTCGCTGCGGGCCGGCGCCCGCGACGACCGGGGCGGCGCCGTCACCCAGGAGCTCATCCGGGCGGTGGGCGTGAACTAGCGAATACGCCGCCCGAACGGGTAGTCACGCACCCCGGTCCGGGCGCGTGCGCTTGCCGAGGGCCTATGCCCCGGAGAGGCTCCGGTCGAGCAACTCCGCTCTTCAGGAGGTTTTCATGCGCAAGTTCATCGCCACGGCCGCTCTGGCCGCCGCCGTCGTCCTCTCGGGTTCGGGCACCGCCCTCGCCCACGGGTACGGCGACGAGGGCGACGGCGACGTCAACGTCGTGACCGTGGTGGACCACACGGTCGTCGTCTGTGGGGACTTCAGCTACTGCGCGGGCGACATCGGCTGACCTGAACCGTCATCCGGCTCGGCGCGGGGCCCCCTCTTTCCGGAGGGGGCCTTGTGCCGTTCCGGGGCCGGGGCCGGGGTGGGGGCTGGGGCTGGGGTTGGGGCTGGGGCCGGGGTGGCCATGCCTCGGATCACGCCCAGTTCCAGCAGGTCCGGCGGGCGCAGCCGCAGGTGCTCCGCCGTCTCCGGGACCTGGGCGGGGGGCCGTTTCAGGATCCGCGCGGCAAGTTCCGGGGCGATGACGGAGAAGTACGAGCCCGGCGCGGCCCACGTGTTGCCCGGGGCCGCCAGCGCCAGCGCGCCGCCCGAGCCGCCCTCGCCGATCAGCAGCGAGGTCACCGGGGTGCGGGCCTCCGCGATCGCCGTGAACGCCTCCGCGATCGCCGGGCCCGCGCCCGCCCGCTCCGCCTCCGCGTCGTTGGCCGCGCCCGGGGTGTCGATCAGGGTCAGGACCGGGATGCCCAGCCGGCCGGCCAGCCGCACCAGCCTCGCGGCCGTCCGGAAGCCCGCCGGGCGGGTCGCCCCGCCGTTCTGCGCCGCGTACGCCACGACCCGGCCCTCGTGCAGGCCGAAGCCGCACTCCACCCCGGGGTCCGTGCCGCCGGACCGGTCGCCGCTGATCGTGGCGCGCTCCGTGAAGTACGCGTCCAGGTAGGCGGGGGCGCGGGGGCGGGTGTCGGCGCGGGCCGCTCGCACCGCCTGCCAGCCTGTGGGGGGCGTTGCCGCGGGGCCCAGGGAGTGGGGGAGTTCCGCCGCCTCTGGCTTTGCTTCCGCCGCCTCCGGCATTGCCTCCGTCGGTGCCTTCGCCCCCGTCGGTGGTTCCACGGGCGCCGGAGTCTCCGCGGGGGCAGGGGGTGTCCGGACTGCGACCTCCGCTTCGCTTCGCTCGCTCCGGGCGCCGCCCCTCGTCTCGCTCACCCAGGCACAGGGCGTCGTAGTGGTCGGGGGAGGTGCGCAGATAGGCCAGCAGGTCCGTGTGCAGGATCACGGTC
>NZ_JBEZHM010000060.1:0-45128 GCF_040650575.1 Streptomyces sp. NPDC048659 | reverse complement strand
GGACCAGTCCGTCGCCGGGCGCGCTGTCGTCCGTGGGTGCCGAGGGGGCCGAGGGGGGCCCCCGCCGCGCGGGGGCGGGACCACCCCCGTCGGAGGACGTCCGTGACCAACAGCAGCAAGGGCTGGGGCATAGCCGTCGCCGCCTGCGTCGGCCTGTGGCTGATCCAGAACGGCTCGGGCGAGATCACCCCGCCCGTCCCCTCCGCCGCCCAGGCGTTCGCCGCCGGGCCCAGCGTCCACACCGACGCCGCCGCGGACCCGCTGCCGCCCTCGCAGCCGCTGCGGATGCGCATCCCGGAGATCGACGTGGACACCCCGCTGACCGCCCTCGGCCTGGACGCGAAGGGCTCCCTGGAGGTGCCGCCGGCGTCCGACCGCAACCTGGCCGGCTGGTACGAGGACGGCACGACCCCGGGCGCCAAGGGCACCGCGATCGTCGCCGGACACGTCGACAACGACCGGGGCCCGGCGGTCTTCTACGCGCTGGGCGCCCTGAAGAAGGGCCACCGGGTCGAGGTGCTGCGGCAGGACGGGCGCACCGCCGTGTTCACGGTCGACGCGGTCGAGGTCTACGACAAGGACCGCTTCCCCGACGCGAAGGTCTACGGGGAGGCGGACCGCGCCGAACTCCGGGTGATCACCTGCGGCGGCGGCTTCTCCCGCAAGGACGGCGGCTACCAGGGCAACGTGGTCGCCTTCGGCCACCTGATCGGGGTGCGGTGAGGGCGTCCCGGCCCGCCACCCGTCCTACGCCCACTGGTCGAACGCCAGCTTGGCGACCAGGGAGAAGACGACCACCAGCAGCACCCCGCGGACGAACTCGGCGCCCTTGCTCAGGGCCATGCGGGCGCCGACCATGCCGCCCGCCAGGTTGAAGACGGCCATGACCGCCGCGAGCTGCCACAGCACGCTGCCGTGGTAGGCGAACATCGCGAGGGCGCCCACGTTGGTGCAGACGTTGACGATCTTGGCGGTCGCGGAGGCCGTCACCAGGTCGAGGCGGAGGACGGCGGTCAGGGCCAGCACCAGGAAGGTGCCCGTGCCGGGGCCGAAGAGGCCGTCGTAGAAGCCGATGCCGCCGCCGACCACCACGATCGCGGTGATAATGCGGGCCCGGGTGAGCGGCGGCTGGGCGGCGCCCTCCGGGCGGGTGCCGAAGGAGGGTCGGAAGAGGACGAAGAGGGCCACCCCGACCAGCACCACCATGATCACCGGGCGGAGCACCTGGCTGCTGATCCCGGCCGCGAAGAAGGCCCCGCCCATCGAACCGGCCAGCGCGGCGCACCCGATCCGCACCGCCCGCCCCACCGCGACCGGCGCCTTGCGGACGTACGTGACGGCGGCGCCCGAGGTGCCGACGATCGCGACGGCCTTGTTGGTGCCCAGGATCTGGGCGGCGGGCAGGTGCGGCAGCCCGAGCAGCAGGGCGGGCAGCAGGAGCAGTCCGCCGCCCCCGACCACGGCGTCGATCCAGCCGGCGACCAGCGCGGCGAGACAGAGCAGGACCAGAGTCGTCAGGGATATGTCAGGCATGGCGTGAGCCTAGAGAAGAAATGGCTGGCCGTTCCATCAATCCTTGGAGAGTTGAGCTACGCCAGAGCTTACGGAGCCCGCCGGCGCCCGGTCCGGCGCCGGCGGGCCCTCCGGGTGCAGCACGCCGGTCAGCAGCGTGGCGGCGCAGGCCCCGGCGGCGAGCAGCCCGGCGGCGGTCCGGCGGCGGATCCGGTCGCGCGGGACCCGGCGGTGGTGGCTAGGCATGGCTGAAGTCCTCACTGTGGATGCGGCGGGCCGGCACCCCGGCCCTGATCAGCGACGCGGTCGCGGCCCGCGCCATCCCGGGCGGCCCGCACAGGTAGACGTCGTGGGCGGCCAGGTCCGGCACCAGGTTGCGCAGCGCCCGGGGCGCCAGCGGGTCGAAGGAGTCGTCCGACGGCCCGAGCAGGAAGTGCAGGGCCGCCCCCCGCTCGTACGCGATGGCCTCCAGCTCCGCCCGCAGCACCAGCGCGCCCGCGTCGGACGCCCGGTAGAGCAGCGTCAGGTCGCCCGGCCCGCCGTCCAGCGTCTCGAACAGCGCCCGCAGCGGCGTGATCCCGACGCCGCCCGCCAGCAGCAGCACCTTGCGCCGGGTGCGCCGGTGCGCGGTGAGCGCGCCGAACGGCCCGGTCGCCACCACCCGGGTGCCGGGGCGCAGCCGCCGGATCCGCCGGGTGTGGTCGCCGCACGCCTTCACGGTGATCCGCAGCACGTCGTCGCGGACGGGCGCCGAGAGGGAGAACGGCAGCGCGGTGGAGCGCAGCCCCGGCCGCAGGAAGCGCCAGCGGAAGAACTGCCCCGGCTCCGCCCGCAGCTCGGCCACTCCCCTGCCCCGGACCAGCACCGACACCGTGTCGGGCCCCTCGGCGACGACCTCCGCGACCCGCAGGTCGTGCCGCAGCGCCCGCCGGACGGGCACGACGATCCGGTACCAGACGAGGACGACGGCGACCGTCGCGTGGGCCATCGCCCACAGCCAGCGGACCACCGGCCCCTCCACGTCCGGACCGGCGAGCTGGTGCACGAAGCCGAGCGCCGCCGCCAGGTGGCTGAGCAGGTGGATCCGCCGCCAGGTCTCGTGCCGCAGGTGCCGCCGCGCCGCCGAGGCCGCCCCGACCCCCGCGAAGAGCAGGGCCGCGACGCAGGCGGCGGCGATCCAGAAGTAGCCGAGCAGCCCCCGGACGGCGGCGAACAGGTCGGTGCCGGTGTGCAGGGCGTAGCCGCACAGGGCGAGCACCCCGTGGGCGGCGACGAGCCCGAGGACGTACCGCCCGCCCCTCGCGTGCCAGCGGGCCAGCCGGTCGGCGCCGACGCCGTGCTCGACTGCCGGGATCCGGGCCATCAGCGCCAGCATGACGAGCACCCCGTACCCGGCGAGCAGCCCGGTGAGGTGGGCGCCGGTCGCGAACAGGGCGTCGAGCCGGCCGGACGGGCGGGCCTGCACGCCCCAGCCGAGGGCGACGGCCCCGGCGCCGGCCGCGACGGCGGTGCGCAGCCGCTCGGGCGAGAGGCGCGGCGGCGCGGGCTCGGGGCGGGGCGGCGCGGGGGTCACCGGCACGGCGAGCGGGGCGTAGAGAGGGTGCGGGGCCTCGGTGGTCACGACCGGCACCCTAGGTCGCCCGCCCCCTCCGAAAGCCCCGCTCGGCGCCGCCCGCCGGATCCTTAAGCCCGCCTTGAGCGGCGCCTCACCGGGGGTTAATGCTGACCGGCGGCCGACGGCCGGGGCCTCCGGAGACTCACACGGGGCCTCCGGGGCCTCCGGGGCCTCCGGGGCCTCCAGCCACGAAAGCATCCACACTATCTTGACCGGACGTTCCGGAAAGGCGTACGGTCCTCCCATGGCACGGACCAAGGAATTCGACCCGGACGCGGCCCTCCGCTCGGCGCTCGACCTGTTCTGGGAGCGGGGTTACGAGGCGACGAGCATGGCCGACCTGGTCGAGCGCCTGGGGATCGGCCGGGCCAGCCTCTACGCGACCTTCGGCAGCAAGCACGAGCTGTACCTGAAGGCGATGGAGCGGTACGCGCAGACACAGGACCCGCGCCTCTTCGAGGAGCTGTCCGCGCCGGGCCCCGCGCTGCCGGCGGTCCGGGCGCTGGTCCGCCGCTTCGCGGCCGAGTCGGGCGCGGACGAGACCCGGCTGCGCGGCTGCCTGGTCACCAACTCGGCGGCGGAGCTGGGCCCGCACGACGCGGGTGTGGCGCGCCGGGTGGAGCACAGCTGGCAGACGCTGGAGACCCTGCTGCACGCGGCGCTCGTCCGGGCCGCCGCCCAGGGAGAGCTCCCGGCGGGCCGGGACCCGAGGGCGCTGGCGCGGATGCTGCTGGTGCTGTTCCAGGGCCTGCGGGTGGTCGGCAAGGCGTCGAGCGACCCGGGCAGGGTGCACGACGCGGCGGAGCAGGCGCTGACGCTGCTGGACTGAGGACCGAACCGCGGGCACGCGGGAGGGCGCCATCGGGCGCCCTTTCTTCGGGGCCAATTCTAGAATGTACGGTCAATTACAGGGGGATGCATGAACAGCAGGACGCTCACACGGGACCAGGGCGACCAGCCGACGCCACGGCACACGGAGCGGGCGCCCCAAGCGCCCCGCTCACCCCACGCACCCCACACACCCCGCTCCTCGGCCTCCCCCTCCCCCGCCCCCGCCTTCGCCCTCCTCGGCACCGTCCAGGCCACCCTGATCTTCACCCTCGCCTCGCTCGCCGTCCCGCTCCCCCGGATCGGCGCCGAACTGCGCCTGGACCGGGCCGAGCTGATCCTCCTCAGCGCCGCCTACGGGCTGACCTTCGCCGGGCTGCTGCTCTTCGGCGGGCGGCTGGCCGACCGGTACGGCGGGCGCCAGGCGCTGACCGCCGGGCTCCTCGTCTTCGGCGCCGCCTCCGCCCTCGCCCCGCTCGCCCCCGGCTACGGGACGCTGCTCGCCGCCCGCTTCGCCCAGGGACTCGGCGCCGCGCTCGTCGCGCCCGCCGCGATGGGCCTGCTGCGCGCCCTGTACCCGGCGCCCGCCGCGTACGGCAGGGCCATGGCCACCTGGGGCGGCCTCTCCGTGCTCGGCGCGACCGCGGGCAATCTGCTCTCCGGGGTGATCTCGGCCGCCGCCTCCTGGCGCTGGAGCTTCGCCGTCCCGGTCGCCGTCGCCGCCGCCGCGCTGCTGCTCGGCCCGCGGCTGCTGCCGGGCACCGGCCCCGCGAAGGGGCCGGGCGCCGCCCGCGGCCTCGACCTCCCCGGCGCGCTGCTCGCCACCACCGGCATCTCGCTGGCCAGTTACGGGCTCGTGCTCACCGACACCAGCCCCTGGTCCTCGGCCGCCGTCCTCGTACCGCTGCTCGGCGGGGCGGCCCTGCTCGCGGGCTTCGCGCTCGTCGAGCGGCGGGCCGCCGACCCCCTGCTGCCGCCCGCGTTCCTGCGCGACCGGCGCCGGGGCCTCGGGCTGGCTGGTGTCGCGCTCACCGCCTCCGGCACCGCCGGGGTCTTCGTCCTGCTGTCGCTCGGCCTCCAGGACGGCCGCGACTGGTCCGCGCTGCGCACCTCCGGCGCCTTCGTGCCCTTCGCCGCCGCCCTGCTGCTCGCCGGCCGGGCCGCCGGTCCGCTGATCCGGCGGTACGGGGCGGGCCGCGCGACCGCCGCCGGGCTCGCCACCGGGGCCGCGGGCCTCGGGCTCCTCGCGGCGACCGGCCTCGACCCGGCCGTGCCCTACGCGTACGGGCTGCTGCCCGGGCTGCTGCTGCTCCCGGCGGGCGCGGCGGTCTCCTTCGCGGGATCGAGCGTGCTGGCCACCGAGGGCGTGCCGCCCGAGCGGGGCGGGCTCGCGGGCGGTGTCCTCAACACCGCGATGGAGCTGGGCCCCACCGTCGTCTTCGCCGCCGTGCTGACCCTCGGCACGGACGCCGCCTCGCTGGCGGCGACGGCGCTGGCCTTCGCGGTCCTGGCCGCGGCGGCCTCCCGTACCCGCTGAATCGATTCGCCCACCGGCACCGCTGACGCCACTGGCACCACCAGCACCACCGACACCACCGACACCACCGACACCACCGACAGACACTCAAGGAGCAGACATGACCTCCGCACGCTTCACCGGCCGCAGCGTCCTCGTCACCGGCGGCGGGAGCGGTCTCGGCCGGGCCATCGCGCTCGCCTTCGCCGCCGAGGGCGCCAAGGTGGCCGTGGCCGGCCGGGGCGCCGCCGCCCTCGACGAGACGGTGGCGCTGATCGAGGCCGCGGGCGGCACCGGCACCGCCATCACCGCCGACGTGGCCGACGCCGGGTCCATGCGCCGGCTGGTCGCCTCGACGGTCGCGGCCTTCGGCGGCCTCGACGTCGCCGTCAACAACGCGGGGGTGTTCCGCGGCGGCCACTCCGCCGCCGACTTCCCCCTGGAGGACTGGCACACGCTGCTCGACGTCAACGTCACGGGCGTGCTGCACGCGCTCCAGGCGGAGATCGGCCACATGCGCGCCCACGGCGGCGGGGCGATCGTCAACATCTCGTCCAACCTGGGCCCGCACGTGCGGATCCCGGGCGTCTTCGGCTACCAGGTCTCCAAGGCCGCCGTCTCCGCGCTCACCCGGGCCGCCGCCCTGGACCACGTGGCCGACGGCATCCGGATCAACGCGGTCAGCCCGGGGGCCTCGGAGTCCTCGATGTCGCTGCGCCCGGGCGAGACCGAGGCCGACCGGGCGGTCCGGATGAAGGAGGAGTCGCCGCTGGGGCGGATCTCCTCGGCGGCGGAGGTGGCGGCGGCGGTGCTGCACCTGGCCTCCGACGCCGCCGGTTCGACGGTCGGCGCGGACCTGGTCGTCGACGGCGGCGTCTCCGCCTGACGCCGCCGCCCGCCCCGGGGACCCGCCCGCGCGGGCGGGTCCCGCTCAGCCCTGGACGGCGGCCGGGTCCATCCAGAAGACCTCCCAGTGGTGGCCGTCCAGGTCGCTGAACGAACGCCCGTACATGAAGCCGTGGTCCATCGGCTCCTTGGCCTCGCCGCCGCCGGCGGCGAGGGCCGCGTCGGCCAGCTCGTCGACGGCCTCGCGGCTGTCGCGGCTGAGGGTGATCAGCACCTCGGTGTTCTTCGTCGCGTCGGAGATCTCCTTGCCCGGCGCGGTGAAGGTGCGGAACTTCTCCTCGGTGAGCAGCATGGCGAAGATCGTGTCGCTGATCACCAGACAGCCCGTCGTCTCGTCCGAGAACTGGGGGTTGAAGGAGAAGCCCAGCTTGGTCCAGAACGCCTTGGTGGCGTCGAGGTCCTTGGTGGGCAGGTTCACGAAGATCATCTGAGCCATGGTGTCGTCTCTCTCGTCTCTCACGCGTCTGTCGCTCACGCGTCCGCTTGCGTATCCGTGCTTACGAGAGTGAAGACGGGGCGCGGCGAAGAAACTCATCGCCGCGCCGGAAACTTTTTCGAGATTCGTTCAGACCAGGTTCCGGACGGAGGTCGTCCCCGCCCCGGAGTCCACGATCCCGGGCACCCCGGCGCCCCGCCCGGTGAGGTCGTTGCCGACCAGCCAGGTGTCGGTGGAGCCCGCCATCACCCCCACGGCGGTACCGCCGGCGCCGACGGCGGCCACGGTGTTGCCCTGGACGAGGGACCCGGCCGCGTTCCCGCCGACGCGGACGGAGTGGGCGGCGGCGCCGGTGATCCGGTTGCCGCGCAGGGTGGCGCCGTCGACGCCGGCGCTGATGCCGTGGCCGGTGGTGGTGGAGACGGTGTTGTCGGCGACGAGGGCGCCGGTGGCGGCGGAGTCCACGCCGATGCCGTCGCCCTGCACGTCGGAGACCTCGTTGCCGACGACGAGCGCGCCGGGCGAGGTCTGGACGTGGATCGCCTGGCAGTTGCCGGTGGGGCTGGTGCGCAGGGTGGTGGTGACGGTGTTGCGGCTGACGGTGAGGCCGTCGGTCTGGCTCGCGTAGATCCCGGCCTCGCCCCGGACCGACCGGATCGTGTTGCCGCCGATGGTGACGGCCCGGTGCCGGGCGCCGCCGGCCGGCACGGTGACCGTGATGCCGCCGCCGCCCTCGATGCCCTGGAGGGTGTTGCCGGTGACGGTGATGCCGCCGAGGGCGTTGCCCTGGGGCGAGTTGAGGTAGATCGCGTGGGAGGCGGTGCCGCCGATCACGTTGTCGGCGATGACCGAGTCCTGCCAGTCGGCGGCCCGCACCCCGTACGCCCCGCTCTTCTCGACGGTGTTGCCGATGACCCGGATCCGCCGGTGGGTCACGCCCTTGGCGCCCCAGTGGTCGCCGCACAGCGCGCCGAACGGGCCCGTGTTCGTCCCGGGGCGCAGGGTGCAGCCGGTGACGAGGATGTCCTCGCAGGGGGTGCCGTCGTACGCGGGGGCGGGCAGGTTGCCCTCGGTGGCGCAGGTGATCTGGACGGCCTCCTTGGTGGTGAGGCTCGCCCCGTCGCCGGGGTGGTGCCCGTCGAAGACGCAGTTCACGACGGCGGCGCCGCGGACCGCGTTGAGCTCGACGGCGTGCGCGGAGGGGGTGTCGACGAAGGTGCAGTCCTTGACGAGGACGCCCTCGCAGTGGGCGAAGCCCATGGCGTCGCTCTGGGCGGGGAACGCGGCGCCGCGCATGTCCCAGGTGCCGCCGAGGACGGCGATGGAGCCCGCGCCCCGGTAGCCGGTGACGGAGGTGACGGAGTCGAAGTTCTTCAGCAGCCCGCCGTTGTCGCCGGTACGGACGATCCGGGCGCCGTACGCGAGGACGGTGGCGCCCGCGCCGACGACGAGCCCGGTGCCGGTGAGGTAGGTGCCCGGCGGTATCAGCAGGGTCGCCGGGCCGCCGACGGCCTTCAGGGCGGTGAGGGCGCTCCGGAACGCGGCGGTCTCGTCGGCCTTTCCGTCGCCCTTCGCCCCGTACGCGGTGACGTCCACGACGGGGCCGCCGGTCCCCGCCGCTGCGGCCGGTCCCGCGCCGAGGACGGCGGCGCCGCCCCACGCTCCGACGAACCCGCCCATGGCCAGCATCAGTGAACGGCGCTCCACGCTGCGCTCCCCCTCGTGTTCCGTACGCGTACCGGAGGAGGAGGCTACGTCAGCCCCGCGCGCGGGGTGCCACAGGGCCCCGTCCGCCCCTCGCCTCCCACCCGTCACCGCGTGTTGACTCCCCGTCATCTCCCCGTTGACCCGCCCCTCCTAGGTTCCGGAGGCGCGCGACCCCGTCGCCGACCGGCGCGGCGGGGCGGTTCACACCTCGATCGGGAGTGGAACGTGGAGCGACGCGGTTTCCTGCGTGGAGCGGTCATCGGCACCTCGGCCGCCGTCTTCGGCGGCACCCTGTGGCGCGGGGCGGCCTTCGCCGCGCCCGCTCAGCCCGGCATCGGCCCGTACGGGGCGCTCGGCGCCGCCGACGCGAACGGCATCCAGTTGCCGGCCGGCTTCACCAGCCGGGTGATCGCCCGGTCCGGCCAGGCGGTCCCCGGCACCTCGTACACCTGGCACAACGCCCCGGACGGCGGCGCCTGCTTCGCCGACGGCACGGGCTGGATCTACGTGTCGAACTCGGAGATCAACCCGGGCGGCGGCGCGAGCGCGGTCCGCTTCGACGCCGCCGGTGCCGTCACCGGCGCCTACCGGGTGCTGTCCGGAACCCGGCAGAACTGCGCGGGCGGCAAGACCCCGTGGAACACCTGGCTGTCCTGCGAGGAGGTGTCGCTGGGCTACGTCTACGAGTCGAACCCGTGGGGCGGCACGGCCTACCGCCGGGACGCCATGGGCCGGTTCAAGCACGAGGCGGCGGCGGCCGACCCGGTCCGCAAGGTGGTCTACCTGACCGAGGACGAGACCGACGGCTGCCTCTACCGCTTCGTCCCCACCACCTGGGGCGACCTGTCCGCGGGCACCCTCCAGGTGCTCAAGGCGGGCACGGCGACCTCCGGTTCGTTCACCTGGCAGACCGTGCCGGACCCCGACGGCTCGCCGACCACCACCCGCGCCCAGGTCTCCGGCGCCAAGCGCTTCAACGGCGGCGAGGGCTGCCACTACGCGGACGACACCGTCTGGTTCACCACCAAGGGCGACAACCGGGTCTGGCAGCTGAACGTGGCCGCCGGGACGTACGAACTGGCCTACGACGACTCGCTGGTGACCGGCGGCGGCGCGCCGCTGACGGGTGTCGACAACATCACCGGCACCGCCTCGGGCGACCTGTACGTCGCCGAGGACGGCGGCAACATGGAGATCTGCGTCATCACGCCGGACGACGTCGTCGCGCCCTTCCTGCGGATCGGCGGCCAGTCCGGCTCGGAGATCACCGGACCGGCCTTCTCGCCCGACGGGCGGCGCCTCTACTTCTCCAGCCAGCGCGGCACCAGCGGCAGTTCCTCGGGCGGCATCACCTACGAGGTGACCGGCCCGTTCCGCGCGTAGCACCGCGCCTCGCGGGGGGTCCGGGCGCCGCCGAGCAGGGCGGCGCCCAGGGGGGTCAGGGTGTGCAGCACCGCGTTGCCGTGGCGCAGCGTGGTGACCAGGCCGGCCTCGCGCAGCACGCCCGCGTGCTGGCTCGCGGAGGCGAGGGAGACCCCCGCCCGGCGGGCCAGCTCGCTGGTGGTGCCGCCCTCGCCGATGGCGCTGAGGACGGCGGAGCGGGTGTGGCCGACGAGCTTGGCGAGCGAGGGCAGGCCCGGCTCGCGCACCGTCGGCGCCTCGGAGTGGGTCACCGGGTAGACCAGGACCGGCGGCAGCCCGGGGTCGCGGAGCACGACCGGGGTGCCGCGGCAGAAGTACGAGGGCTGGAGCAGCAGTCCGCGCCCGTCGAGATGCACGTCCCGCTCGACCGGGTAGTCGGCCTCCAGGACGGGGCTGCGCCAGCGGAGCATCGGCGGCAGCGAGTCCAGCAGCTCCTCCGCGCCGCCGTCGAGCAGGGCCCGCCCGCGCAGCGCCCGGTCCGCCTCGACCCTGGCCCGGACGTGCGACCAGTACGGCTCGACGGCGGCGCGGTGGTAGCCGCGCAGGGCCCCGACGAGCCGCCCGAGGGGCTCCGAGGCGCCCTCGGCGAGGGCCCGCAGCGCGGCGGGCACGGCGGGACGGCCGGCCCGGGTGGCGCCGAGCAGGGCGAGCTCCGCGTGTATCCGGCCGGGCGGGGTCGCGCGTATCGCGTCGAGCCCCTCATCGACTCCGAGGACGCCCTGCGGCGGGGTCAGGAAGTCGGGGAAATAGCCGCGGCCCGGAACGAGCGCGGCGAGCAGCCGGGTCTCGGCGCCCAGCCGTACGCGGGCTTCCGACCGCCATTCGCCGTAGACCATCGGCCCGCGCCGGTCCCTTAAACGGTGAAAACTGAGAATCGTTTCCCAGAGAACGTCCGGCTGGGCGGCCATCCGGACCCCCGCCAGATCGTTTCCGCTGAAATGAATCCGCAGCATCGAACCCCCACCTGTGCACTCGCAACCACCCCCGACGTCGAGTATGCACAGCATCACTGCACGTTACCAGGGTGTTTCAGCCACACTTGAAAAGCCTCGCGGCGAACGCCGGTCAACCGAAAAGCTGTGCCTGTCGGGCAGGAAACCTTCAGGACCGAGGTGACGTGGCGAAGACCGTGGGGGGCTTCGTCTCGTCCGGCGGCGGTCGGCGAGGTTACGGCTCAGCTGCCCGATGAAAAATGGGCGCGGCCTCCGGGTGGGGATCCGGGGGTCGCGCCTGTCTCATTCTTTGCGAAAATCCAACGCCGTTTGAACGGCGTTCGACAGCGCCCATTGTCGTTCAATGTCCAATAATCCGATGCCCCGTATTCGCGCATGGACTTGAACAGGAACTCACATATATCCAACGATCATGTAACGCCGTGTCCGGAAGGCCCCTGAAGGGCCCCTCGGAGCCGGACGGCATACGACGGGGCGGACACCTCCGCACAAGGTGTCCGCCCCGCCCCTCTTGCGAACCGGAACCGCCGCCCATCGGTACTGAGGGTCGGGGACGGACGGCGGCTCCGGTGGTCATCGGGTGCCCATCGGGTCAGCGGCTGTCGCTGCCCTTCGCCTCGGCCGCCGCGCGGCCGGCCTCCAGGCGCGCCACCGGGATCCGGAAGGGCGAGCAGGAGACGTAGTCGAGGCCCACCTCGTGGAAGAAGTGCACCGACTCCGGGTCGCCGCCGTGCTCGCCGCAGACGCCCAGCTTGATGTCGGGGCGGGTGGCGCGGCCGGCCTCGACGGCGCTGCGGACCAGGGCGCCGACGCCGTCCTTGTCGATGGTCTCGAAGGGGCTGACGCCGAAGATGCCCTTCTCCAGGTACGCGGTGAAGAAGCTGGCCTCCACGTCGTCGCGGGAGAAGCCCCAGACCGTCTGGGTGAGGTCGTTGGTGCCGAAGGAGAAGAACTCGGCGGCCTCGGCGATCTGACCGGCGGTCACGGCGGCGCGCGGCAGCTCGATCATGGTGCCCAGGGCCAGCTTGAGCTCGATGCCGGTCTGCGCCCGGACCTCGGCGATGACCTCCTCGGCCTCCTCGCGGACCAGCTCCAGCTCCTGGACGGTGCCGACGAGCGGGATCATGATCTCGACGCGCGGGTCGCCCTTGGCGTCGATCCGCTGGGCGGCGGCCTCGGCGATGGCGCGGACCTGCATGGTGAACAGGCCGGGGATGACCAGGCCGAGGCGGACGCCGCGCAGGCCCAGCATCGGGTTCTGCTCGTGCAGCCGGTGCACGGCCTGGAGCAGGCGCAGGTCGTTCTCGTGCGGCTCCTTGCGGGCCTCGGCGAGGGCGACGCGCACCGACAGCTCGGTGATGTCGGGCAGGAACTCGTGCAGCGGCGGGTCGAGCAGGCGCACGGTGACGGGCAGCCCGTCCATGGCCTCGAAGAGCTCGACGAAGTCCTGCTTCTGCAGCGGGAGCAGCGCCTTCAGCGACTCCTCGCGCTCCTCGTCGGTGTCGGCGAGGATGAGCCGCTCGACGTACTGGCGGCGCTCGCCGAGGAACATGTGCTCGGTGCGGCACAGGCCGATGCCCTGGGCGCCGAAGCGGCGGGCGCGCGAGGCGTCCTCGGCGTTGTCGGCGTTGGCGCGGACGCGGAGCCGGCGGACGCGGTCGGCGTAGGCCATGATCCGGTGGACGGCCTGGACCAGCTCGTCGGCGTCGTCGGCGCCGGCGTGCATCCGGCCCTCGAAGTACTCGACGACCGGGGACGGCACGACGGGTACCTCGCCGATGTACACCTTGCCGGTGGAGCCGTCGATGGAGACGACGTCGCCCTCCTCGATGACCACGCCGGAGGCGGTGGTCATGCGGCGGCGCTTGGTGTCGACCTCCAGCTCCTCGGCGCCGCAGACACAGGTCTTGCCCATGCCGCGGGCGACGACGGCGGCGTGCGAGGTCTTGCCGCCGCGGGAGGTCAGGATGCCCTCGGCGGCGATCATGCCGTCCAGGTCGTCCGGGTTGGTCTCGCGGCGGATCAGGATGACCTTCTCGCCGGAGCGGGACCACTTGACGGCCGTGTACGAGTCGAAGACGGCCTTGCCGACGGCGGCGCCCGGGGAGGCGGCGATGCCGCGGCCGATCTGCTCGACCTTGGCCTTCTCGTCGAACTTGGGGAACATCAGCTGGGCGAGCTGGGCTCCGTTGACCCGCTGGAGCGCCTCGGCCTCGTCGATCAGGCCCTGGTCCACGAGCTGGGTCGCGATGCGGAAGGCGGCACCGGCGGTGCGCTTGCCGACGCGGGTCTGGAGCATCCAGAGCTGGCCGCGCTCGATGGTGAACTCGATGTCGCAGAGATCCTTGTAGTGGGTCTCCAGCGTGTTCATGATCTGCATGAGCTGGTCGTACGACTTCTTGTCGATCGACTCCAGCTCGGCGAGCGGCACGGTGTTGCGGATGCCCGCGACGACGTCCTCGCCCTGCGCGTTCTGGAGGTAGTCGCCGTAGACGCCCTCGTGGCCGGAGGCGGGGTCGCGGGTGAAGGCGACGCCGGTGCCGGAGTCGGGGCCGAGGTTGCCGAAGACCATGGAGCAGACGTTGACGGCGGTGCCGAGGTCGCCGGGGATGCGCTCCTGGCGGCGGTACAGCTTCGCGCGGTCGGTGTTCCAGGAGTTGAAGACGGCCTCGATGGCGAGGTCCATCTGCTCGCGCGGGTCCTGCGGGAAGTCGCGGCCGGTCGCGGCCCCGACGATCCGCTTGAAGTGCTCGACGAGCCCCTTCAGGTCCTCGGCGTCGAGGTCGGTGTCGCTGGCGACCCCCTTCGCCGCCTTGGCCTCGTCGAGGGCGTCCTCGAAGAGCTCGCCGTCCACGTCGAGGACGGTCTTGCCGAACATCTGGATGAGGCGGCGGTACGAGTCCCAGGCGAAGCGCGCGTTGCCGGCCTGGGCGGCGAGGCCCTCGACGGAGACGTCGGAGAGGCCGATGTTGAGGACCGTGTCCATCATGCCGGGCATCGAGAACTTGGCGCCGGAGCGGACCGAGACCAGCAGCGGGTCGTCCGCCTGGCCGAGCTTCTTGCCCATCCGGCGCTCCAGGGCGTCGAGGTGCGCGGTGACCTCGTCGCGGAGCTCGGCGGGCTCGGAGCCGCTCTCCAGGTAGACCTTGCACGCCTCGGTCGTGATCGTGAAGCCGGGGGGAACCGGCAGGCCGAGGTTGGTCATCTCGGCGAGGTTCGCGCCCTTGCCACCGAGCAGGTCCTTCAGGTCCTTGTTGCCCTCGGTGAAGTCGTAGACGAACTTCTGATCATTAATTTCCGACACGGGTCCCGACTCCTCGACGACTCGGTTGGCTGCCCTGACGGCGAGGAACATACCCAGATCGAAGGCTTCTGGGGAGGTACGCCTACCGGTCATCCGGTCTTAACCACCCGTCCGCCAGCACATCGAAAGTAACCGACCGGTAGCTTCCGCTTTCAGGCCCCGAAGTCGAGTTGACTCATTCCAGGGCTTCGCCGCTCACATGAGCGTTCAAATGACCATCTGTGTTCAACTCTTGAACGCAAAAAGGGTGGCACTCCGTGCCACCCTTCAAGCGGGAGACGGGCCCGTAACATGCTCATCTGAGCACTACCCCTATCAAGGGTGGCGAGAATCACTCGCCGAAAAGGGCCCGGAACACCGCCCCGTCTCAGCCGCCGGACGTGTCCAGCTCCGCGTCCTCGCTCACCCCGGCGCAGTCGTACGGGTCCTTCAGCCAGCCGTCCGGCAGGACGACCCGCCCATTTCCGGACGTACGGCCCCGGGGGCCGTCCGCGCCCACCGGCCAGGGCTGGTCCAGGTCGAGCTCGCTCAACTGAGCGCTCAGCTCGTCCAGCGACGAGGTGATGGCCAGCTTCTTGCGCATCTCCGAACCGACGGAGAAGCCCTTCAGGTACCAGGCCACGTGCTTGCGGAAGTCGACGACACCGCGCGACTCGTCGCCCAGCCACTCCCCGAGCAGCCGCGCGTGCTTCACCATCGTGTCCGCGACCACCCGCAGCCCCGGCTGCGCGTACGCGCCGGTGCCCTCGAAGCCCGCCACCAGGTCCCCGAAGAGCCAGGGCCGCCCGAGGCAGCCGCGGCCCACGACGACGCCGTCGACACCGGTCTCGCGCATCATCCGCAGGGCGTCGTCGGCGCACCAGATGTCGCCGTTGCCCAGCACCGGGATCTCCGGCACGTGCTCCTTGAGGCGCGCGATCGCGTCCCAGTCCGCCGTGCCGCCGTAGTGCTGCGCGGCGGTCCTGCCGTGCAGGGCGATCGCCGTGACACCCTCCTCGACGGCGATCCGCCCGGCGTCCAGGAAGGTGATGTGGTCGTCGTCGATGCCCTTGCGCATCTTCATCGTCACCGGCAGGTCGCCCGCGTTGGTGACGGCCTCGTGCAGGATCGCGCGCAGCAGCGGGCGCTTGTACGGGAGGGCCGAGCCGCCGCCCTTGCGGGTCACCTTGGGCACCGGGCAGCCGAAGTTCAGGTCGATGTGGTCGGCCAGGTCCTCGTCCACGATCATGCGGACGGCCTTGCCGACGGTCACCGGGTCGACGCCGTAGAGCTGGATCGAGCGCGGCTTCTCGGTCTCGTCGAACCGGATGAGCTGCATGGTCTTCTCATTGCGCTCGACCAGCGCCCTCGTCGTGATCATCTCGCTGACGAACAGCCCCTTCCCGCCGGAGAACTCACGGCAGAGGGTGCGGAAGGGGGCGTTGGTGATGCCGGCCATCGGCGCGAGCACCACCGGCGGCTGCACGATGTGCGGCCCGATGGCGAGGGGCGGGAACTCAGGAGACTCAGGAGACACAGCAGACGCCGAAGACACAGCAGACGCCGAAGACGCCGAAGACGCCGAAGACTCGGAGAGCGGGGAGAACGCGGTCATCCGCCCATTGTCGCGCACTGCGGAGGTCGTTAGACAGCCGTACTATCCGCACATGTCCGAGCTCACACCGCCGCGGCCCGCCGCCGCGCCGCTCCCCCGGCGGCGCAGGCTGCTGATCCTGGGCATCTGCTGCATGAGCCTGCTGATCGTCAGCCTGGACAACACCGCGCTCAACGTGGCGCTCCCCTCCCTCCAGCGCGACCTGGGCGCCTCCGTCTCGGGGCTCCAGTGGACCATCGACGCCTACACCCTGGTGCTGGCCTCGCTGCTGATGCTCGCCGGCTCCACCGCCGACCGGATCGGCCGCCGCCGGGTCTTCACCACCGGGCTGGTGATCTTCGTCCTCGGCTCGCTGCTCTGCTCCCTCGCGCCCAGCCTGGAGACGCTGGTCGTCTTCCGGATGGTGCAGGCGGTGGGCGGCTCGATGCTCAACCCGGTCGCCATGTCGATCATCACCAACACCTTCACGGACCCGGCCGAGCGCGCGCGGGCCATCGGCGTCTGGGGCGGGGTCGTGGGCGTCTCCATGGCCGCCGGGCCGCTGGTCGGCGGGCTGCTGGTGGAGTCGGTCGGCTGGCGGGCGATCTTCTGGGTCAACCTGCCCATCGGCCTGACCGCGCTGCTGCTCACCCTGCGGTACGTCCCGGAGTCCCGCGCGCCCCGGCCCCGCCGCCCGGACCCGGTGGGCCAGGTCCTGGTGACGCTGCTGCTGGCCTCGCTCACGTACGCGATCATCGAGACCAGCCCGGTCTTCGCCGGGGTGGCGGCCGGGGCGCTGGCCGGGATCCTGTTCTACGAGCCGCGCCGCCACGAACCCCTGATCGACCTGCGGTTCTTCCGCAGCGCCCCGTTCAGCGGCGCCACCGTCATCGCGGTCTGCGCCTTCGCCGCGCTCGGCGGCTTCCTCTTCCTGAACACGCTCTACCTCCAGAACGTCCGGGGCCTGTCGGCCCTGCACGCCGGGCTCTACATGCTGCCCATGGCGGCGATGACCTTCGTCTTCGCCCCGCTGTCCGGGCGCCTGGTGGGCTCGCGCGGGCCGCGCCCCTCGCTGCTGGTCTCGGGGACGGCGATGGCCGCCGGGGCGCTCCTCTTCGCCGCCTTCGACGCGGAGCGGAGCACGCCGCTGCTGTTCACCGGGTACGTGGTCTTCGGCATCGGCTTCGGCATGGTGAACGCGCCGATCACCGACACGGCGGTGTCCGGGATGCCCCGCGCGCAGGCCGGGGTGGCGGCGGCGGTGGCCTCCACCAGCCGCCAGATCGGCCAGACGCTGGGGGTCGCGGTGGCGGGCGCGGTGCTGAGCGCGGGGCTGGCCTCGGCGGCGCACGCGACGTCCCTGGACGGCTTCGCGGCGGCGAGCGGCCCGGCGTACTGGATCATCACCGGCTGCGGGCTGTGCGTCCTGGCGGCCGGGGCGCTGACCAGCGGGGCCTGGGCGCGTGGCACGGCGGAGCGGGCGGCCCGGCGGATGGCGGAGGAGGACGCGGCCCGTCAGGCGCCGGCGAGGACGCCCTCGCCCTGAGCCCCGGCGGCGGCCTCTTTTGCGGCCGTTTCCTTCACCGCGGCTTCTCTTGCGGCGGTTTCCTGTGCGGCGGCTTCTTGCTCGGCTGTACGGGCCTCCTCGGCCAGGATCAGGGCCTGGAGCCGCTCGACCCCGGCCCGGCTCTGCGCGTCGGCGGGGACGTACGTGA
This sequence comes from Streptomyces sp. NPDC048659, assembly GCF_040650575.1. Taxonomy (NCBI): domain Bacteria; kingdom Bacillati; phylum Actinomycetota; class Actinomycetes; order Kitasatosporales; family Streptomycetaceae; genus Streptomyces; species Streptomyces sp. NPDC048659. The sequence continues at coordinate 27,641 of NZ_JBEZHM010000060.1, read as the reverse complement.
CCAGCTTGGGTCCGGCGGCGGGGCCGAGGTAGAGGTTGGTGTGCTCCAGCCGGAGCAGCCCGACGTGGGCGTTGCGGATGGTCTTGAGCCGTCCGGACTGGTCGACGACGTCGTGCCGGGCCCAGATCTCGCGGAATTCGGGCGAGGCGGTGCGGAGCCGGTGCAGCAGCTCCTTCCAGGCGGGTTCGGCCAGGTGCTCGGCCATGGCGGCGCGCAGCTTGCCCGCGAGGGAGGTGAGGACCTCGGGCAGGTCCGCGACGGCGGCGCGGAACTCTGTGTCGGTGAAGGCCAGCCAGATGCTGTTGCGGTCCGCGCGGGGCAGCGCGTCCAGGTCGCGGAAGAGCCGGCCGAAGGTGCGGTTGTAGGCGAGGAAGTCGTAGCGGCTGTTCTGCACGGCGGCGGGCACCGGCTCCAGCTGGTCCAGGAGGGCGCGCAGCGCGGGTGTGACGGCCGGGCAGGGCGTCTCGGGGTGCGGGTCGCCCTGCCCGGCGAGGGCGAAGAGGTGGGCGCGCTCGGTGGGGTCGAGCAGCAGGGCGCCGGCGAGGGCGTCGAGGACCTGCGGGGAGACCTGGATCGGCCTGGCCTGCTCGATCCACGTGTACCAGGTGACGCCGACGGCGGAGAGCTGGGCGACCTCCTCGCGGCGCAGCCCCGGGGTGCGGCGGCGCCGCCCGCGCGGGAGACCGGCCTGCTCGGGGCTGATCCGCTCGCGCCGGCTGCGCAGGAAGGCGGCGAGCTCGTGGCGGCGGATGTCGGTCGCGCCGGCTGCGGGGGCGGGGCCAGCGGCGGCGGGTCCGGTGGCGGTGCCGGAGCCTGTGGCGGGGCCGGGGTCCCGGGTGGGTGCCGCGTCGGTCGTCATCGCTGTCATGCTCCCAGGGTGCCGGGGCGCTCAGCCCGTTTCCAGGTACTGCTTGTACCAGGATAAGGAGACTCTGGTACCAGGGTGGGCGAGGGCCGATCGTCGGTGGCGTGACTACGACATCCCCCTCCGCCCGGACCGCCGTCGCCGGTGTCGGCCACGCCCGGCCGGCGCTCGGCACGCTCGGCCTGTTCACGGTGCTGCTCGGCGCCGCCCTGCCCCTGATCGACTTCTTCATCGTCAACGTCGCCCTGCCGACCATCGACCACGACCTGGCCGCAGGACCGGCGCTCCTGGAGCTGGTCGTGGCGGGCTACGGCCTGGCGTACGCGGTGCTGCTCGTGCTCGGCGGGCGGCTCGGCGACCGGTTCGGGCGCCGTCGGCTCTTCCTCGCCGGGATGGCCGCCTTCGGCCTGACCTCGCTGGCCTGCGGGCTCGCCCCGGACGCCTGGACGCTGGTCGGGGCGCGGGTGGCACAGGGTGCCGCGGCGGCCCTGATGCTGCCGCAGGTGCTCGCGACCATTCACTCCTCGACGTCGGGCGCCCGGCACGCGAAGGCACTCAGCCTCTACGGGGCGACCGCGGGCCTGTCGATGGCGGCGGGCCAGATCCTGGGCGGGCTGCTGGTCGCGGCGGACCTCGCGGGCACCGGCTGGCGGGCGATCTTCCTGGTCAACGTGCCGGTGGCGCTCGCCGGGCTGCTGCTGGCGGCCCGCTCGGTGCCCGAGACCCGCTCGGAGCGGCCCGCGCGGGTGGACCTGCCGGGCACGCTGCTGCTGGCGCTGGCCCTGCTCACCCTGCTCGCGCCGCTGACCGAGGGCCGGGCGGCGGGCTGGCCGCTGTGGACCTGGCTGTCCCTGGGCGTCTTCCCGTTCGCGGCGGGCGCCTTCTGGTGGGCCGAGCTGCGCGCGGACCGGCGGGGCGGGACGCCGCTGGTGCCGCCGCGGCTGCTGGGCCTGGTCTCGCTGCGCCGGGGCCTCGCGGTGGTGCTGCCGCTGTCGGGCGGCTTCAGCGGCTTCATGTTCGTGACCGCGGTGGCGCTCCAGCAGGGCCTCGCGATGGGCGCGGTGGCCTCGGGCCTGGCGCTGGTGCCGATGGCGGCGGCCTTCTTCGCCGCCTCGCTGGCGGGGCCGCGGCTGGTGCGGCGCTGGGGCACCCGGATCGTGCCGGTGGGCGCCGCGTTCCAGGCGGCGGGCCTCGGGCTGGTCGCGTGGGCGGTGGCGGGCGGCTGGCCGGAGCTGTCGGTGGCGGACCTGGTGCCGGGCATGGCGGTCGCGGGCCTCGGCCAGGGGCTCCAGCTGCCGGTGCTGTTCCGGGTGGTGCTGTCGGAGGTGCCGGGCGAGCAGGCGGGTGTGGGCGGCGGGGTGATGGTCACGGCCCAGCAGTCGGCGATGACGCTGGGCGTGGCGACGCTCGGCTCGCTGTTCCTGTCGCTGGCCGCCTCGCCGGCCGGGATGGGCCCGGCGCTGACGACGACGCTGCTGGTCCAGCTGGGACTGGTGGGGCTGACGCTGCTGCTGAGCCTGCGGCTGCCGCGCTCGATCGGGTGAACGAGAGAAGTAATGAATGACAGATATTGAAATCTGTCATCGGTCATGCCATGGTTGATTCCATGACGACCACGACTCCCCTCCCCACCCGTTCCCTCGGCACCACCGGCCCCCGGGTCTCCGCCCTCGGCCTCGGCTGCATGGGCATGTCCGCGCTGTACGGCGAGAGCGACCGCGCCGAGTCGATCGCCACCCTCCACGCGGCCCTCGACGCCGGAGTGACCCTGCTGGACACCGGCGACTTCTACGGCATGGGGCACAACGAGCTGCTGATCGCGGAGGCCCTGCGCACCGCCCCCGCGGGCGCCCGGGAGCGGGCGCTCACCAGCGTGAAGTTCGGCGCCCTGCGCACGGTGGAGGGCGGCTTCAGCGGCTACGACGGCCGCCCCGCCGCCGTGAAGAACTTCGCGGCCTACTCGCTCCAGCGCCTGGGCGCCGACCACATCGACATCTACCGGATCGCCCGCGTCGACCCCGACGTGCCGATCGAGGAGACCGTCGGCGCCATCGCCGAGCTGGTCGAGGCGGGCCACGTCCGGCACATCGGCCTCTCCGAGGTCGGCGCCGACACCCTGCGCCGGGCGGCGGCCGTCGCCCCGATCTCCGACCTCCAGATCGAGTACTCGCTGATCTCCCGCGGCATCGAGGAGAAGATCCTGCCGGCCGCCCGGGAGCTCGGCATCGGCGTCACGGCCTACGGGGTCCTCTCCCGCGGCCTGATCAGCGGCCACTTCACCCGGGACCGGGAGCTCGGCGCGGGCGACTTCCGCGGCATGTCCCCCCGCTTCCAGGGGGAGAACCTGTCGCGCAACCTGGACCTGGTCGACCGGCTCCGCGAGGTCGCCGAGGCCAAGGGCGTGACGGTCGCCCAGACCGCCATCGCCTGGGTCCTCGCCCAGGGCCCCCGGCACGGCGCGGACATCGTCCCGCTGGTCGGCGCCCGCCGCCGGGACCGGCTGGCCGAGGCGCTCGGCGCGATCGAGGTGACCCTGGACGCGGCCGACCTGGCGGCGATCGAGGCGGCCGTCCCGGCGGGCGCGGCGGCCGGCGAGCGCTATCCGGAGGCCCAGATGGCCCACCTGGACAGCGAGCACTGACCGGTAGTGTCGGTGCCATGGCCGCCACCGAAACCCTGACCGCAGAGCGCATCCTCGAAGCCACCGAGGAGGTGCTGCGCCGCTACGGCCCCGCGAAGGCGACCGTCGTGGACGTGGCCCGGGTGCTCGGCGTCAGCCACGGCAGCGTCTACCGCCACTTCCGCACCAAGGCGGCCCTGCGCGAGGCGGTCACCGAGCGCTGGCTCTCGCGCACCGAGACCGTCCTGGCCGAGCTGACCGGCACCCCGGGCACGCCCGCGCCGGAGAAGCTGCGCTCCTGGTTCTCGACCCTCTTCGAGGCCAAGCGGCACAAGGCGGGCGACGACCCGGAGCTGTTCGCGACCTACGGGGTGCTGATCGACGAGAACAGCGGCGTGGTGGACCAGCACGTCGACGTGCTGATCGGCCAGGTGCGCTCGATCGTCGAGGAGGGCGCCCGGGAGGCCGAGTTCACCGCCGCCGACCCGGACGCGACGGCCCGCGCGCTCTTCCACGCCACCGCCCGCTTCCACGACCCGGCCTACGCGCCGGAGTGGCGGCGGCCCGCGATCGAGGCGGAGTTCGAGTCGGTGGTCGGCCTGCTGCTGCGCGGCCTGCGCCCGTGACGGACCCTCCCGGCCCACGGACGGCGCCCCGGGCGACGGCCCGGACGGCGCCCCGGGCCCGGACGCGGGAAAGCCCCCGGTTCCTCAGCGGAACCGGGGGCTTTCCCGTACGTCGTGCCGGACTCAGCAGCCGAGCAGGCGGCTGCCCAGGTAGCCCTGGATCTGGTCCAGGGAGACGCGCTCCTGCTTCATGGTGTCGCGCTCGCGCACGGTCACCGCGTTGTCGTCGAGGGTGTCGAAGTCGACGGTGACGCAGTACGGGGTGCCGATCTCGTCCTGGCGACGGTAGCGGCGGCCGATGGCGCCGGCGTCGTCGAACTCGATGTTCCAGTTCTGCCGCAGGTCGGCCGCGAGGCCCTTGGCCTTCGGCGAGAGCTGCGCGTTGCGGGACAGCGGCAGAACCGCGACCTTGACCGGGGCCAGGCGGTGGTCGAGGCGCAGCACCGTGCGCTTCTCCAGGACGCCCTTGGCGTTCGGCGCCTCGTCCTCGTTGTAGGCGTCGAGGAGGAAGGCGAGCATGGCGCGGCCGACACCGGCCGCCGGCTCGATGACGTACGGCGTGTAGCGCTCGCCCGTCTCCTGCTCGTGGAACTGGAGGCTGGCGCCGGACGCCTTGGAGTGGGCCGTCAGGTCGTAGTCGGTGCGGTTGGCGACGCCCTCCAGCTCGCCCCACTCGCTGCCGCCGAAGGAGAAGCGGTACTCGATGTCGGCGGTGCGCTTGGAGTAGTGGGAGAGCTTCTCCTGCGGGTGCTCGAACCAGCGCATGTTCTCCTCACGGAGACCCAGGCCGGTGTACCAGTTCCAGCGCTGCTCCATCCAGTACTCCTGCCACTGCTCGTCCTCGCCCGGCTTGACGAAGAACTCCATCTCCATCTGCTCGAACTCGCGCGTGCGGAAGATGAAGTTGCCCGGAGTGATCTCGTTCCGGAAGGACTTGCCCATCTGCGCGATGCCGAACGGGGGCTTCTTGCGCGCGGTGGTCTGCACCTGGGCGAAGTTGGTGAAGATGCCCTGGGCGGTCTCCGGGCGCAGGTACGCGACGGAGCCGGTGTCCTGGGTCGGGCCGAGGTGGGTGGAGAGCAGGCCGGAGAAGTTCTTCGGCTCGGTGAAGGTGCCCTTGTTGCCGCAGTTGGGGCAGTTGAGCTCGGCGAGGCTGGTGGGCAGGCTGCCGTGCTTCGCCTCGTACGCCTCCTCCAGGTGGTCGGCGCGGAAGCGCTTGTGGCAGGAGGTGCACTCGGTCAGCGGGTCGGTGAAGGTGGCGACGTGACCGGACGCCTCCCAGACCTCGGTGGCCAGGATGACGGACGAGTCGATGCCGACGACGTCCTCGCGCGCGGTGACCATGTAGCGCCACCACTGACGCTTGAGGTTCTCCTTGAGCTCGACACCCAGCGGTCCGTAGTCCCAGGCGGCACGCTGACCGCCGTAGATCTCGCTGCACGGGTAGACGAAGCCACGGCGCTTGCTCAGGCTGACGATGGTGTCGATCTTGTCGGCGGCCACGGTGCTCTCTTCATTACGACGACGAAGTGCGAATGCCACAGGTTACCGGCGCCCGCACCCCCTCTTTCAAATCGGTTCCCCGTCACCCGTCGGAAAGCGGAGGGAGGCGGGGACCAGGCGGTCCACGGCGACGATCAGATCGCCTCCCGACTTGTACTGGTCTGCCTGGATATCGATCACGGCCCCGTGCTCCCCGTGGAGCACCCGCCGCCCGGCCGGGCCCACCCCGAGCCCGGCCACCTGGTGCCAGCGCACGAGGTGGTTGCAGTGCCCCGTCCAGTGCGCGAGCCCCTCGTCGCCCAGGTACAGGCGCTCGTGGCGGCCGGCGCCCCCGAAGAGCCGGGGCCGGTACTCGTACGCCTCGCGCAGGCCCTCGGGGAAGCGGACGGGCTCCGGCACGAAGGGGCTGTCCGGCCCCGGGGCGCAGTGCGCGGGCATCACCAGCAGCGCGGTCGAGGGGTACCCGGCGAGGGCCTCGCGGACCTCCCGGGCCCCGGCCGCCGCGAGCCGGGCCAGCACGCCGGGGACGTCGTACACCGCCAGGCCCGAGACGTGGTCGAGCCCCGCCGCGAAGAGCTGCCCGAGCCGCCCGGTGTCCGAGCCGAGCCGGGCCGCGCGGGCGGCGGCGGCGCGGCGCACCTCCGCCTCCGCCGGGCCCCGCCCGGCGAGCGCGCGCAGCACCCCGTCGAGTCCGTCCGCGACGGCCCGGGCGCCGGGCTCGTCGGTGGGGGCCAGCAGCCAGAAGCGCATCCGTCCGCCGCCCACGTAGGCGGAGTGCAGTTCGACCTCGCCGGTCAGGTCCGGCGCGGTCGCCGGGTCCGCGGCGGCGCGGGCGCGGGCCACGTCGGCGGCGAGGTACCCGACGGGGGTGGCGGGCACGTCGAAGGAGAGCGTGACCCGCTCGCCGTCCTCGTGGGGTGCCTCCAGCCAGCAGCCGGAGGTGCCGGGCAGCGGCTCCACGACCGGCCGCTCGGGCGCCGGTCCGGCGGGCAGCCGCGGGGCGAGCGCCCTCGGCGGGGGCCCGGTGAGCAGCAGGACCGCCCCGCCCCGGGTGAAGCGAGCGGCGGCCCAGTCCCGGAGCGCGGCCGCGCCGAGGTGCCCGACGGCGGGCGCGGGCCGGCCGGTCTTGCCGGGTCCGCGCAGCCCGTAGCGGAAGGCCAGCTCGCGCTCCTGGAAGCCCTCCCAGCGCTCCTCGCGCTCCTCGCGGGCCACGGCCCGGCGCACGGCGGCGGCGAGGGCCGGGGCGTCGTCGACGGGCGGTTCGGCGAGCGCGCGGCAGAGCCCGTTGACGGCCTCGGCGACCCTCTCGGGTTCGCCGGTGACGGTGAAGCGGGTGTGGTCGCCCTCGACGGCAGCGTCCAGCTCCTCGCAGCCGTGGGCGGTCCCGGCGACCGCGTCGAGCGCGAGCCGCGCCAGGACGGCGGTGAGGCCGCGGCGCGGGAAGGGCTCGTGCTCGATCCCGGTGCCGAAGAGGAGGTGGGCCGTGCCGGGGCCGGGGACGTCGTCCCAGTACAGGGGGATGCCGTCGATCTCCGTGCGCCGCATGGTCGAACGATAGTGCCGTGGGACACACGTACGGCAATTGACAACCGTTTCCACTTTTGTTGAAAATGAGTGTCATGAACGTACGACGCCTGATACCCAGCACCGCCGTCGCCGGAGCCGCCGCCCTCGGGCTCCTCACCCTCTCCGCCTGCTCCGGGACCTCGGACGCGGCCGACAAGGGAAGCGGCGGCAAGCTGGACGTCGTGGCGTCGTTCTACCCCATGCAGTACCTGGCGGAGCAGATAGGCGGCGGCCACGTGGCCGTCGACACGCTCACCAAGCCCGGCGTCGAGCCGCACGACCTGGAGCTCAAGCCGAAGCAGATCGGCGAGCTCGGCGAGGCCGACGTCGTCCTCTACCTCAAGGGCATCCAGCCCGCCGTCGACGACGCCATCGCCCAGGCCGGCGTGCAGCACACCGTCGACGCGGCCACCCTCACCACGCTGGAGAAGCACGGCGACGAGGTCGGCCACGAGGGCCACGACCACGGCGCCGAGGAGGCCGGCGGCGAGGACCACGCCGGCCACGACCACGGCTCCGAGGCCGGCACCGACCCGCACATCTGGCTCGACCCCGTGAAGTACGCCGAGGTCGCCAAGGGCGTCGGCGCCGCCTTCGAGAAGGCCGACCCGGCCCACGCCGCCGACTACAAGAAGAACACCGACGCCCTGGTGAAGAAGCTCGGCGAGCTGAACACGCAGTTCGAGACGGGCCTCAAGAACACCGCGGGCCGCACCTTCATCACCACCCACTCCGCCTTCGGCTACCTCGCCGAGCGCTACCACCTGGAGCAGGAGGGCATCACCGGCATCGACCCCGAGTCCGAGCCGAGCCCCGCCCGCATCAAGGAGCTCCAGGACATCGCGAAGAAGGACAAGGTCACCACCGTCTTCTTCGAGACCCTCGCCAGCGACAAGACCGCCAAGACCCTCGCGGCCGACACCGGTCTCAAGACCGACGTGCTCGACCCGCTGGAGGGAATCACGGACAAGTCCAAGGGCGCTGACTACATCGAGGTCATGCGGTCCAACCTCGCCGCGCTCCAGAAGGCCCTCGGCGCGAAGTGACACCCCAGCAGCAGCAGGAGGCACCCGTGAGCACGGATGTGAGCACCGACGTGAGCGCCGAGGCGGGCGCGGCGGCGCACGACGGACCCGTCATCGCCGTCCGCGGCGCCACCGCGGCCCTCGGCTCGCGCCCCGTGCTGCGCGGCGTCGACCTCACCGTCCGGCGCGGCGAGGTCGTCGCCCTGCTCGGCGCCAACGGCTCCGGCAAGTCCACCGCCGTCCGCTCCGTCATCGGCCAGGTGCCGCTGACCGGCGGCACGATCGAGCTGTTCGGCACCGAGCAGAAGCGGTTCCGCGACTGGGCCCGCGTCGGCTACGTGCCGCAGCGCACCACCGCCGCCAGCGGCGTGCCCGCCACCATCCGCGAGGTCGTCACCTCCGGCCGGCTCTCCCGCCGCCGCTTCGGCCTCACCACGAAGGCCGACCGGGCCGCCGTCGACCGGGCCATCGCCCTCGTCGGCCTCGGTGACCGCGCCAAGGACTCCGTCTCCGCGCTCTCCGGCGGCCAGCACCAGCGCGTGCTCATCGCCCGCGCGCTGGCCTCCGAGCCCGAGCTGCTGATCATGGACGAGCCGATGGCCGGCGTGGACCTCGCCAGCCAGGAGATCCTCGCCGCCACCCTGCGCGAGCAGGTCGCCGGCGGCACCTCCGTCCTCCTCGTGCTGCACGAACTCGGCCCGCTGGAGCCGCTGATCGACCGCGCCGTCGTGCTGCGCGACGGCTGCGTCGTCCACGACGGCCCGCCGCCGAAGGCCGTCGGCCAGCACGCGCTGCCCGGCCACGACCACGTCCACCCGCACGCGGCCGACGAGCCGCTCCGTACCGGTCTGCTGACCTGAGGACGCCCCCATGGAATTCCTCCAGCTCGCCTTCATGCAGCGGGCGCTCATCGCGGCCGTCCTCGTCGGCATCACCGCGCCCGCCGTCGGCATCTACCTCGTCCAGCGGCGCCAGGCGCTGATGGGCGACGGCATCGGCCACGTCGCCATGACCGGTGTCGGCCTCGGCTTCCTGCTCAACAGCAGCCCCGTGTGGATGGCCACCGCCGTCGCCGTCGTCGGCGCCGTCGCCATGGAGCTGATCCGCGCCTACGGCAAGACCCGCGGCGACCTCGCCCTCGCGCTGCTCTTCTACGGCGGCATGGCCGGCGGCGTGCTGCTGATCAACCTCTCGCCGACCGGCTCCAACGCCAACCTCAACTCCTTCCTCTTCGGCTCCCTCTCGACGGTCTCCGCCGAGGACGTCACGGCCATCGGCATCCTGGCCGCCTTCGTCGTCCTCGTCACCGTCGGCCTGCGCCGCCAGCTCTTCGCGGTCAGCCAGGACGAGGAGTTCGCCCGCGTCACCGGCCTGCCGGTGCGCTTCCTCAACCTGCTCATCGCCGTCACCGCCGCCGTCACCGTCACCGTCGCCATGCGGGTCGTCGGCCTGCTGCTGGTCAGCGCGCTCATGGTGGTCCCGGTCGCCGCCGCCCAGCAGCTGTCCCGGTCCTTCCGTACGACCTTCGTGCTCGCCGTCGTCATCGGCACCGGCGTCACCCTGACCGGCACGGTCACCTCCTACTACCAGGACGTGCCGCCCGGCGCGACGATCGTGCTCCTCGCGATCGGCGTCTTCATCGGCCTCACCCTCCTCGCGACCCCGCTGGCCCGGCGGCGCGCCCGGGCCGCCGAGACCGCCGCGCGGGCCTGCGACGCGGAGCTCCCGGGCGCCCGGCGGCCCACCGACGACGTGAAGGTCTGATCACGGTCCGGATCCAGGGGGGCGGGGGGCTGGCAGAATGGCGGGGGCAGACAAGATTCAAGGAGGCCCCCGTGGTGACGGCAGGACCCCCCGTACGAGGCCGCTCGACGAAGCAGCGGGCCGCCGTGTCGGCGGCGCTGAACGAGGTGGACGAGTTCCGCTCCGCGCAGGAGCTGCACGACATGCTCAAGCACCGCGGCGACTCCGTCGGCCTCACCACCGTCTACCGCACGCTCCAGTCCCTCGCCGAGGCGGGCGAGGTGGACGCGCTGCGCACCAGTGACGGCGAGACGGTCTACCGGCGTTGTTCGACCGGCGACCACCACCACCATCTGGTCTGCCGCGTCTGCGGCAAGGCCGTCGAGGTGGAGGGCCCGGCCGTGGAGCAGTGGGCGGAGACGATCGCGTCCGAGCACGGCTTCGTCAACGTGGCGCATACCGTCGAGATCTTCGGCACCTGCGCGGAGTGCGCGGCGAAGTGACCCGATCCGGCCACCCGGCCTGACCTGCGACCCGACCTGACATACGAGGGGCCCGCACCGATCGGATTCGGTGCGGGCCCCTCGTCTCGCGGCCGGGCCGGGGTCAGCGGATCCGCTTGGTGTTCCGCTCCAGGATCTCCCGCACCCGGTCGGCGTCCGCCGGGTCGGCCAGCCCCCGCTTGGGCAGGAAGGCGACGCCGACCCGGCCCTTGTCGGACGAGAGCAGCACGAACTGGTCCGGCGTCTCGGCGTGCCGGGAGAACAGCTCCCAGCGGCCCACGACCTCGGAGTCCCGGCTCGTCCAGCGGACCCCGTCCTCCTCGACCCGGGCCCGGTGCTCCCCCTGCCGCTCGATCAGCGGGAAGAGCTGCCGGGCGGTGAGCCGCGGCGTGAGCGGCACCAGGACGAGCCCCATCACGCCGAGCGCGGCCACGAAGACCATCGCGCCCACCGCGGGCTCGCCGGGCGCGAAGAGCAGCACGACGAGCGCCACGGCCGCGAGCACCGAGGTGATCCGCATGAGCACCCGCGCGCGCCGGAAGGTCCCGAAGCGCATCTGGACCCGTATCGCGTCGAAGACGTCGTCCCGCGTCGGCGTGTAGACCAGCTCCACCATGTCCCGGTCCCCGCTCAGCCCTTGTCGAGGACCGCGAGGTCCGCCGGGTCCACGCCGCCGAAGCGCCGGTCGCGCTGGGCGTACTCGACGCAGGCCCGCCACAGGTCGCGGCGGTCGAAGTCGGGCCACAGCACGTCCTGGAAGACCATCTCGGCGTACGCGCTCTGCCAGATCAGGTAGTTGGAGGTGCGCTGCTCGCCGCTGGGGCGCAGGAAGAGGTCGACGTCCGGCATGTCCGGGTAGTACAGGTACTTCTGGATCGTCTTCTCGGTGATCTTCGAGGGGTCGAGCCGGCCCGCCTTCACGTCCTCGGCGAGCGCCTGCGCGGCGTCCGTCAGCTCCGCCCGGCCGCCGTAGTTCATGCAGAAGTACAGCGTCAGCTTCGTGTTGTCCTTGGTCTGCTCCTGGGCGACCTGGAGCTCCTTGGCGACGGACTTCCACAGCTTGGGCATCCGGCCCACCCAGCGCACCCGCACGCCGAGGGAGTCGAGCTGGTCCCGGGACTTGCGGATGAAGTCGCGGTTGAAGTTCATGAGGAAGCGCACCTCCTCGGGCGAGCGCTTCCAGTTCTCGGTGGAGAAGGCGTAGAGCGAGATGGAGCCCACGCCCATCTCGATCGCGCCCTGGAGCACGTCGAGCACCTGCTCGGCGCCGACCTTGTGGCCCTCGGTGCGCGGCAGCCCGCGCTCCTTGGCCCAGCGCCCGTTGCCGTCCATGACGATCGCGACGTGCTCGGGCACGAGCTCCGACTGGAGCTTCGGCGGGCGGGCTCCGGACGGGTGCGGCTCGGGGGTGGCGTACTCCCGGCGCTGGCGTCCGAGAAGTCGTGCGATGGCCATGGCGAAGGGTCTCCTAGCTCTTCTCTACGTACCGCAGCGAGCGGAGCCCGCGCTCCAGGTGCCAGTGCAGATAGGCGGACACGAGGCCGCTGCCCTCCCTGACGTGACGCGGCTCGCACGCGTCCGCCGTCGCCCAGTCGCCGGTGAGCAGCGCGCTGAGCAGGCGTACGGCCTCCGCAGAGGGTACGACGCTTCCGGGCACCCGGCAGTCGCCGCATATGACTCCGCCCGCACCGACCGAAAAGAACCGGTTGGGGCCGGGAAGTCCGCATTTCGCACAGTCGTCGAAACTGGGCGCGTAGCCGTTCACGGCGAGCGAGCGCAGCAGGAACGCGTCGAGGATCAGGTGCGGCGCGTGCTCGCCGCGCGCCAGCGTCCGCAGCCCGCCCACGAGCAGCAGATACTGCTGCACGGCCGGCTCGCCCTCGTGGTCGGTGAACCGTTCCGCCGTCTCCAGCATCGCGGTGCCCGCGGTGTACCGGGCGTAGTCCGTGACGATCCCGCTGCCGTACGCGGCGATGGTCTCGCTCTGCGTGCACAGCGGCAGCCCGCGCCCGACCAGCTCACTCCCCCGGGCGAAGAACTGCACGTCCACGTGCGAGAACGGTTCGAGCCGCGCGCCGAACTTCGACTTGGTCCGGCGCACCCCGCGCGCGACGGCGCGCACCCGCCCCTGGCCGCGCGTGAGCAGCGTGATGATGCGGTCCGCTTCGCCCAGCTTCTGGGTGCGCAGCACGATGCCGTCGTCGCGGAACAGGCTCATGGCCCCATTCTCGCGTACGGGAGTGACAGCCCAGGCCGCCCCCGCCCGGGCCCCGGGCGGGAACGCGGGTCCACGTGGTCTACGGTGGACCGACTCCCCCCGCACCACTTATGGAACCCATAAGTCCACCTTATGAGGCCATAGACCGGGCCCGGGTACCGCTCCGTTCGGCGCATTATTTAGGGTGACCTAAGTGCGGCGGGCCCTCGCCGACACGTCGCTTGCGAAGGGAAACCCGTCATGCCCCGCCCCCTCCGGGTCGCGATCGTCGGCGCCGGCCCCGCCGGAATCTACGCCGCTGACGCGCTGCTGAAGTCCGAGGCCGCCGCCGAGCCGGGTGTGTCCATCGACCTCTTCGAGCGGATGCCCGCCCCCTTCGGCCTGATCCGCTACGGCGTCGCGCCCGACCACCCCCGCATCAAGGGCATCATCACCGCCCTCCACCAGGTCCTCGACAAGCCGCAGATCCGCCTCTTCGGCAACGTCGACTACGGCACCGACGTGCACCTGGACGACCTGCACGCCTTCTACGACGCCGTGATCTTCTCCACCGGCGCCACCGCCGACCGCGCCCTGGACATCCCCGGCATCGAGCTCGACGGCTCCTACGGCGCCGCCGACTTCGTCTCCTGGTACGACGGGCACCCGGACGTCCCGCGCACCTGGCCGCTGGAGGCCGAGAAGGTCGCCGTCCTCGGCGTCGGCAACGTGGCCCTCGACGTGGCCCGCGTGCTCGCCAAGACCGCCGACGAGCTGCTGCCCACCGAGATCCCCGCCAACGTCTACGAGGGCCTCAAGGCCAACAAGGCGCTGGAGATCCACGTCTTCGGCCGCCGCGGCCCCGCCCAGGCCAAGTTCAGCCCCATGGAGCTGCGCGAGCTGGACCACTCGCCGAACATCGAGGTCATCGTCAACCCCGAGGACATCGACTACGACGAGGGCTCCATCGCCGAGCGGCGCAAGAACAAGCAGACCGACATGGTCGCCAAGACCCTGGAGAACTGGGCGATCCGCGACATCGGCGAGCGCCCGCACAAGCTCTTCCTGCACTTCTTCGAGTCGCCCACCGAGATCCTCGGCGAGGACGGCTCCGTCGTCGGCCTGCGCACCGAGCGCACCGAGCTCGACGGCACCGGCAACGTGAAGGGCACCGGCACGACCACCGACTGGGACGTGCAGGCCGTCTACCGCGCGGTCGGCTACCTCTCCGACGAGCTGCCCAAGCTCCCCTGGGACGCCGCCAGCGGCACCGTCCCGGACGCCGGCGGCCGGGTCGTCGAGGAGAGCGGCGCCCACCTGGCGTCCACCTACGTCACCGGCTGGATCCGGCGCGGCCCCGTCGGCCTCATCGGCCACACCAAGGGCGACGCCAACGAGACCGTCGCCAACCTCCTGGACGACCACGCGAACGGGCGGCTGCTCGCCCCCGAGTCCCCGCAGGAGGAGGCCGTCGTGTCCTTCCTGGAGGGCAAGGGCATCGCGTACACCACCTGGGAGGGCTGGTACGCCCTGGACGCCGCCGAGAAGGCGCTCGGCGAGCCGCAGGGCCGCGAGCGCGTGAAGATCGTCGAGCGGGACGAGATGCTGCGCGCCAGCGGCGTCGAGCTCGGCTGACCGAGAGCCCCACGGCGCCACCGCACCACCCGACGGCGTGGACCCCCGCTCTACAGCGGCGTGGTCCGCGCCGTCGCCAGTAGCCGGGCCGTGTCGTCGGCGCACAGCGCCAGCGCGTTGCCCACGGTGCCCAGCACCTCCCGCTCCGCCGGGGTGTACGGGCCGTCCGCCAGCGCGATCCGGGCGCCCTGGAGCAGGATCGATTCGCGGCCCGCGGCGGCCAGGTGCGGGGCGAGCGGTTCGAGGGCCTCGTGCAGCTCGATGGCGAGGGCCGCTCCCCCGCTGCTGACGTCGGGCAGGAAGCGCCCGGTGTCGGCGGCGAGCGCCTCGACCAGGTCGACGAGCTGGCGGGCCGTACAGTCCGTGAACCCGGCTGCCCGGACCCCGGCGGCGGCGGTGTCCACGGCGGCGCGGGAGCCGGTGCCGCCGGCCGCCAGGACGGCCAGGGCGACCGTGTGCACGGCGTCGCGCAGCATCGCCGAGAACCGGCCCGTGGTCGGGTGGGTCAGCACGTCCGTGCCGAAGTGGGTGTGGCAGGCGGCGCACTCGACGACCGGGCCCGCGTCCCCCCGGGGCAGCAGCGGCACGCCGAGCAGGGCGAAGCGCCGGCGGCCCGTCCGGCGCCGGTAGTTCCGGTCGCCGCCGCACTCCTCGCAGAAGAACTCTCCGTCGCCGACGGTGTTCCAGGAGGTGCGGATCCCGCAGAGAACCCTGCTCCGCTCCGATGACTTCCGCGCTGGCCGCACGCCGCACCTCCTTCACCTCCCGGCAACATTGCCGGCGTTGGCGTGATGTTAGCCACATCGATGATGCGGCGTCAGCACCTCGTCAGCAGAACGCCGGGGAGATGGCCGAGACCCGCCGGGCCCCGAGGGGGCGCGGCGGGTCCGGTGCGGGGGCTCAGGAGGCGCGCTTGCGCAGCTTCGCGAAGGCCAGGAAGCCGCCGCCGAGCAGGACGACCGCCGCGGCGACGCCCATCGCGGCCGGCCCGAAGGACGAGCCGGTGGTGGCGAGATCACCCTCCGGGGTGGACGAGGGCGAGGGGGCCGGGGCGCCCTCCGACGTGCTCGGGGACGGCGAGGAGGTCCCCGGGACCGACTCCGAGGGGGTGGGGGTGGCCGAGCCGGGCGGGGTGGTGGCGGGGGTGCTCGGGGTGGCCGGCGCGCTCGGCACGTCCGTCGGGGTCGGCTTGGGCTGTTCGGGGGTGACCGGGGGCTTGCCGGGGGTGGTCTCGCCGGGCAGGCAGCCGGTGAAGTTCATCTGGTGGGTCTCGGCGCCCGGGACCGTGAGGAGCTTCTCGGCGACGACGGAGCCGTTGACGTGGCCGGGACCGACGCCGGGGCCGCCCATCTCGACGGTGGCGTTCGGCGCGAAGATCGTGCCGGGCCAGGAGGTGTAGTTCTTCTTGACGCTCTCGGCCTGCGGGAAGTTCCACAGCAGCTTGGAGCGGACGCTCTTGAAGTCGGCGCTGCCCGCGTTGTAGTCGTCCATGACCAGGGCGCCCTTGGCGGCGTCCCAGAGGTAGACGCCGTAGGTGGGCGCGGTGCTCATGTCGTACGAGCCGCCGAGCACGTTCACCAGGGTGGAGGCGCCCGCCGGGACCTTGATCGATATCGCGCCGGCCTTCTGGAGGTCGGCGGCGGCGACGGCGAAGACGTTCAGCTTGGCGTCCGTACCGGTGAGCATCAGGCCCTGGTAGTCGGTGGAGCGGCCGACGGTGCCGTTGGGCTCGACCGCGGCCCAGCCGGTGGAGAGGGCGCGCAGGGAGGCGAACTCCTTGCCGAAGTCGATCGGCGAGGGGCCCTCCTTCACCTTGTCGCCGTCGACGCCGAAGCCCGAGCCCTTGGTGGAGCGGTCCACGACCTTGCCCGCGATGCCGGTGCCCTTGTCGAGGACGACCTGGTTGGCGTACAGGGTGCCGCCGACGACGAGGCTGTGGCCGCCGGGGAGGGCCGCGAGGTCGCCGGGGGTGAGGCGGTTGCCGATGGAGAAGCCGGAGGGCCGCTTCGGGTCGCCGAAGGTGGCGTCGCCGCCGACGGCGACGGCGCCCTCGGAGTCGGAGTGGCGTACGGAGTCCTTCTCGACGAACTCGGCGTAGCGCCCGGCGACGCCGAGCGGATTCGTCTCGCACGCGGTGGTGGCGGAGGCGGCGGCGGGGGCCCAGACGAGGGCGGCACCGGTCACCGCGAGGGCGGCGGCCACGGCAGCGGGCGTGCGCATGGGAGCTCCAGGTCAGGAGTGCGGGGAGGGTGTCCGAGTGGACGGTCCGAGTGGACGAGCCGACCTTCCGCCATGCGCTGATGTGGCGTCAACTCACCTGATATGACACCGATTCCGACATGTCGGCAGCTTCTTCCTTAAGTGAACCTGAAACCGTGACCGAGCTCACACATGCCGCTGCCCCGCGCCCCGGGTGGGATGCGGGGCAGCGGCCCGGTCGGAGGGTCAGCGCGCCGAGCGGTTCACCGCCGACACGACCGCCTTCAGCGAGGCGCGGGTGGTGTTGGCGTCGATGCCGATGCCCCACAGGACCTTGCCGTCGATGGCGCACTCGATGTACGAGGCGGCCTGCGCGGAGGCTCCCTCGCTCATCGTGTGCTCCTGGTAGTCCAGCAGCCGGGCGTCCACGCCGACCGCCTGCAGGGCGGCGAAGAAGGCGGAGATCGGGCCGTTGCCGGAGCCGGTCAGGACCGTCTCGACGCCGTCGACGACCGCCTCGACCTTCAGGGTGTCGGTGCCGTCCGTGTCGGAGGTGGACTGGCCGGAACGCAGCTGGATGCGGCCCCAGCGGGCCGCGGCGCCGTCCTGGCTGGGCAGGTACTCGTCCTGGAAGACGGACCAGATCTGCGCCGGGGTGACCTCGCCGCCCTCGGCGTCGGTCTTCGCCTGGATGATCCGGGAGAACTCGATCTGCATCCGGCGGGGCAGGTCCAGCTTGTGGTCGTTCTTCAGGACGTACGCGATGCCGCCCTTGCCGGACTGCGAGTTGACCCGGATGACGGCCTCGTAGGAGCGGCCGACGTCCTTGGGGTCGACGGGCAGGTACGGGACGGCCCACTCGATGTCGTCGACGGTGACGCCCTTCGCGGCCGCGTCGGCCTCCATGGCGTCGAAGCCCTTCTTGATGGCGTCCTGGTGGGAGCCGGAGAAGGCGGTGTAGACCAGGTCGCCCGCGTAGGGGTGGCGCGGGTGGACCTCCATCTGGTTGCAGTACTCGGAGGTCCGGCGGACCTCGTCGATCTGCGAGAAGTCGATCTGCGGGTCGACGCCCTGGCTGAACAGGTTCATGCCCAGGGTCACCAGGTCGACGTTGCCGGTGCGCTCGCCCTGGCCGAACAGGCAGCCCTCGATGCGGTCGGCGCCGGCCATGACCGCCAGCTCGGCCGCCGCCACGGCCGTGCCGCGGTCGTTGTGCGGGTGCACGGACAGGCAGACGTAGGCGCGGCGGGTCAGGTTGCGGGACATCCACTCGAAGCGGTCCGCGTGCGTGGAGGGTGTCGAACGCTCCACGGTGGCGGGCAGGTTGAGGATGATCTCGCGGCCGGGGCCGGGCTGCCAGACGTCGCAGACCGCCTCGCAGACCTCCAGCGCGAAGTCCAGCTCGGTGTCGGTGAAGATCTCCGGGCTGTACTGGTAGCCGAAGGTGGTCTCCGGGCCCAGCAGCTTCTCCGCGTACTCCATCACCAGGCGGGTGCCGTCGACGGCGATCTGCTTGATGTCCTCCTTGGAGCCGCGGAAGACGACCCGGCGGAAGGTGGGCGCGGTGGCGTTGTACAGGTGGACGGTGGCGCGGTGGGCGCCCTTCAGCGACTCCACGGTCCGCTCGATCAGGTCCTCGCGGGCCTGGGTCAGTACGGAGATGGTGACGTCGTCCGGGATCGCGCCCTCTTCGATGATCGAGCGGACGAAGGCGAAGTCCGTCTCGCCGGAGGACGGGAAGCCGACCTCGATCTCCTTGTAGCCCATGCGGACCAGCAGGTCGAACATCTCGCGCTTGCGGGCCGGGCTCATCGGGTCGATCAGGGCCTGGTTGCCGTCGCGCAGGTCGGTGGAGAGCCAGCGCGGCGCCTTGGTGATGCGGCGGTCGGGCCAGGTGCGGTCGGGGATCTCGACGGCCTCGTACTGCCCGTACTTGTGCACGGGCATCCCGGACGGCTTCTGGGTGTGCGTCGCGGTGGTGACGGGCGTCGGACGGCTGACGAACGGCGACTGGGACATTGCGTAGGGCTCCTCGGGTCCATCAAGAAGGACGGCCGACTGTCGAACGCAACACCGAAACCCGCGGGGAGGGGGTCGGCCTACGACTACAGGCCCTCGCCGCGGCAGCTAAGGAGAAGCAGCCCGAAACGCATGATGTGCGTCACCATAGCCCAGCCCGGCGGAGGCGGACGTCCCGTTTCAGTATGCGGGACGGGGTCCGCGTCAACAGGGAAAGGTGACCCATCACTCCATTTCGCCAATCATGGTCGCGGCTCGTGACACCCACACCACGCAGTGCCACATTTTCGTCATGACACCCCACTTCTGCACGATCGTGCCGCCCCACCTCCTGGAGCGGCTGGCGCAGTCCGACGACCCGGCGATCGCGGAGTCGGCCCGGCGGACCCTGGTGACCGACGCCGCCCACCGCACCGCCCGCCGGCTGCTGGCCCCGCCGGCCCCCGCGCCCGAGGGCTCCGGCACCGGGGAGACCGGCGCCCGGCGCACGATCTACGACGCCCACCACGGCACGCGGCTGCCGGGCGACCGGGTCCGCGGCGAGGGCGAGGCCCCGGTCGACGACGCCACCGCCAACCGCGCCTACGCGGGCCTCGGCGCCACCTACGACCTCTTCAAGAACGTCTACGGCCGCGAGTCCATCGACGGCGCGGGCCTGCCGCTGGTCGCGAGCGTCCACTACGACGAGAAGTACGACAACGCCTTCTGGGACGGCGAGCAGATGGTGTTCGGCGACGGGGACGGCGAGCTGTTCCTCGACTTCACCCTGCCGGTCGACGTCATCGGCCACGAGCTCACCCACGGCGTCACCCAGCACACCGCGAACCTCGCCTACTACGGGCAGTCGGGCGCGCTCAACGAGTCGGTCTCCGACGTCTTCGGCACCCTCGTCAAGCAGTACGCGCTCGGGCAGAGCGCCGAGCAGGCCGACTGGCTGATCGGCGCCGGGCTGCTCGGCCCCGCCGTCGACCGGGGCGTGGCGCTGCGCTCGATGAAGGAGCCGGGCACCGCGTACGACGACGACGTCCTCGGCAAGGACCCGCAGCCGGCCACGATGGACGGCTATGTGCGCACCCACGCGGACAACGGCGGCGTGCACATCAACTCGGGCATCCCCAACCACGCCTTCTACCTGGCCGCCACCGCCCTCGGCGGCAACGCCTGGGAGCGGGCCGGGCGGATCTGGTACGACACGGTGACCGGCGGCACGCTCGACGCGGAGGCCACGTTCAAGGACTTCGCGGCGGCCACGGTGGCGGCGGCGCGGGCCCGTTACGGCGAGGGCGAGGAGCTGAAGGCCGTCACGGACGCCTGGGCGGCCGTCGGGGTGTCCGGCCGCTGAGGCTGCGGTAGACAGGACCCCATGAGGATTCGCGTCGTACGCACAGGGGGCTTCGCCGGGATCGTCAGGTCGGCGGAGGTGGACACCGAGGGCAGGCCCGACAGCGAGCGGCTGCGCTCGCTGGCCCGGGAGGCCCTCGACGCCCCGCCGCCGCCCGAGGGCCGCGGGGTCCCGGACGGCTTCCACTACGAGATCACCATCGACGGGCGGACGGTGCGGTGGGCCGATCCGCACCTCACCGACGAGCAGCGCGAGCTGATCCAGCTCGTCCTGAAGGAGGGCGCGTAGCCGCGCGCCCGCCCGCGCGCCCGATGGCCCCGGGACCTAGAAGCCCAGCTTCCTGAGCTGCTTCGGGTCCCTCTGCCAGTCCTTGGCGACCTTCACGTGCAGGTCGAGGAAGACCGGGGTGCCGAGCAGCGCCTCGATGTGCTTGCGCGACTTCATGCCGACCTCCTTGAGGCGGCTGCCCTTGGGGCCGATGATGATGCCCTTCTGGCTGGGGCGCTCGATGTACACGTTGGCGTGGATGTCGAGCAGCGGCCGGTCCGCCGGGCGGTTCTCGCGCGGGATCATCTCCTCGACGACGACCGCGATGGAGTGCGGCAGCTCGTCCCGTACGCCTTCGAGCGCCGCCTCGCGGATGAGCTCCGCGACCATGACCATCTCGGGCTCGTCGGTGAGGTCGCCCTCCGGGTAGAGCGGCGGGGACTCCGGCAGCAGCGGGATCAGCAGGTCGGCGACGAGCTGCACCTGCTTGTCGCCGACGGCCGAGACGGGCACGATCTGCGCCCACTCGAAGCCCAGCTCCTTGCCGAGCTGGTCGATCGCGATCAGCTGCTCGGCGAGGGTCCGGGAGTCGACCAGGTCGGTCTTGGTGATGATCGCGACCTTGGGCGTCTTCTTGATCTCGGCGAGCTCCTTGGCGATGAAGCGGTCGCCGGGGCCGAGCTTCTGGTCGGCGGGCAGGCAGAAGCCGATCACGTCGACCTCGGCCCAGGTGGTGCGCACGACGTCGTTGAGCCGCTCGCCGAGCAGGGTGCGCGGCTTGTGCAGGCCCGGGGTGTCGACCAGGATCAGCTGGGCGTCGGGGCGGTGCACGATGCCCCGGACGGTGTGCCGGGTGGTCTGGGGGCGGTTGGAGGTGATGGCCACCTTCTGGCCGACCAGAGCGTTCGTGAGGGTGGACTTGCCCGCGTTGGGGCGGCCGACGAAGCAGGCGAAGCCGGCCCGGTGGGGGACGGTGTTCTCATCAGTACGAGCGCTCATGGGGGCCATTCTCCCCGATGGACGGCCGCCTCACGTACTCGGCGTCCGGCGCCGCCGGATCCGCAGCCCCAGGACACCCGCCGTGCCCCCGGCGACGAGCACCGCGAGGGGCAGCCAGGGCAGGGCCAGGAAGGAGACCCCGGCGGACTCCCGGACGCCCTTGGCGGTCGCGGTCAGGGTCAGCTCGCCCCAGTCGAGCTGCGGGGAGCCGGTCCACCGCTCGGTGAGCCGGATCTTCTGCCGGGGCAGCAGCTCGGCGGGGAGCCGGTCCAGGTCGCGGGCGAGCAGGGTGCGCCCGAAGAGCCCCTGGGCCTTGAGGGCGACCCTAGGGCTGAGGGTGACGTTGCCGCGGTTGTGCAGGGTGTACGAGACGACGGCGGTGCTGGTCCCGGCGCCGGGCACGAGCGGCCGGTCCTGGCGCAGGGTGACGTCCTCGACGCCGAGGGCGGGCACGGTGGGGCCGCCGACCCGGAGGTAGACCCTGGCCCCGACCGCGCGCTGCACGCCGAGCGCGACGGAGCCGCCGGAGCCCTTCGCGATCCGCTCGTCGAGGGCGACGACGGCGCCGGGGTGGTCGCCGGGCTCGGCGTCGGCGGGCACGGTCAGGGTGTACGGGACGGTGACGGCGGAGTGCGGCGGGACGGTGACCCGGTCTCGGGCGGGCTTGATCCAGGCGCCGGCGCCGGTCTGCTTCTCCTGCCGGGTGCGCACGGCGAAGCCGCCGTCGCGTTCGGTGTTGTAGGCGTCCGCCCCGTACAGCAGGAAGCTCAGCGGGGCGGCGGTCTTGTTGGCGACGGTGACCTGGTCGCCGACGGTGCCGCCGGGGTCGGCGGAGAGGTAGAAGTACGGGCGGCTGCCGAGCTGCGAGGCGGCCGGGTAGACGGCCCACTCGCCGTTCTCGGCGGCGGCGGCGGGCGCGGCGGCGGGCCCGCCGAGCAGCAGGACGGCGAGCGGGAGGCTCAGGAGGCTCAGGCCGCGGAGGACCCTCAGGAGGAAGACGTACGGCTGGCGCACGGGTGCGGACCCCTCGGGAAGTGGACGACGGGCCGGCCGGGTGCGCGGCCGGCCCGTCGGGCGGTCAGGACAGCGTCAGCGTGAGCACGCCCGCGTAACCGCCGGGCGCCGTGAACGCCGGGACGTCGAGGGAGAGCCCCGCGTCGATGGTGAACTCGCCGCCGGTGAGCGCCCCGTTGGGCGTGGAGGCGAGGGTGGCGCCGGCCGCGCCGACGGGTCCGGCGGTGCCGGGGGCGCAGGTGCTGGGGCTGCCCGCCTTGGTGGTGCAGGACGGCGTCCAGCTCAGCTTGTCGGCGCCGATGGCCCCGCCCGGCCCGGTGAAGTCGGTGACCTTGCCGGTCAGGGACCAGCCCGCGGGGCCGCCGCGGAAGTCCTTGACCGTCACCGTCTGGAGGGGTCCGGTGGCGGCGCCGCCCTGGCCGAAGTCGACGGCCGAGAGCTGTACGGCGTCGCCGGCCTGGGTCATCGACAGTTCGCCGGCCTTGACCGTGGCCGTGAGCTTCTGGCTGTTCGGCGGGGTCGGGGTGTCGTCGATGACCTGGTAGGCGACGGGTCCCGCGCCCTTGGCCGGGTCCCAGGCCGCGCCCTCGTAGGCCACGATCCCGGTGGTCGCCTTGTCGTTGACCTTGAGGCGGGCCGCGAAGGCGCCCTCGCTGTCGGTCGTGACGGTCATCCGGTCGGCGGTCTCGGCGGCGCCGGAGCGGCCGACGACGGTGACCTCGGCGAGCGGGGTGAACTTGGTGCCGGAGACGGTGACGCGGACGCCGGGCGCCCCGGAGGGGGTGCCGAGCTCCAGTGCGCGCTCGTTGGCCCCGGGCTGCGGGCTGGCGGTGACCGTCTCGGAGACGGGCGCGCTCGCGACCGTACAGGGGGTGTCCAGCTCCATGATGTAGCTGGTGTGGATGTTGTAGTCGCCGGGCGCGAGGGTGATGTCGCCGGGCGCGGTGACCTTGAACGTGCCGGTCATGGAGAACGCCGGGAACGAGCCCTTGCCCGGGACGGGCGGGTTCTTCTTGGGGCCGGTGACGGTGACCGCGCCGGTCTGGGCGCCGCCGAGGGTGACCTTGCCGCTCGGGGTCATGATGTCGGCCGGGAGGGCGAGGTCCACCGGGTTGGAGGCGGCGGGCTTGGTGACCGTGTAGGTGACGGTGACCGTGTCGCCGACCTTGGGCACCGCGTTGTCGACGGTGATCTGGGCCGTGGTGGTGCCGTCGATCGGCGGGATGCCCGCGATCGGCGGCGGCACGCAGTGGGTGCCGAACTGCACCGGCACGGAGGTCGAGGTGGCCCCGGCGGGGGCGGCGAGCACGCCCCCGGCGGTGAGCGCGAGCGCGGTGGCGCCGAGGACGGCCGCCCAGCGGCGTCGTCTTCGGGCCGCCGCGCGGCTTTGTTCGAATGCCATGTGGGTCCCCTCCTGAGGGATGAGAGGGCGCCATTGACGGCTGCGGGCCGAGAGAAGTCAATGGAATCGAAAAACACCGACTGATGACCCATCAGATACTGTCAAGATCACGGGATTCCCTGATTTCCGCAGGTCAGAGCCGTCCGGACACAGGAACGACCGGCACCGCCCAAGGCGGCACCGGTCGGCCGTGCGGGAGAGGGGGCTCAGCTGAAGACGAAGGGCCCCGGGGACTGCGAGGTGAGCGCGTCGCAGTTGACGGTGACACCGAAGATCACCATCTTGAGCGCCGTGCCCGCGAAGTACGAGTTGAGGCTGTCGCCGGAGGCGACGGTCGCGCTCAGCGGGCCCATGGTGACCGAGCCGTTCATCGGGATCGCCGGGTTCTTGGTCCCGGTGAACACCCGGGTCCCGCCGCCCGCCTTGGCCAGGGTCAGGGTGGAGTTGATGGTGTCCTTGCCGACCGCGATCGGCGTCTTCACCGCCGAGGTGATCGTGATCGTCGCGGCGGTGCCCGTCTGCGTGGCCGTGAGGGTGGCACCGCCGCCGCCCCAGGACCCGCAGTCGTAGGTCGCGGTGGCCGAGCCGGGGGACACCGCGTAGGCGCCCGGCGCGAACGCGAGGGCTCCGGCGGCGAGCACGCCGCCGATCGCCGCCGTGATCCCTACGGTGCTTCTGCTTCTCATGACGAGGTCCAGCCCCTTCCGATGACGAACGCAGGGGTGCGGACACTGCGTCTGCGAGGAGATCTGACGGTCCGTTGGACCGATGGCTGATATTGAGGCGCACCGGGGCGGGGAAGGCAAGAGACGTTCCGTTGATCCTTCACAAACGCGCAAGGAACCCGGCGCGCACCGCGCACCGGGTTCCCCTCTCTTCCCACGCGTCCGGGCTTCACCCCCGTACGCGTGTCACGCGCGTACGGGCTCAGCCCGCGGAGACCGCCGCCTTGAGGCGCCCGTCCGTACCGGCCAGCAGCACCGGCGTCTCCGGGCCGCCCAGGTCCCGCACCGCCGCGCGGTCCGCGTCGGACGCGGCCTCGGCGGCGGAGACGAGGGCCGCCGCCTCCAGCGACCGCGCGCCGCTCGCCACGGCCATGGCGACCGCGGTCTGCAGGGCGCTGAGCTTGAGCGACGCCAGCTCGACCGTCCCCGCGACGTACGTGCGGCCGGTCTCGTCGCGTACCGCCGCACCCTCCGGCACCCCGTTGCGGGCGCGGGCGCTGCGCGCCAGCGTGATGATCTTGAGGTCCTCTGCGCCGAGGTCGTCGTGCTCGCGGTTGAGTGTCATGATCCGAGGATAGGTCCGGACCCCCGGCCGGCTCTGTGCGCCCTCGGCGAACGTCCCGCCCGCCGGGCGTCAGCCCGCGACCGGGTACATCGCGCCCCGGCGGCCCTCCGGGGACACCAGCCACTCCAGCTTCGCCGCCGTGTCCGCCTCGGCCAGCGGGGTGTGCAGCACGATCACCAGGTCCGGGCGGGCCGGCACGCGCAGCTGGGTGGCCTCCACCACCAGCGGGCCGACCAGCGGGTGCTCCATCTCCTTGCGGTTCTGCCCGCCCGGCAGGATGTCCCGCCGCTCCCACAGCGCGGCGAACTCCTCGCTCACCGCCTTCGCCTCCTCGACCACCTCGCGGAAGCCCTCGTCGTCGGGGCACTCCGAGCAGGCCGAGCGGAACTGCGCGACGACCTTCGGCGCCAGCTCGCACCAGCGCGGCGAACGCACCCGGTAGATCGGGTCGGTGAAGAAGGCGATCAGGCAGTTCTGCACGATCTCCGGCCGCATCCCCAGCACGATCGACGCCGCGTCGTTGTACATCACGGTGTTCCAGTACTGGTCCATGATGTGCGCCGGGAACGGCATCCACGTGTCGATCAGCCGCCGCAGCCCGTGGCACATGTCCCGGTCCTCCGGGGCGAGCTCCGGCGCCGGCGGGTTGAGCGCGGCCAGCACGTACAGGTGCCGCCGCTCGACCGGGCTGAGCCGCAGCACCCGCGCCACCGAGTCCAGGACCTGCGGCGACACGGTGATGTCCCGCCCCTGCTCCAGCCACTGGTACCAGGAGACCCCGACCCCGGCGAGGACCGCGACCTCCTCGCGGCGCAGCCCCGGGGTGCGGCGGCGCGCCCCGCCGTCCGGGAGGCCCACCTCGGCGGGGGTGACCCGGGCCCGACGGCTCATCAGGAACTCGCGGAGCTCGCCCAGCCGGTGCGACTTGGCCTCGATGCTCTCCAGTGGCGTGGCCACGTGTGCTTCCTCCCCCGGGCTGCCTGGTGGTGCGACCAACAGGATAAGTACCCGCTCCCCACGGTTGTTCCCGAGCCACGAGAGTCGTGGGCATGGCAACAACGACCTCTCCGGACTCTCCCCCGTCCCACCGGAACACCAAGACTCCCGCGCCCTCGCCCGCGCCCACGCCCGCCGCCCCGGGGCTCTCGGGCCGCGCCCGGCTCATCCTGATCGTGCTGTGCGCCGCCCAGTTCATGGTGGCGCTCGACTTCTCCGTCCTGAACGTGGCGCTGCCGGTGCTCGGCGCCGACCTCGGCCTCAGCCCCGCCGCCCTCCAGTGGGCGGTCACCGCCTTCGCGCTGCCGTCCGGCGGCTTCCTGCTGCTGTCCGGCCGCCTCGGCGACCTCTACGGGCGCAAGCGCCTCTTCCTCACCGGGCTCGCGCTGTTCGGCGCCGCCTCCCTGCTGGCCACGCTCGCCTGGGACCCGGCGTCCTTCCTCACCGGGCGCGCCCTCCAGGGCCTGGGCGCGGCGATGATCGTGCCGACCGGCATGTCGCTGCTGACCACCACCTTCCCCGAGGGCCCGCAGCGCGACCGGGCGCTCGGCATCTCCGGCACGCTGCTGTCGCTGGGCTTCACCGTCGGCATGGTGCTCGGCGGGGTCATGACCGACACGCTGGGCTGGCGCTCCACCATGGGCCTGCTCACCCTGTTCAGCCTGATCGTGCTGCCGCTGGCGCCGGGCCTGCTGCCCGAGTCGCGCACCCCGGAGCGCCCGAAGCTGGACGTGCCGGGCGCGGTGACCGTCACCGGCGGTCTGCTCTCGCTGATCTACGCCCTGTCGACGGCGGCCGAGCGCGGCTTCGGCGGCGCGGACGTGCTGGTCACCCTGGTCGCGGGCATCGGCCTGCTGACGGCGTTCGTGGTCGTCGAGTCCCGCAGCTCCGCCCCGCTGGTGTCGCTGCCGATGCTGCGGCGCCGCACGGTCGCCTTCGGCAACATCGGCGGGCTCGTCACGTTCTCGATGATGTCGACGGTCGTCTTCGTGCTGACCCTGTACCTCCAGGAGACGCTGGGCCTCTCCGGCTTCCTGACCGGTCTGGTCTTCGGCGTCCAGGGCCTGCTGTCGGTGTTCGCGGGCTCGGTCGCCCCGAAGGTGATCGGCCGCTTCGGCGCCCGCCGCACCCTGGTGGTCTCGCTCGCCGCGCAGGGCCTGTTCACGGCGGCGGTGCTCGGCATCGGCGCCTCCTCCGGCGCGATCCTGGCCACCGTCTTCGTCTCGCTGGCCTCGATGTGCCACCTGGGCGCGATCATCTCGTACGGCGTGACCGTCACCTCGGGCGTGCCGGACGAGGAGCAGGGGCTGGCGACCGGCCTGGTGACCACGACCCAGCAGGTCGGCATCACGGTCGGCATCCCGCTGCTCGGCGTGCTCGCCACCACGGGCGGGGACCTGTACGGGGGCGTCCGCACGGTGATCGCGCTGGACGCGGCGATCGTGCTCGGCGCGGCCGTGGTGGTCGGCCTCGGGCTGCGCCGCCGGTGACTCAGGGGCGGTCGAGCCGGAGCCGTACCGCCTTGGGGAGACCGGCGACCACCAGGTCGTACGAGTCCTCGACGAGCTCCCGGACCAGCCGGTCCGGGAGTTCGCCGACGGTCACGGTGTTCCAGTGCCGCTTGTTCATGTGGTAGCCGGGGGCGATCGCCGGGTGCTCCTCGCGGAGCCGTACGGCGTCGTCCGGGTCGCACTTGAGGTTGACCCGCAGCGGGGGGGGGGGGGGGCCCCCCCCCCCCCCCCAAAAACCCCCCCCCCCCAAGAAAGAGTACCACCGGGCGGGCGGGGCGCCCCCCCGGCTCCCGCACCACCCCCCCCCCCCCCGCCCCCC